>NZ_VNIB01000016.1 GCF_008124615.1 Geothermobacter ehrlichii
GACTCTTCCATGCCGGCGAAAAGCTGGGCGCACAGCAGACCGGCCGGCGACCACCAGGAGAGGGAGGTGCCGAGCTCGGTGGCGGCCATGCGCGCTCCTTCGAGCAGAAAGCCGGTCACGAAAATCAGCAGCAAAAGGATCAGCATCAGGGCGTTGTCGGCGACGGTGGGCAGATCCTTGGGCCGTACGAGATAACGTCGCACCGCCAGCCCGACCAGCATGACCAGGCCGACCAGTCCGGCCAGGTCGAGCACGACGGAAAAGAGCAGATAGAACCCGCCCTTGAGAAAGCGGACGCCGAACAACGGCTGCAGAATGTCGGCCTGCAGAAAGACCAGGGTGGTACCGATGGTCAGCAGCACGAATCCGAAGAAGAAGAGACCATGGGCCGTCCCCGCTCCCTTGACGCGCAGCACCCGGGCCTGCAGGAAGACATCGCGCAGCACGCCGGCAAACCGCTCTTCGCGCCGGTCGAACCGGTCGAGGGGCTGGCCGAGGCGGTAGGTGGCCAGCCGCTTGCGGATACCCCAGACCAGCACGCCGATGGCCGCCGCCACCAGCAGATACATGGGGATCAGTACCGAATGACCGACATTCCAGTAGATCTCACGGGTCAGTTCCATCAGCTCCATCCTTTCCGGGTTTTTACCCCTGCCGACCGCCGTCTCCACAACGCCCGGCAAAGGGCGAAAGGCGGCCGCCCATCCGGACGCAACCGGTTCGGGGGCACAGTATCATCATGTTTACGTAAAGGTCAAGCAGAAATATAACATCTTTTTACCCTTCCCGGCACAGGCGCAAAACCCTGTATTTATCCGGCCATTTCAGACGTTTTGCATTGACAACCGAGGGGCGCATCTGTTAACAGAAGTGCCAAATGTTACGTAAAGGTCATTCCGGCATGGACAAGATCACCTATCCCGTACAGATCGGCGAGCTGGCCAAGAGGCTCGGCATCACCACCCGCACCATCCGCTATTATGAAGAGATCGGCCTGATGGGTTCGACCGAGCGGCTGGGCGGCGGCACCCGCACCTACCAGAAAGAAGACGTACTGCGGCTCAAGTTCATCCTCAAGCTGAAGGAGCTCGGCATCACCCTGCGGGAGATGCAGGAGCTGGCCGACAACTTCGACACCAGCAACCGAGACTTCACCAAGATCACTCCCCGGCTGCTGGAGATCCTCGACCATCATATCGGCAAAGTCGACCAGAAAATCGCCAACCTCTCCTCCCTGCGCCAGGAGATCGTCGCCTACCGCCAGCGCATTCTCGACATTCTCAACGGCGATGCCCAGCCGGAGCAATGACCATGTCGCAGCTGAGCACCGAAATCGAAATCCGCTTCTCCGATCTCGACGCCTACGGGCACGTCAACAACGCCACCTTCTTCACCTACCTGGAAACGGCGCGGGTCAAGTTCTTCCGCGACCGTTTCGCCGAACTGATGCGCAGCGGCATCCTCTTTCTGGTCGCCGAAGCGACCTGCCGCTACCTGCAGCCAATCGGACTGGACGACCGGGTGCTGATCGACGTCTGGGCGGACAAGGTCGGACGCCGCAGCTTCACCCTCGGCTACCGGATGCACGACGGCAACGACAAGGTCTTCGCCAGAGCCGGCACGGTCATGGTCTGCTTCGACCAGAAGGCCGGCACGCCCACCGCCCTGCCGGACGACTTCCGCAACGCGCTGACGGCCCTGACTCCGCAGGACTGAACCTCCGGCAATCCCGGCGGCCCCTCCCTTTCGCCTTGCCGAGAATCAGATCTCATGCACCGGCACCTGCTCTCCCGCCTCGAACGCGCCGCGTTCGGCGGGCAGGATGGCGATGCCGTTGGCGCGCAGCAGGGTGCTGGTGATGCCGGTGTTCTGGTCGCCGGAACTCTCCGCCAGCAGCCGATCCCCTTCCTGCCGCAGCACGACCCGCAGCAGCAGGGTGCGCCCCGGCTTCTTTACCACCGGCCCGGCCAGGGTGGCATGCCGCATCGGCCGCATCGGCTGCGCATCTCCCTGCATGCGCCGCAGGGCCGGACGCACGAACTCCTCGAAGGTGAGCAGCGCCGAAACCGGGTTACCCGGCAGGGAAAAGACCGGCTTGCCGTCGCGCAAACCGAAGGCGGTCGGGCGTCCCGGCTTGACGTCGATCTTCCAGAACAGCTGACGCACCCCCAGCTCCTCGAGCACCACCCGCACCAGGTCCCGGTCGCCGGCGGAAACCCCGGCCGAGCTGATCAGCACATCGGCCTCCAGCCCCTCGGCCAGCCTCCGCCGCAAACTGTCACGATCGTCGGCAGCGATGCCGAGCAGCAGCGGCTCGCCACCGGCCTGCTGTACGGCTGCGGCCAGAGCCAGCCCGTTGCTGTTGACGATTTGCCCCGGACCGGGCACGGTTCCCGGCTCAACCAGCTCGTCGCCGGTGGAGACGATCGCCACCCGCGGCCGCCGGTGAACACGGACCCCGGTCAGACCCAGAGAGGCGAGAAGGTTGATTTCGGCCGGCCGCAGACAGGTGCCGGCGTGCAGCACCTCGCTGTCGGCCCGGATGTCCTCACCGCGCAGGCGGATATGGTCCCCGACTTGGGGCGGCTCGAGAATGCGCACCCGCTCCGGGGCGACCATTTCGGTCGCCTCGTAGGGGACCACGGCGTCGCAGCCGGCCGGAGTCGGCGCCCCGGTGAGAATCCGGACGGCGGTTCCCGGCCGGACCTCGACCCCGACGCCGCTGGCGCCGGCGGCAATGGTGGCAACAACCGGCAGTTCGGCGCCAGCCACGGCGTCGGCACAGCGAACGGCGAACCCGTCCATCGCCGAATTGTCCCACATCGGCAAATCCCAGGGGGCGCAAACCGGCTCGGCAAGAATACGCCCGACCGCTTCGGCAAGAGAAACCTGTTCGACCGGCAACGGCCGGACATTGTCGAGAATCAGCTCCCGTGCGCTTTCAAAGGAACGTGGCATCTTTTCTGCTCCGTTTCTGATTTCCTGGACAGAGCCGGAAACGGCCTGTCGACCTGGTGAAGAATTCCGCCGTCCATGACCAGGTGGCGCGCATCGAGCCGGCGCGGCGATTCCCGATCGTGACTGGAAAGAACCACCGTCACCCCCTCGGCGAGCAGCCGGGCGACCAGCCCCTCGAACAACGGCAACACCTCGGCATCGAGACTGGCAGTCGCCTCGTCGAGCAGCAGCAGCTTCGGCTCAAGAACCAGCGCCCGCGCCAGTGCCACCCGCTGGGCTTCGCCGCCGGAAAGGCTGTCGGTCCGCCGCTCCTCGAACCCCACCAGATCCACGGCCGCCAGCGCCCCGGTGACAAGCTGCCGCAGCCGACGGCCCCTAATTCCCCTGAGCCGCAGGCCGAACGCCAGGTTGTGGCCGACCGTGCCGGCGAAAAGAAACGGGGTCTGTTCCACCAGGGTGATCTGGCGGCGCAGCTGCTGGCGATCCCTTTCGCTGGCGACCAGTCGGCCCTGAAAACGGATCTCGCCCCGATCCGGAGTCAGCAGCTGAGCCAGCAGCCGCAACAGGGTGCTCTTGCCGGCGCCGTTGGGTCCGGTCAGCAGGTAGAGTCTTCCGCGCTGCAGCTCGAGCCGGTCGACACGCAGGATAAAATTCTCCCGGCTGAAGAGAAGGTCGCGGATCTCGACGAGCTGTTCCATCGCTCACCTCTGCTGCATCGTGTTGAGAAACAGGTTGACCACCAGGGCCACGCTCAGCAGCAGCAGTCCCAGGGCCAGGCCGAAAGCGAATTCTCCCTTGCTGGTCTCCAGGGCGATGGCGGTGGTCATGGTGCGGGTATAGCCGCGGATGTTGCCGCCCAGCATCATCGCCACGCCGACCTCGGCAACAACCCGGCCGAACCCGGCAACAACGGCCGCCATCACGCCGAAACGCACCTCCAGCAGCAGCTGCCAGACGCCGCGCAGCCGGCTCGCGCCCAGGGTCAGGGCGGTGGGTAGAATACGCGGATCGGCTCCGGCCACCGCCGACAGGGTGTAATTGGCCACGATCGGCGTCGCCAGGACCGTCTGCCCCATGATCATCGCCCAGGGGGTGAAGAGCAGCCCGAAGTCGCCCAGCGGTCCCTGGCGGCTCAGCAGCCCGAAGAGCAGCAGCCCGACCACCACCGTCGGCAGCGCCATCAGGGTGTTCAGCAGGGTCAGCACGGCCCGCCGGCCGGGAAAACGGCCCAGACCGACCGCCGCGCCGATCGGCACTCCCAAGGCCGTCGAGACCAGGGTGGCGACCAGGGACGTCGACAGCGACACCCTGACGGCGCCCAGAACCTCCCGGTCAAGCTGGACGATCAGACCGAAGGCGGTTCCCAGCGATTCGGACAGATAACCCAAGGGCGACTCCCGTCAGTCGGCGACGTAAAAGAGCTGTTCGCCGTTGCGCCGGTAGCCGGTGATCAGCTTCCGACCCTCGGCCGAGGTCAGAAAATCCATGAATTTCCGCGCCAGCTCGACCTTGACGTGCGGATGTCGGGCCGGGTTGACCATGATGACACCATAGGGATTGAACAGGCGCCGGTCCCCCTCGACCAGAACCGCAAGCTCGATCTTGCCCCGGTAGGCAAGGAAGGTGCCACGGTCGCTGAGCGTGTAGCCCTGCCGCTCATCGGCCATGGTGAGCACCTCACCCATGCCGCGACCGGCCTCCAGGTACCAGTCGCCCCTCGGCACGACACCGGCGGCCTGCCAGAGCTGCTTCTCCCGGGTATGGGTGCCGGAATCGTCGCCGCGCGAGACGAAGGTCGCCTTCGCCCGGGCGATCCGGCGCATGGCCATTGCGGCATCCGCGAGTCCGGCGATGCCGGCCGGATCGTCCTTCGGCCCGAGAATGACGAAATCGTTGTACATCACGTCGCGCCGGTCGACGCCGTAACCGGCGGCGACGAACTTGTCTTCCTTGCTGCGGGCATGCACCAGGACCACGTCGACATCCCCGGTCTCGCCAAGCTTGAGGGCCTTGCCGGTGCCGACGGCGATGACGTCGACCCGGCAGTTGTTGGCCTGCTCGAACGGTGGCAGCAAAACGGCCAGCAGACCGGAATTCTCGGTCGAAGTGGTGGTCGCCAGACGCAGATGCTCGACGGCAAAGGCGGGCACGGCCAGAAAAACAATCAGAAGCAGCATGGTCTGCAGCCAGATTTTCATCCCATCTCTCCTTTCGGCGGGTCGTGGCTTCAGGCATTCAGGCAGTAAAAAGACCCCAATCCGCATGGAAAGAGGCCCTCTTCCGCCGCGCCCAAAAGTCGCGCCGGCCAGCTCTCCTTTCCAAACGTGGGAGGCACGGCCGTTTCCCGCCGTACCCATTGGCCGTCCACCCTGGGGCCACAGACCCTTTAGGTGAAACGGCTCGGAGATTCACTTGGTTCTGTTTTCCGGGTCGGTGGCGTCCACCTTCATGACCGAACGAACCTCAGCCCCCAGTAAAACAGTATTTTGTTACCATAATAGCCTGTAGTTTTTCATTTTGCACCCTTTTTTCGTCACCCAGGTAGATATGGATTTCCATCGCTCCTCCGGTCCGCCATACCGAAGCTCCTGTCTGCCATCCCTCGCGACAGATGCTGCCCAGCCCTTCCGGGCTTTATCTTTCATGTGTGTTTGAAAAGGGAACAAGAAAGGAAGGAATCCGGGCCTGTCGCCCCTGAACCTGAATCAGGCTGAAGAAAAAAACCTCACTGGCCCACCATGCCGTCGTTGCCGGCAAGCACGGTCCGGCGCAGGGCAAAATAGTCCTGTGGCGTATTGACGTTGAGAAAGGAGAGCCCCTCCGGGTCATGGCGCCGCCAGACCGCGGGCGACATTTCCGCCACCCTGACCGCCGGAAAGAAATCGACGATGCGACGGCCGCCTTTTCGCAGAATCCTTTCCATGGCCGGCAGGCAGGCCTTGCGATAGCAGGCGTGCAGCGGCTCCAGTCCTGAAGCTGTTCGTGGAACGTGAACATCCCACCGGTTCGTCCGGCAGATATGGCGAATCAGTTCCGGCCGCAGAAAGGGCATGTCGCAGGCAACGACGAAAATCTGCGGGCTGCGGGCATGACGCAGACCGGCGTGAATTCCCGCCAGCGCCCCCCGGCCCCGGTAGACGTCAGGCACCTTGCGGCACGCAATGTCGGCATAGAGTTCGGGCGCATTGGTGACGATCAGGACCTCATCGAAAAGCTCCGCCATCAGCCGGAAGATGCGTTCGATGAAACGTTCGCCGTCCAGCGGCAGCAGTGACTTGTCGCTCCCCATGCGCCGGCTCTCGCCACCGGCCAGGACAATCCCGGTTGTCGCGGGAACGATGTCGCTCACGGCCATCATGCCGCACCTCCTTCAGCAACCCGTTGTTTCCTTCTTGCCGCGACTGAATCCTTCCCTGGCAGCCAGCACATCGAGCTGCAGCGTGGCGGCATCCTCGACTTCCAGTGGCAGCCCCTCACCCCTCTGGCGGCTGTCGACCACCTTCAGGTAACCGCTGCAGCTGCGACAGACATCGACCCTGCAGCCGGGCTCGCCGTCGACGGTGAAATAGGCGAGCGTCTCGTGGTCGGTGTTGCCGCAATGAATGCAGGTCAAACGATGAAACGACCACTGATGGCCGCAGAGACTGCATTGCAGCAGTTTTTTCCCTTCCTCGCCGCGCAGCTCGGCAATGGCCGGCAGACCGCCGCAAAACGGGCAATAGCCGTGCTCCCAGTCAGCGACAACCGCTTCCGCCAGCCCGGCCTGGCGGCACCGTTCCAGGGCGGCCCCCAGGGCAGTGGTCAGGCAGTACTCGAGCAGGGCCGGCGATACTCCGGCGTCCTCTGCAGCACGTGTGACCGGCTTGCGGTCCCGGTCGAAGGCCGCGCGCAACAGAACCGGCAGATTCAGCTTTTCGGCCTGCAGGGCGCCCTGCAGGACCTGCAGTTCGTCCCGTCCCTGTTCGCCGTGCTCGCACATCACCTGGAGCAGGGAGGCAAAAAAGGTTCGTGCCGTTTCGGCATCGATCTGCAGCATTTCGCCACGGAGCAGCGGAAAGCCCTGCCGCTGGCGCGGGGCGGCCGGTTCGGCATCGACCTCGACACGCAGAAAGGAATCCGCCTCTGAGAACAACCGGTAGAGACAGGAATAATACCGGCAGATATCGGCCAGTGCCGGTTTGCCGGCAGCCAGTTCTTCAAGCCGTCGAAGACGTTTTTCTAGCATCTGAATCTCCTGGGACCTGGCGTTCACCCCGATTCGAATCATGCGGGGCCGCCACGACCGCCCGCGAGCCGTGGCGGCAGTTTTTTCACCGGTTTCCGGCTACCTTCTGAAACCACTTGCTGGCGTGTTTCCTTGCCCAGGCCTTGCGCACCTGACCGTAGAGCATCCCTTCGAGCGTGCCGGGATTGCCGATGGTGGCGAGATAGACATGAACGATCATGCCGACCATCCAGAGAACAAAGAAGAGCCCGTGCAGCATCAGCGAGAACTGCGTCAGTTCCCGGCCGAATGCCGTCGGTTCCCAGATGACGTAGCCGGTTATTCCCATGACCAGAGCCGCAACGAAGGAAAAGATGCCGAACAGCTTCTGGCCGGCGTTGAATTTGCCTTGGGGAATGTCCTCATGCCTGCGGGAGAGGTAGCCTCCCATCTTGACGATCCAGCGCCGGTCGTCGGCATCGAAACGGCAGAGCTCACCCATATGACGCAGAAAGAGCAGCACCGAACAGACCAGGAAAACCACTCCCGCGATCTTGTGCGCCATAATTCCCTGTTGCGGTCCGCCAAACAGGCCAAAATAGCCAAAGAAGGTGTGAGCAAAGAGTCCAAGTCCCGAAAGCACCAGCAGAATGAAGGAAACGGCCAGCGTCCAGTGGACGATGCGGTCAAAGGCATCAAAACGGTCAACGTAGTTTGACATGATTCATTCACCTCCCTTGTGCTGCTGCTCATCCGGTGCATCGATCTTCTTCGGCCCGACGGTGACATAGTGCAGGGCGGCGGCGCCAAGGGCGCCCCAGAAACCGAGGATGCCGAGTGGTTTGACGACGTCCTTCCAGAAGAAGATCGACGCCGGAATGGCCGGATTCTTCGGCAGCCGGTAGGTTCCCGGCTCGTCATCGAGGACATAGAGCACCCCGAGTCCGCCGAGATCTTTCTCGCCGTAGAGTTTTTTGCCGGCGGCCCTGGCTTCGGCGATCAGCTGATCCCGGTCTCCGAACTGCAGGGTCTTGGTGGGACAGGCCTTGACGCAAGCCGGCAACAATCCGTTCTGCACCCGGTCGCTGCAGCCATGACACTTGGTCACCTTCCGTCTCGCATCGTAACGCGGCACATCGAAGGGACAGCCGTTGACGCAATAGTGGCACTCGATGCACTTGTCCCGATTGTAGGCGACCAGGCCCTCCCTGGTGTGATAGAGGGCGCCGGCAGAAGGACAGACCTTGACGCAGCCGGCATCGGCGCAGTGCAGGCAGCGCCGGTTGATGAACAGCCAGCGCAGATCTTCTCCCCTGTCCTGTTCGATGAAGTGAATCTGGTTGTAGAGCATCGGCGTCAGATCCGGCGGATTCTCATAGCTTCCCCGGTTGACCGTGGAATCGGCCTCGAGCTTGTTCCACTGCTTGCAGGCGACCTGGCAGCTGCGGCAGGCGGTGCAACGGGTGGTATCGACCAAAAAGGCTTTTCTTTTCATGATGTCCTCCCCCCTAGCCCAGCTTCTCGACGTTGACCATGAACGCCTTGGTTTCCGGGATCATGGTATTGGCGTCGCCGATCGTCGGCGTCAGCAGGTTGGCGCTGTCGCCTGCATTCGGCGTGCTCCAGCCGAAGCACCAGGGCAGACCGACCTGGTGGATGGTCTTCCCCCGGATCCTGAAGGGACGGAACCGCCTGGTGACGATGGCGATCGCCTCGACGCTGCCCCGCCCCGAGCTGACCCTGACCTTTTCACCATCTCCTATACCGCGTTCCCTGGCCAGCTCCGGACTCAATTCGACGAACAGCTGCGGTTGCATCTCCAGCAGCCAGGGGGTATTGCGGGACATGACCCCGGTCTGCCAGTGCTCGGTGACCCGGTAGGTGGTGGCAACGAAGGGATAGCGCTTGTCGGAAGTGTAAAAGACGTCTTCCGGCAGCCTGTCCTTCCCCTCGTGAAACAGTTTCATGGCCGGATTGTTCCTGGTACCGGACAGAGGGTTCGCTTCGATCGGACTCTCCAGCGGTTCATAGTGTTCGGGGAAGGGACCCTCCTTCATCTTGGCGCCGAAAATCGAGGCCACACCGTCCGGCAGCATGATGAATGACTTCTTCGAACCGGGCTGAGAGAGCGGTTTCCAGCCGCCATCGGGAACATCTCCCTCCCACCGGGTACCGGTCCACCAGATGACCGGCCGCTTTCTGTCCCACGGCACCCCGTCAGCATTGACCGAAGCCCGGTTGTAGAGAATACGCCGGTTGACCGGCCAGCACCAGGCCCACTCGGGGTAGAGGCCGATGCCACTCGGATCCCTGTGGCTGCGCCGGGCCATGTTGTTGCCGTTGCCGTTGTAGCTCTGGCAGTAGAGCCAGTTGCCCGACGAGGTGGAGCCGTCATCCTGCAGATAGGCGAAGGAGGGTACCAGGTCTCCCTTCTTGAAGGATTTGCCCTTGACCACCTTGTCGCGGAGGAAGTAGCCGTTGATCTCCCTGGCCACGGCATGGATGTCGATCTTGCGCACCCGGCCGTCCGGCATCCTGAAACCGTAATTCCAGCTCAGTTTCAGGATCGGGTCGGGAAAAGCGCCTCCTTCGGCGGCATAGCGCTGCCGGACCCGGAAATAGAGTTCGTTCATTATCTCCGAATCGTGACGGCTGTCGCCAAGGGGCTCCACCGCCTGGTAGCGCCATTGCGCCCAGCGACCCGAGTTGGTAACGCTGCCTTCCTTTTCGAACGACGCGGCAACCGGCAGGAAGAAGACCTCGGTGTCGATCCTGGCCGGGTCCATGCCCGGCCCCTTCCAGAAGGAGGCGGTCTCGTTGTCGAACAGGTTGACCACCACCATCCAGTCGAGCCTGGCCAGCGCCCGGCGCACCTTGTTGGCATTACTGCCAGAACAGGCCGGATTCTGCCCCCAGGCGAAAAAGCCCTTGATCTGACCGCGAATCATCCGGTCGAAAAGCATCAGCCAGGAGGCGTTCTGGCCGTCGTCCAGCTTCGGCAGCAGCTGGTAGCCGAACTCGTCCGCCGCCGTCAGGCTGGTATCGAAATGCGCCCGCAGCAGCGAGGTGATGTACTTGCCGCGGTTGCCCCACCAGTTGGCGCTTTGCGGATCGCCGGTGGTCGGCGTCGTTTTGGCGATGTAGGTGGCCAGGTCCTTCAGGCTCGCCTTCGGCGTCGGCAGGTATCCGGGAAGGATGTGAAACAGCAGGCAGTGGTCGGTCGACCCCTGCACGTTCGATTCGCCACGCAGGGCGTTGACCCCGCCGCCGGCGACACCGATATTGCCGAGCAGCAGCTGGATGATGGCCATGGTGCGGATGTTCTGGGTACCGACGGTGTGCTGGGTCCAGCCCATGGCGTACATGATGGTCGCCGCCCGTCCCGGCCTGCCGGTGGAGCCGTAGATCCTGTAGATCTGTTCGAGTTTTTTCACCGGGGTGCCGGTGATGTCGGAAACGACCTCGAGGGTGTAGCGCGAGAAATGCTTCTTCAGCAACTGGAAGACACAGTTCGGGTCCTCCATCTCCGGGTCGGTTCGGGGCACGCCGTTCTCGTCACGCTGGAAACCCCAGGTCGACTTGTCGTAGCTGCGGGTCTCGGCATTGTAACCGGAGAACAGGCCGTCCAGCTCCCCGGGCATCCTGAAACGCGGATCGACCAGGAAGGTCGCGTTGGTGTGCAGCCGCAGGTACTCCCGGTGATACAGCCCGTTTTCCAGGATGTAATTGATCATGCCGCCGAGAAAGGCGATGTCGGTGCCGCTGCGCAACGGCGCGTAGACATCGGCCCGGGCGCTGGTGCGGGTGAAGCGCGGATCGACGCTCAGAAGCTTGGCGCCGCGTTCCCTGGCCTCGAGAACGTAACGGAAGGAAATCGGATGATTTTCTGCAGCATTCGAGCCCATCACCAGGATGACATCCGAGTTGCGGATATCGATCCAGTGATTGGTCATGGCACCGCGACCGAACGAGGTTGCCAGACTGGCAACCGTGGCGGAGTGTCATATTCGAGCCTGGTGTTCGATGTAGACCAGTCCCCAGCTGCGCAGCAGCTTCTGCAGCAGATAACATTCCTCGTTGTCGAGGGCGGCACTGCCGACCGAGGCGATGGCGTCGGTACGGTTGACCACCTGCCCCCTGGTGTTTTTCTCCATGAAAGTCGCATCCCGGGTCGCCTTGATGCGGTCGGCGATCTGGTCGAGCGCCCAGTCCCAGGAAACCACTTTCCACTCCTTCGCTCCCCGGGCGCGGTACATCGGCACCGTGATGCGCTTCTCGTTGTGACGCAGCTGATAGATCGAAGCCCCCTTGCTGCACAGGGTACCGCGGTTGATCGGGTGATCGGGATCACCCTCGATGTTGATCACCTCGCCCCCACGGGCATGAACGATCAGGCCGCAGCCGACCGCGCAATAGGGACAGATGGTCGTCGTTTCCCTGGCATACTGGATCGCCAGGGGACGGGCTTCGGCTTCCGCCGCCTTCAGACCTACACCGAGCACCGAGCCGGCTATCGCTCCGCCTGAAAACTTCAGAAAGCTTCGTCTGTTCAGTTGCATGATCATTGACCTCCTCTACGCTGGACACATGCCCCGGAATCCGGCTCTCCGGAACCGGTCGGGACCAGGTTCAAAAACAATTACGGCAAAAAGCATGCAGAACTGACGAAGCGCAATTTATATACCAGTGTTTTTCTTCTGGCCGTGGTTTTCATCAATATCGGCAAGTTAGACCTCATTTCGTCAACATGGCGAAATTTAACGCCCCTTCTGAGGTTGTATATATTTTACCAATGCGGTACCGTTGATGGGTAAAAAGTATACAGGCACAAATCTCTTCCTCCCCTTTAAAACAATGGACCGAAACATGCACGGACGGATCTATATCTGCGACGACGAAGTCGGCATGCTGCGCTATCTGAAAAAGATGCTGGCGGGCTGGGGCGCCGAGGTAAAGACCTTTGAATGCCCGCTGACCATGCTCCAAGCGTTGCGGGGAAACGGCCCGGCCGCCGATCTGCTGCTGCTGGACATCAGGATGGCAGAAATGGACGGGCTGGAAACACTGCGCCAGGTTCGCAGCCTCCTTCCGGAGCTGCCGGTCATCATGATGACCGGACACGGCAGCATCGAGTCGGCGGTCGAGGCGATGAAACTCGGCGCCCAGAACTACCTGACCAAACCCTTTCCCCAGGAACAGCTGCGCGCCGTCATCGAACAGTCACTGCAGCGCAGGAAACTGCTGGAAGAAAACCGCAACCTGAAACAGAAGCTGAACCGGGAATCGGGACAGCAGGAAGTCGTTTTCAAAAGTGCCCTCTTCGCCGAAATCTACGATCTCGCCATGCGGGTCACCGGTGTCGATTCCCCGCTGCTGATCCTGGGGGAAAGCGGCTGCGGCAAGGAACTCGTCGCCAGGGACGTCCATCGGCACAGTCCGCGCAGCAACGCTCCCTTTCTCGCCATCAACTGCGCCGCCCTGACCGAACCCCTGCTCGAAAGCCAGCTCTTCGGCCATGTCAGGGGGGCCTTTACCGGCGCGCTGCAAAATCGGCAGGGTCTGCTGGCCGCGGCCGAGGGAGGCACCCTGTTTCTCGACGAAATAGGCGAACTGAGTCCGGCACTGCAAGCCAAGCTGCTGAGGGTACTGCAGCAGGGAGAGTATCTGCCGGTCGGCTCCACCCGACCCAGACACGCCGATGTCCGCTTCATGGCCGCCACCAACAGAAACCTGGAGGAGGAAGTCGCGGCCGGGCGTTTCCGTGAAGATCTCTATTACCGGCTCAACGTCATCACCCTCGAACTGCCTCCCCTGAGACGTCGCCCGGAAGACATACCTCCCCTGGTCGAACACTTTCTCGCCAAGGTCGCCGAACGGCTGGGGCAACCGCGCAAACGGGCCGACAGGGAGTTTCTCACCTGCCTGCACCGCTACGGCTGGCCCGGCAACGTCCGGGAGCTGGAAAACGTCATCGAACGCAGCGTCGTCCTGGCGCGCGGCGACACCCTGACTCCCGACCTGTTGCCGGCGAAAATCAGACACGCAGAGGTGCCTCCGGAAGCGCCCTTCCTCGAATCCTACACCCTGCGCGACGCTGAAAAACTCCAGATCAGCCGGGCGCTGGACAAGACCGGCTGGAACAAGAGCCGCGCCGCCGAACTGCTCGGCATCACCCGCAAGACCCTCGACAAGAAAATTCGCGACTTTCAGCTCGCCCCGGAGAAACCCCGTTGACAAGGAGGCAATTCGTTACAGGACTGCTGCTGGGTGGACTGCTGTTTGCCCGTCCGCTTTTGGCGGCGCCCCCCCAGGGAACGGCTGACGAGATCCTGCTCGGCATGTCCACCGTCCTGAGCGGGCCGGCCGCCGAACTCGGTGTGGAAATGCGACGCGGCGTTCTGGCCGGACTGGAACGGGCCAACCGCAACGGCGGCATTGACGGCCGGCGCCTCCGCCTGATCAGCATGGACGACGGTTATGAACCCGAGCGAACCGCCCCCAACATGCACAAATTGCTGGAGCAGGACAGGGTGCTGGCGATCATCGGCAACGTCGGCACCCCGACGGCTATTGCGGCGCTGCCCCTGATTCGAAAAAACCAGACGCTCTTTTTTGCTCCCTTCTCCGGCGCCGGCGTTCTGCGCCACACCCCTCCCGAGCGTTTCGTCATCAACCTGCGGGCCAGTTACGCCGAAGAAATCGATGCCATGGTCCAGGCCCTGGTCGAAAAAGGCGGTGTGCCCCCCGCCAGGATCGCCTTCTTCACCCAGCGCGACGGTTACGGCGATGCCGGCTATGTCGGCGGCTTCGCGTCTCTGCGCCGCTACGGACTGAAAGACGATCAGCAGGTGCTGCACGTCCGTTACCGTCGCAACACCCTGGCAGTCGAGAACGCTCTGGCCGATCTGCTGTTGGCCGAGCCGTCGCCTCGCGCCGTCATCCTCGTCGGCACCTACGCTCCCTGCGCCAAGTTCATCCGCCTCGCCCGCCAGGCGGGACTCGACGCCCTGTTTCTCAACGTTTCCTTCGTCGGCAGTGCCGCCCTGGCCCGCGAACTCGGCGAGGCCGGAAATGGCGTGGTCATAACCCAGGTCGTTCCCCATCCGCAGCAAAGCGCCCTCCCGCTGGTACAGGCCTATCGCGAAGACATCAGGAAAATCGAAGGAGCGTCTCCCAGCTTCGTCAGCCTGGAAGGTTACGCAGCCGCCCGGATTCTAGTGGCCGGACTGAAAAAGGCCGACCGTCCCCTGACCCGCTCTTCGGTCATCGACGGACTTGAACGACTCGGCCGCTTCGACATCGGACTGGGCATCCCCCTGCACATCAGCCCGACCGAACACCAGGCCAGTCACCGCGTATGGCCGACCCGGCTTGAAAACGGACGCATCGTCCCCGCCAGCTGGGAAGAGATCCTTCGCGACCTGCCCACGGAACGCCGACCATGAAACCTCTCAAACCGGGAAGAAAAATCATTCTGCTGGTCTGGGTGCTGGTCATGATCGGCCTGTTCGTCGGCGTCGTCACCAACGGACTGATCGGCTGGACCCTGCACGACCTCAACCAGGAGCGGTTGCGCCTGGTCGCCCAGGAGCGACGGCTGACCCGCGGCGCGGAACAGCTCCGGCGCCTCAGCCGCCAGGCACAGTCGGCCCTGGGAAGCCTTCTTCAGCTCGACCTCGGTCCCATCACCGTTCCCTTTCCGGACCGAGAGCTCGAACAGCTGCGCCAGGAGCTGGAAAAAACCTCCGGCGTTCCCGACATCGGCAAGGTCAACAACGAACTCGGCCAGCAGATCCACAGCCTGCGCCGCATCTGGCAACAGGCCGTTGCCTGGCGTGCCGACTACCGGCCGGTCTACCTCGACAGTCACGAGCGAAAAAGCCTGCGACAGGTCCGGCACCTGCTGCAGAAGCTGCGGGCCGACCTGGAAATCTTCGAGGGACGGCAACGCCTAGCCGAAGCCCGCAAGATCAGACGCTGGCGACAGGCCGACCCTGCAACAGCCGACCTCATCTCGAGAGAACTGCTCGGCTCCGGCAGCCAGACCTGGCGGCGCAGCCTTGATGCCGTCAATACCGAGCTGGTCGACCTGTCCCGCATGATCGAGATTCTGGCCGGTGAAGACCGGCTGGACCAGCTTGTCGACCTCAAGGACAACCAGCTCAAACCGAGCCTGGAACGACTCGACCGGGAACTTCGCCGGCTCCGTTCCATCGGCCTGACCGGCACCGGAGAACTGCCGGCCGACCCGGTCGACAGGATCAACGAGGCACTCTTCGGCAGGGGCTACACCATCTACCGGGAATACCAGACCATTCTCCCCGGCAAGGGTGGTCTCTACCAGCTGGTTTCCCGCCAGCTCGACCTTATGCAACAACGGGAACAGATCCAGCGGGAAGCAACCCGCGAGCTGCAGCGGCTGGAGTCACTCTACCCTCCCCTCGCCAGCCTGACCCAGAAGCGCAACCAGGAACTGGCCCGCCAGGCGGAACACAGCCTGGCCAACGGGGCCCTCAACCTGTTCATGCTCAGCCTGCTGACTCTGGGCGGCTTTCTCGGCCTCGGTTTCCTGATCGTCCGCATGACAAAGGACCAGATCGCTGCCATGACCAGCCTGCGCCGCCAGAACGAGCTGATCCTCACATCGGCTGGCGAGGGTGTTCTCGGAGTCAACAGCGAAGGACGGATCGTTTTCATCAACCCGTCGGCAGAACGCATGCTCGGGTGGAACAACCAGCGCCTGACGGGCCGTCACTACAGTGAAATCCTGCCCGGAAAATCCGGAAGGCAGGCAGCCGACCCGATCCGGAACACCCTGAAAAAGGGCGACAGCTACCGCGGTGACGAGACCGTCTTCCGTCGCCGGGACGACAGTCGCGTGCCGGTGGCCTGTGCCGTAACACCGATGCTCGACGAGAACCGGCAGATCGAGGGCGCCGTCATCACCTTCATGGACATCAGCGACCGCAAGGCCGCCGAACAGACCCTGCGCCGCTACTACGACCGCCTAGCCGAACAGGAGAAGGCTCTGGCGGAACTGAACCGGGATCTGGAACGGAAGGTGGTGGAACGAACCCTGGAACTTGAGGAGAAGAGCCGCCAGCTGATTGCGGCCAAGGAGGAGCTGGCCCACGCTGAAAAACTCGCCGCCATCGGTTCTCTCGCCGCCGGGGTCGCCCACGAGATCAACAATCCGACGGCCATCATTCGCGGCAATGTCGAAATCCTGCGGGCCCGGCTGTCGGGCGACAGGGAAACCCTGGACGAAACAGGAGAAATCCTCAGGCAGGTGGAAAGGATATCCCTCATCACAGGAAACCTGCTGGCCTTCGCCCGCAAACAGAATCTTGCGCTCAGCAACTTCGACCTTCCCTCCCTGCTTGCGGAGATCCTGGACCAGGTCAGCCACCAGGTCCCGACAGAAAACATCGACCTGCAGCTCTCTCCCGCCCCGGACCTTCCCCCCTGCCGGGGCGACAGGGAACGCCTGCGCCAGGTCTTCACCAACATCATCGTCAACGGCCTCCAGGCCATGCCCGGCGGCGGCCGCCTGACCATCACCTGCGAACATGACCACCGGGAAACACGGGTGCGGATCCTCGACACCGGGCCCGGCATCCCCGCCGAGATCCGGAAACAGATTTTCCATCCCTTCTTTACCACCAAGACCGATGGCACCGGTCTCGGGCTGTCCGTCTCCTACGGCATCGTCCAGGCCCACGGCGGCAGGATTGTCCTGCAAAGCGAACCGGGCCGGGGCAGCTGCTTTACCGTCAGTCTCCCCCGGCCAATCCGGGACAGCTGATCAGCCGGGCAACCCGTTTCACAACCGCTTCAGCAAATACTGACTTTGATCATCTCCGGCTTGATTTTTCAGTGTTTGGCATTAATTTTAGATTATTGTTTCGTCCCGTCATACCAGGAATGTCTGCCACAATCGCGGGACGGTCACTTGCCCTGCCGTATTTGAACTTATGAACAGGAGGTGTCCATGGCTGCATTGAAACGTCTGGCGTCACTGGTTCAGAAGCACAGAGGCCAGCTCATCAATGACTGGATCGCCCTGCAACAGGACGCCATCGCCAACCAGAAACATCTGATTTCGCAAAGCGACCTGCAACGCGACGCCGAAGATTTCTTCAACGTCTTCGAAGCCGATCTGGCCGCCGGAGAAGACGTCCCGTCCCTCGGCCAGACGCTCCTCTTTCTTGAGCGTCTGACCAACGACCGCATCGAGCGCGGCTTCTCCGCCGAGCAGATCACCGCCTCCATCTTTACCCTGAAAAAACCTCTGTTCAGGCTGCTGTCCGAACACCTGGAAGGCAGCCCCGCCGACATTCTCGACCTGATCCAGGCCAGCTCCGACCTTCTCGATCGGCTCGGCATGCACGCCGTCACCCGGCTGGTCGACATCAAGGAAAAGCTCATTCGTCAGCAACAGGCTGAAATGATGGAGCTTTCCACCCCGACAGTCAAAATCTGGGACGGCATCCTTGCCCTGCCTCTCATCGGCACCCTCGACAGCGCCCGCACCCAGAGCATCATGGAATCGTTGCTCGACATGATTGTCGCCACCTCCTCCACGGTGGCCATCCTCGACATCACCGGCGTGCCCACCGTCGATACCATGGTGGCCCAGCACATTCTCAAGACCGTCGCCGCGGCGCGCCTGATGGGAGCCGAATGCCTGATCAGCGGCATCCGACCGCAGATTGCCCAGACCATGGTCCATCTCGGAGTCGGCTTCCAGGACGTGACCACCAAGGCTACCCTGGCCGAAGCCCTTGCCCATGCCTTTGCCCTGCGCGGGCTGACCGTCCGCAAGCGCGAGCTGGAGTGAGGCATGGAAAAAATCCCCATCCTCAAGGTCGGCAACTGTCTGCTGGTCAGCATCCAGATCGACATGGCCGACCAGGTGGCCCTCGACCTTCAGGACGAGCTGAGCAGGCGCATTGTCGAAACCGGCGCCAGGGGGGTGCTGATCGACATCTCCTGCCTCGACGTGGTCGATTCCTTCATCGGCCGGGTTCTGGGAGAGATCGCCGCCACCGCCCGGCTGCTCGACGCGGTCACCGTCGTCGTCGGCATGCAGGCAGCCGTGGCGATCACCCTGGTGGAATTGGGCCTGCGGCTCGAAGGCGTTCTCACCGCTCTCAACGTCGAGATGGGCATGGACCTGCTGCAGAAACAGCTGGCCAACGTTCCGGGCCTCGAGCGAAAGACGCTGGGTCATGACCGGCCGCAAGACGATTGAACTGCGACAGGAAGCGGACCTGGTCCTGTTGCGCAAGACCTGCCGGGAAATGCTGATTCAGCTCGGCTTCCGCCTGGTCGCCCAAACCAAACTGGTGACCGCCGCCAGTGAACTGGGACGCAATGTGCTGATGCACGGCGGTGGCGGCCAGGTCCATCTCGACGTGCTGGAACGTTCCGGACGCCGGGGACTGAAGATGGAATTTGTCGATCAGGGTCCGGGCATCGCCGATATCAAGCAGGCCATGACCGACGGCTACACCACCGCGGGTGGCCTCGGCTTCGGTCTCGGCGCCGCCCGGCGACTGGCCAACGAGTTCATCATTCAGTCAATGCCCGGCCAGGGAACCCGTGTCACCATCATCGGCTGGACGGTTTGACATGCGCGACCAGATACTCTGCGACATTCGCCACGACGCCGACGTCGGCGAGCTGCGCCGCCGGGCGACGGCCTTCTGTCGGGCGGCCGGTTTCGACGAGGAATCTCTGGGACGGGTGGCGATCGTCTGCACCGAACTGGGAAGCAACATCGTCCGTCATGCTGGCAGCGGCGGGCAGGTGATCCTGCGGCAAATCGCCGAAGCGGCCATCCCCGGCATCGAAATTGTCGCCCTCGACCACGGCACCGGCATGAGCAATGTCGAACGCAGCCTGCAGGACGGATATTCCACCGCCGGCACCTGCGGCAACGGTCTCGGCGCGGTGCAACGGCTGTCCGACCTGTTCGACATCGATGCCCGGCCCTGTCGCGGCACCGCCGTCATCTGCCGCATCTGGAGCCGGCCGCGGCCAAATCAGGCAGTCTCCCCTTTTGCAACCGGCGCCTTCCGGCTGCCGGCCAGCAACGAGACGGTCTGTGGTGACATCTGGGTCATCGACCAGGGGAACGGGCGGCTCTGCAGCCTTCTCTGCGACGGTCTCGGCCACGGCGCCCGGGCCCTCGAGGCGGCGGAAACGGCGGCCGCCGCCTTCCTGCAGGCCCGGGACGAGCCGGTCGTCAGCCGGCTCGAACGTATTCACGAAGCCCTGCGACCGACCCGTGGCGGGGCGGTCGCCCTGATCGAGATCGATCCCGACCGCAACCGGCTGATACATGTCGGTCTCGGCAACATCGCCGTCCGCTACCGGCACCGGGGGCAGTGGCATCATCTGCTCTCCCGGCAGGGCATCGCCGGCCACATCCTCGCCGACCTGCGCCCCTGCGAAACCGCTTTCGAGGCCGGCGACCTGCTGATCATGCACAGCGACGGCCTGACGTCCCGTTGGGATCCGGCCGCCACGCCCGACCTGTTCGAACGGCATCCCCTGCTGACGGCGGCCGTCCTCTGCCGCGATTACCGCCGCGGCGCCGACGATGTCGCGGTTCTGGTGATCAGACGGAGCGAGCCATGCAGCAACACATTCTGACCCTGCGTATCGCCTACGAACAGGATGTGGTTCTGGCCCGACAGCGGGCGGTGGTCATCGCCGACGGCCTCGGATTCGACCGCCAGGACACCTCACGCATCGCCACGGCGGTGTCGGAATTGGCCCGCAACGCCTTCCGCCATGCCGGCGGCGGCAGCGTCCGCTTCGCCGCCGACCACCGCCATCTGCTGATCGAAGTCAACGACCAGGGGCCCGGCTTCAGCCGTTCGCCAGATGCACCACCTCCCCCAGCCGGCAATCCTCAAAGTAGAGGCCGGGGGCTGACAGGCGTCCGCCGCATCATGGACCTCTTCGAACTGACGACCGGCCGTGACGGAACCCGCATACTGGTCGGCAAGGCCCTGCCGGCCGGACAAAACGCTCCTGCACCCGGTCTCATCCAGGACCTGGTCCGCCGCCTGTGCCAGCAGCATCCGCAAAGCCCCTACGAAGAAATCCAGCGCCAGAACCAGGAACTTCTGACTGCGATGGCCAGCCTGCGGCAAAAACAGCAGGAGCTGGAGCAACTCAACCGCGAGCTGACCGACACCAACCGCGGCATTGTCGCCCTGAGCCGGGAGCTGGAAGAGAAGGCCGATCATCTGCAACAGGTCAACCGGCTGCAAGCCCAGTTCATCTCACACCTCAGCCATGAATTCCGCACCCCGCTCAACGCCATACTCGGCTTGGCGCAGCTGCTGCTCGACGGCGCCGACGGAGAACTGAACCATGAGCAGCGCAAACAGCTTGGCTACATCCATCTCGCCGCGAAAAACCTGGCCGATATGGTCAATGACCTGCTCGATCTGGCCCGGATCGAAGCCGGAAAAATGACGCTGCGGGTTACGCCCTGCAGTGCCGGGCAGCTGCTCAGCACCCTGCGCGGCATGCTCAAGCCGACTCTGAACGAAAAGCAGCGGCAGGTGGAATTGGTGGTGGAAGATGTCAGCGACGACTTTCCGCTGCTGGAAACGGACGGGGGCAAACTGGCGCAGATTCTGCGCAACCTGGTCTCCAACGCCCTCAAATTCACCGAACGAGGTGAAGTCAGAGTCAGGGCCACCTACGACCGGTGGTTGGACCAGGTCAGCTTTCAAGTTGTCGACACCGGTATCGGCATCGCGCTTGAGGACCGGGAACGGATTTTCGAAGAATACACCCAGATTGACCACCGGTTGCAAGAGCAGGTCAAGGGGACCGGCCTCGGGCTGCCGCTGTCACGCAAGCTCGCCCGCGCCCTCGGCGGCGATCTCACCGTTGAAAGCACTCCCGGCCGGGGCTCCTGCTTCACCCTGCACATTCCCCGACGGCTGCAGAAACTTTCCGACAGGGAGGCGCCATGACCTCAATGACTTCAACAGGCGCAAAACCAGCAAGGATTCTGCTGGTCGACGACAATGAATTCGGCCGCTACACCACCGCCAGACAATTGCAGCAGGGCGGTTATATCGTCGAAGAGGCAACCACCGGTCAGCAGGCCCTGGAACGTGCCATGAACGAGGAATTCGATCTTGTCGTCCTCGACGTCAAGCTTCCCGACATGGATGGACGATGGGTCTGCCAACAGCTGAAGAACCATCCACGAACCGCCGAATTGCCGGTGGTGCACTTGAGCGCCGCCGCCGTTGACGATCATGACCGGGTGAAAGGACTGGAGCTCGGGGCCGATGCCTATCTGGCCCAGCCGGTCGAACCGGCGGTGCTGCGGGCGACCATCCAGGCCCTGCTCAGAACAAAAGTTGCCATGCGCAAGGCCCGGGAGAACGAGGAGCGCTACCGCACCCTGTCGAACGAATTCCGCCAACTGCTCGACGCCCTGCCCGACATGCTCTGTTCCATCTCTCAGGAGTTTGTCATTTCCTGGGTCAACGGCGAAGTCGAAAAGCGGATGGACCTTGCCGCCGAACAACTGGTCGGCCGTCGTTGTTACCAGGTCTTTCCCGAGTGTAGCGCCGCCCACAACAAGTGCCCGGGACGAAAGACAATGCAGACCGGCCAGGAAGCGATGGAAATCCTTTCCGACAACCAGGGACGCATCTGGGAGCTGCGCTGCTTTCCAACCCGGGACGCCACTGGGAAGCTGACCGGAGTGATCGAAATGCGCCGTGACATCACCGAACAGCGGCTGCTGGAAGAACGGTTGCGTCAGACGGAAAAGCTGGAGGCGGTCGGCAAGCTTGCCGGTGGCGTCGCGCACGATTTCAACAACCTGCTCAGCGTCATCCTCTCCCTTTCCCAGCTCTGCTGCCAGCGGCTGGAGGCGGATCATCCGCTGATGCCGATCATGAAACAAATTCTGTTGGCGGCGGAACGTTCGGCGGAGATCACCCAGCAACTGCTCACCTTCGCCCGCCGCCATATCACCCGGCCGAAGCTGTTCGACCTGAACCAGAGGGTGGACAAGTCCCTGCTCATGCTCCGCCGGCTGGTCCGCGAAGACATCGAGCTGCGGTTCAGCCGCGACAGGAGCCTGCCACTTCTGCGCTTCGATCCCGCCCAGCTCGACCAGATTCTGCTCAACCTGGTTATCAACGCCCGTGACGCCATCCAGGAGAAGATGGCGCCGGGTTATCACGGCGTTATCGAGGTCGGCACGGCCTTTCGTCGGCAGGAGACCGACGGCGAGGACACCTCCGGCTGGCTGCTGCTGTCGGTGCGCGACAATGGCATTGGCATGGACGAAGCCACCCGCAAGAAGATTTTCGATCCTTTCTTCACCACCAAGGAAGGCGGCCGCGGCTCGGGACTGGGACTGGCGACGGTCTACGGCATCGTCCGGCAAAACCGGGGAAGCATCGAGGTCGAGAGCGAACCGGGTCGGGGAAGCTGCTTCACCATCTGTCTGCCTGCCGTTTCCCACGAAGCCGACAGTCCCCTGCAGGATCATCCGGCGCCCGAAGATCTGCGCGGCAACGAAACCCTGCTGGTGGTCGACGACGAGCTGCAGGTTCTGACCGCCGCACGGCTGCTGCTGGAAGAGGCGGGCTATCGGGTTCTGACCGCCAATTCGCCTGCGGAGGCGGAAATCCTGGCTGCCGGAAACAGGGAGCTCTCACTACTGTTGACCGATGTGGTCATGCCGAAAATGACCGGCCCGGAACTGGCCGGTCGGCTGGTGGCCGATCATCCCGGGCTGAAGGTGATCCTGATGTCCGGTTACGCCGACCAGGAAGTTTTCGAGCAGATGGCCGTCGCCTACGACGAACTGCTGCTCAAACCCTTTACCCGCGAACGCCTGCTGCGCCAAATCCGCGCCGTTCTCGACCAGCCGCGAATGCGCTGAGGCCTGCGCCGTCCGAAAGATGTTTCCGGCTGCGACCGCTGTAAGAAATCGGCCCGACCTGAAGGTTAATGTTGCTGTCGGGCCAGGTCGTCCCAGACAACGTCCAGCGCGTGAGGTCGACTGGAACCAGTTGCGGGCCAAACCGTTCATCCGGGAGCGCTTGCTGCACAAGGTGCGCCTCGGTCTCGATGCCACCGAGTCCGGAAACGCTGCAGACTATCGGCCCGGCAGAATCTTCTTCACCTTCCGCTTCACCCCGTCGATGACATAGGGCGTCAGACGCTTCTTCTCCTTCAGAATCCGTTTCATCAGGTCGCGCTTCTTCTCCGGAATCTCCGGGGCCGCCACCGGCACCATGCCCAGCGCCCCGTGCGGGCAGGCCGGGACACAGGCGCCGCAGCCAAGACAGGCGGCGGTATCGATCGCAAGTTGGCGCGGCCTTGCCTCCCCAGCGTCGACAAGCTCGAGGGCGGCCACATTGCAGACCCGAACGCAGAGTCCGCAGCCGACGCACTTTGCAGTATCGACCGCCACCAGCAGCCCGGTCTTGCCGACCCCCTCGGTATAGCCCGCCTGGACCCCGGCCAGCAGTTCGCAGCAGCACCGGCAGCAATTGCAGATGAAACTCGGCTTGTGGCGGATGTTATCGGTGATATGGGTCAGGTTGTGTGCCCGCGCCCGGTCGATGACCGCCAGCAGTTCGTCGACGCTCTTCTCCTCGGCAAAGCCGCGCCGCACCATGAAGCGGGCGGCATTGCCGAGAGAGATGCAGATCCCCTTCACCGGCGCCCCCTTGGCACAGCTCTGGCCGAGATGCTCCTTCTTGTGCCGGCAGTAGCACATTCCCACTGCGCCATAGCCGGCCTGGCGGATGATCTGTCGCGCCCCGTCGTAGCTGGTCACGGCGGAGCTGACCGGCACGACCTCCTCGTAAGCGAGGGAGCGGGTCAGAGGCGTCCTGCTGCCGAAGAACTCCCTGGCCTGGCCGTTCTGCGGGTCGGCATAAAGATAGTCGCTCATCAGCTTCGCCAGCTCGGCCAGCGGCAGGTCGGCGCGCTGTTTCATGAAGCTGAATTCGAAAAAGCCGATCAGGCCGGGCAACAGCAGGTAGTAGGTCGTCCCCTGGTGCGGCATATCGAGCACCAGTCCCTTGTCGGCCATGCGGTCCAGGACCTGCTCGAGGTGGTCGGCCGGACAACCGGTGCGCTGCACCAGTTCCTCCAGGGTCGCCTCGTGCAGGGGAAACCGGCTGGCGACAAAGGCTTCTTCCTCACTGAAGAGAATCGCCAGAATCCGGCGCAGTTTCTCGTTGTCAACCAGACCGATGGGATACTTGTTGAGCCGGTCGATGAGTGGAACGATGCTGTCCTTGCTGGTGGTATGATGGCCCATGGAACATCCTTTCAGAGAAAATCGCTCTGGTCGACGCACTGCAGGCAGGCCCTGACCAGGTTGCCCTTGGTGAACTGAAAGCCGGTCACCAGGCTGACCACATCTTCCCGGCCGAGCAGACGGCGGGTGATCGCCTTCGCCGGCACTCCCTGACGGGACAGCTCCCGCACCTTGGCACAGAGCTCCTCCAGATACGCGAGCTTGGCCGCCAGGGCCCTTTTGCCATCGGTGATGACGCCCCGGTGGCCACAGAAGATGGTCTGGAAGTCGTAACGGAGAACCTTTTTCAGACTTTGCAACAGCAAAGCCAGATCCTCGTCCCGGCGCAGATACCGGGTCTTTTCGGCGATGAACAGATCACCGCTGAACAACCATCCGCGTTCCGGCTCCAGGTAGCAAACCAGGTCGGCGGCGTGTCCCTGTGCGGCAAGCACCTGCAGACGATAGCCTCCCTCCAGCTCGATGCTGTCGGGAACGGTTTCGGCCTGCAACCGTTTCGGACGACCGAAAAGCAGATGCTGGTAGGGGTACATCCGCCATCCGCTGGCAAGGGGGCGCAGTGCCAGGGCGGGGGCCAGCACCCTGGCCCCGGTCATCTTCTGAATGCGCGCGGCATTTCCACTATGATCCTCATGATGGTGGGTGAGCAGCAGGTGCGTCAGGGGCCGTTCCCGGACGAACCGGCGCACCTGGCGCCAACGGTTGGCACAACCACTGTCGATCAGGGCCGTACCGAACCGGTAACAGATGGCGGCCGTATTGACCCCTCGATCGAAACGTCCGGCCCGCAAGCCCTCGACCTCCCCGCAATGGATGCGCTGAACAATCCCCATGGCGTCAATCGCTCATCCGGAAACCGCCCTGGAGGCCGACTGCCGCCAGACCGCGTCGAAGATTGCGCCGTCATGCCGGAACAGGCAGCTATCATCAGCTGGCGGACCGAAGTGCGGCACCTCGTGTAGCAGACCGACGCAGCGTTCCTCCGCTACGGCGTCCTTCATCCGGTTCATCGGGGCATACAGGAACATGGCAGCCTCCAGGCAGTGAAGACAGGACGATAGTGTTGCACTATCCGTCGCCGAGGAACTCTCCAATTCAGGTTAAAAAAAATGGGGGGCCGTCCTGGCCCCCCGCATAACAGGGAGAGTCACGTACCGGCAACTCGGAGAGAGAGTCTCCCGGGACGGTACCTGGTTGAACCTTTCATTGTTTCGCCGCCGGCTATCCGCCCAGCATCCCTTCCTTCAAATCTTCGTCGGCCGGCTTTTGGCCAAGGTAGATCAGCAGTACGCCGCGAGCCAATTCCGGTGAGTGAAGTTCCCCCAGCTTGCGGCCGTTGTGGCTGGCGCTCACGGTGCCGTCGGCAGCGATGAGCAGATCGACCCGATCACCTTCGACAAAATCGGCGTCGAACCAGTGCAAAAAGGTCTTGGCCGGAACACTGTCCATCAACGCCGGACTGTTCTTGGCGAAACCTTCGGCGAAGGCATCAACGATCTTTTCCTTTTTGACCTTGCTGTAGAGAAAGTCCATCCGGATCAACTTGGCGCCGGGGGCGGCAAGCACCTCCTCGGCCGTGCGCACCGGCTGTGCTGTGTAGAGAGAACCGACATAGATTTTGAAAAAGAATTTCTTGCGGATACCGTAGCCGTTGAGCTTCAGTGTTTCACCGGCCACCTGAACCTGTGGCGTCAATTTGACCCCGGCGACCTCCACGGCCATAGCCGGCAGTCCCCAAAGCAGCAGCATCAAGAACACGACCAGTCTTTTCATTCTCTCCTCCCGGCCCTCACGGGCTCTTTGCGACGGACATAAAGCGTCTTATGTATCCGGGCGACCACCTCGCCCGCTTCATCGGTGACAGCAACCGTAAATTCCGGCCGGCAAGGGCGGCCATCCTCCGTCGCCGTCCGGATGGCAGCCACCTGCTGTTCGCTGAGGCGTATTCCCGACCCAGCTTCTGCATCAACACCAGAACGAAATGCGGATCGACCATGGCGTAGAGACTGCCGCCAAAATGGACGCCCATGGCATTACGATTGTACCAGCGCAGGCGCATCCGCACATCGAGCTCCAGCCAGTCGGCGCTGACGCGCTCGACCTTGACCCCGGCCCCCAGGCAGGGTCCATAGAGATTGAGTCCCAGTCTGAGCAACCAGGGGGGGCAGCCTCATCTCACGCAACCCCGGTACGCACCTTGTCCCAGGGCTTGATCTGCCAGGTCACCTGGGCGACGGCAACCAGGTTGCCCTGTTGGTCGTGGACCTCCGTCGCCAGGGTCGTCAGCACCCGGTCACTGGTGGCCAGGGGTTTGAGCACCCTCTCCTTCAACTCCGCGTCACTGAGTCGCGAGGTGGCGACAATGGCTCCCTTTGCCTGATAACGGTAATCGATCTCCAGCTTCGCCATGATCAGCCGGTAGCGACTCGGATTGAGCCGGGAGAGAAAGAGCAGCCCGGACGAGAATTCGGCCACCGTGGCGATACAGCAGGCATGGATGCCGCGAAGATGATTATGATTGCGTCGCCGGTAGGGGGCCGCGGTCTGGACCTGGTCCTGATCGATGGCAAGGACACGGATCCCATGCGGCCGGTTGAAGGGAATCAGCCGGCCAAGCAACAGGTTGAGAAGCCAGAGACGAAATTTGGAACGCCGCGCCCCTTCCAGCAGGGCCGGCAAGCGAGCGAATCCTTTCATGTCACCTCCCGTCCGGCCCGGTAACCCTGATGAACGGCATCGAAGACCATGGCCGGTCTGCGGGCGTCGCCGATCACCTGGCAAGGAATATCGAGCTCCTCACAGGCGGCCTGCAATGGGTTTTCGGCACGGGTGCCGGTGGCGAGAACCACAGTGTCGGCCGGCAACAGCTCCTGCTCCGCCTCACCGGCAAGAACGACCCCTTCCGGAGTGATCGCCTCGACCCTGACGCCGGTGCGACAGGCGACACCGTAACGATCGAGATCCTGCAGCATGGTCCAGCGGGTGGTCTTGCCGAAATTGCGGCCCAGCTTGTCGAGCATCTCGACGATGGTCACCTGCTTGCAGCCGGTCGTCGCCAGCCGGTAGAGCTCTTCCGGCTCTTCCGCCCGGTGAACGAGAAGAAACCTGAGAGTTTCCGCCGGCAGGGTCCCCTGCTCGGCCAACAGCAGCGCCGATTCGATGCCGACCGCGCCGCCGCCCACGATGACGACGCGCCGCCCCGTTTCCGCCTTGCCGCGCAGCAGATCCCAGGCCTGAACCACGTGCGGCAGATCACTGCCGGGAATGGGCGGTGCCTGCGGCTCACCGCCGGTGGCCAGAATCACCTGGTCCGGGCGCTGCTGCCGCAGCAGCTCGGCGTCGACCCGCCGCTCGAGCACCACCTCCACGCCGACCTCGACCACCTGGCGGGCCAGATCGCGCGCCAGCAGGACGAATTCCTCCCGGCCGGGAGGCGCCCCGGCCAGTTCGAGCTGGCCGCCAAGACGGGGGCCGGCCTCCATCAGCGTCACCCGGTGCCCCTGACGGGCGGCGGCGATCGCCGCCGTCATGCCACCGGCTCCGCCGCCGACCACCAGCACCCGGCGCGGCTCGGCCGGCGCCGGGACCTCCTCCAGCTCGTGGCCGGCCCGCGGATTGCACAGACACTCGACATGCTGAAAGCGGAACAGGGCGTCGAAGCAACCCTGGCCGCAGGCGACACAGTGGACGATCTCCCCTTCCCGTCCTGCCGCGGCCTTGTCCGGCAGCTGCGGATCGGCGATCAGCGCCCGCCCCATGGCGACAGCATCACACCAGTCTTCGGCAATCAGGCGGCGGGCATCGGCCGGATCGTTGATCCGGTGTCCGGCGATCACCGGCACCTCGACCCGTTGCCGGATGCCGCGCGCCAGGTAGGCGAAGGCGCCGCGCGGCACCTTGGTCACGATCTGCGGCATCTGCGCCTCGTGCCAGCCGACATTGACGCTCAGCGCGTCGGCGCCGGCGGCGACCAGGGCCTGGGCGAATTCCTGCATCAGTTCCCGACCGATGCCTCCGGGCATGAAATCATTGCCGTTGAGCCGAACGATCAGCGGCAGCCCGCTGGCCTGCTTGACCTGCCTGACCACCTCGACACCGAAACGCATCCGGTTCTGGCGGGACCCGCCCCAGCCGTCCTCGCGCCGGTTGGTCAGCGGCGAAAGGAAGGAGCTGATGATGTAACCGGTACCGGCCAGCACCTCGACGGCGTCGAATCCGGCCTCGGCCACCCGCCTGGCGGCCTCGGCAAACGCCTGGATCAGTCCTTCGATCTCGTCCTCGCTCAAGGCGCGCGGCGTCTCGCCGGTCAGCCGTGACGGCACCGGTGACGGCGCCACCGGCTGCCTGCCGCCGGTCAGCATGGAATGATTGTAGCGGCCGGCGTGATTGATCTGGATGGCCGCCCGGGCGCCGCCGTCGCGGATGGTTTCGGCCAGACGCCGCAGTCCCGGAATGAAGGCATCGTCGTGAGCGCCGATATGACCGGGATGGGCGGCCAGCTCGTCGATGCTGGCGTAGCCGCAGCTGATCAGGCCGGCCCCGCCTTTGGCCCGCTCGGCATAGAACGCCAGCAGCCGGTCGCTCACCCGGTAGTCTTCGGCCATGTTCAGATGCATGGCCGGCATGATGATGCGGTTCTTCAGCTGCAAAGAGCCGATGGTCAGTGGTTGAAAAAGAGGATCGTTCATAACGTCTCAATCCTTCGCAGGCGTCAGATCACCCGCGCGAACGCCTCCGCCAGCGGTTCGAACAGGCCGATCTTGCGCAGCGCCTGCTGCAGCCGCCGGGGTTCACGCAGAAAATCCTGCATGAACGCTACTTCAGATGCCTTGAGATAGAGATGAAAGGGATGCTGCGCCTGCTCGGCGAAAAGTCCCAGCACGATCGAAGCGAGATTGCCGTCGCCGAGAAGATGCTCGCGGATCCGTTCCGTCCGCTCCAGCAGCTTGCCGACGTAGAAGAGGATCACCCCCTCGACGCTCTCCACCGTCCGGCGATGGCCGGGGCAGATCCGGCGACCGCGCAGGGTGCCCATCCGCTCCAGGGAAGCGCAATAGGCCCGGTAATTGTTGAAGCGCTCGCCCGTCTCCAGATCGATGTCGAACAGGGGTGACTGGAAAATCCCCTCGAGCAGCACGTCCCCGGTCACCGCCCAGCCATCGCCGACATAGACCAGGTCGGACTGCGAATGCCCCGGACAGGGAACGACCTCGAACCCGAGCCGCGCCGGCAGATCCGACTCTTCGATGACACGGGCATCGGCAGGAAATTCCGGAAAGACCGAGCCGTCCTTCATGATCAGGCGGTAGTTCTCGATAAAGTCCCGGGAAAAACCATGGGCGTAGAGCAGTTCGGCGATCCCGGCCAGGCGCTCCTGGTGCCTGGCCATTTTCAGCGCATCCCGGTAGGGAACATGGACAATCGCCCCGTACTCCCGCTCCAGCCAGGCCGCCAGACCGTAATGGTCGATGTGGCAATGGGTGCAGACCACGTGACGCAGCCGCTTCAGGTCAAGCCGCTGCCGCAGAAGTTCCTTCGCAACCTCCGTCGGCGGCCCGGTGTCGAACAGGACCAGCTCGCCGTTCAGCTCGATGCTGTAGCAGTGCACCTCGCCCACCGGGTAGGGCGTGTCAAAGGTATGCTGGATGATGGTGGACATTGAGTTACTGCCGTCTCCAGAAGTCAGGAGTCAAAAAAGCAACGCGATTAAGCAAACCGGTAGGCCGTTGAGGTTGGGGCAGCTCCAAGGATCGCGCAGATCCGAGGGGCTGGACGTAGTCAGCTACGCCTCGCCCCTCGGATCAAGCATAATGCGGGAGATGCCCCCATACCGACGACCGGCTTAAAACAGATACTTCTCGTCCTCGATCGCCCCCTGCGCCAGCTCCCGCTTCGCCTGCAGCAGACCGCTGGCGTCATAGCGGGTGAAGCGACGCACGCCGGACAGGAGCATGGTCAGGGTGTCGCCCTCCTCGAGATAGAAGGCGCCCCGACGGGCGGCGCTGGCGGCCACCTCGGTGGCGTTGAAACAGAAGACCTTGACTGCTGCTGCGAGCAGCCGGCGCTTGCGCTCGGTCGCTTCGGGACCGACCTTTTCCGCCCGCAGAATGGCGCTTTCGATGGCGAAGATCTGGATCGCCAGGTCGGCGGCAGCCAACAGGATCTCCTGCTCGTCGACCAGCTTGTTCATGTACTTCTGTACGCCGCTGCCGGCCAGAATCAGGAACAGGGTCTTGAGATTGGCCAGCAGCTGCTTCTCGGCGGCGAAAGGCACCGACTCGTCGAGCTCTTCGAAGCTGGGGGTCATCAGCGACTCGAAGGCCTTCATCGCCTCGGCCTGCAGCGGCAGCTCGCCCTTCATCGCCTTGCGCAGGATCATGCCCGGAATCAGCAGCCGGTTGATCTCGTTGGTGCCCTCGAAGATGCGGTTGATGCGCTCGTCGCGGTAGTAGCGCTCGGCCGGATAATCGGCGACAAAACCGTAACCACCGTGAATCTGCACCACCTCGTCGACGGTGCGCGCCAGCACCTCGGAACAGAAGACCTTGGAAATGGCGCATTCGGTAGCGTACTCCTCGATCGCCTTCTGGTATTCCTCGTAGTAGTTGTCGATCCCCTTCTCGATGGAGGCCAGCTTGGTGTCGAGCAGACCGGCCAGCCGGTAGACCAGGGATTCGGAGGCATAGATGTCGGCGGTCAGGTTGGCAATCTTCTCCTGGATGGCACCGAAGGAACTGATCTGCTTGCCGAACTGCTTGCGCTCGTTGGCGTACTTGACCCCTTCGACCAGGGCCATCTTGGCGGCGCCGGTGACCCCGGCCGCCAGCTTGAAGCGGCCGACGTTGAGGACGTTGAAGGCGATCTTGTGCCCCTTGCCGATCTCGCCGAGTACGTTTTCGACCGGCACCTTGCAGTTGTCGAGAATGATCTGGGTGGTCGACGAGCCCTTGATGCCGAGTTTCTTCTCCTCGGCACCGACCACCAGACCCTCGAAATCACGCTCGACCAGAAAGGCGGTGAAGTGCTCCTTGTCGATCTTGGCGAACACGGTGTAGAGCTGGGCGAAACCGCCGTTGGTGATGAACTGCTTGGTGCCGTTGAGGATGTAGTACTTGCCGTCCTCGGAGAGGGTGGCGGTCGCCTGGGCGCCGAGAGCGTCGGAGCCGGAACCCGGCTCGGTCAGGCAGTAAGCGGCGCACCATTCGCCGGAGATGATCTTCTCCAGGTATTTCTGCTTCTGCTCCTCGGTGCCGTAGTAGATCAGCGGCAGAGTGCCGATGCCGGTATGGGCGGCGAAGGCGACGGAGAAGGAACCGGCCGGCGCGATCTTCTCCCCGACCAGCATGCTGGTCGCCTTGTCCAGTTCCAGCCCGCCGTATTCCTCGGGCGCGTCCATCATCAGCAGGCCGAGTTCGCCTGCCTTGGCCATCGCTTCGACCACCAGATCGAAGTTGCCCGCCTCGATCTCCTCGAAGTTGGGCAGAATTTCGTTGGTGACGAACTGTTCCGTCGTCTCGCCGATCTGCCGCTGCTCGTCGGTGAATTCCTCCGGGATGAAGATATCCTCGCAGCTGCTCTCGGCAATGAGATATTCGCCGCCCTTGAGTATTTTTCGCTCCATTTTCATCCTCGTTTCTCCTGATCCTGCGTTTTGTATGATCCGTCAATTCTGAAAATCGTTTGCCACCCGCTCGCACTGCTCGCTCAAGACACCAAGTTCGCCAAGTAAGCCCAAATAAAATCAATGATTTTCTTGGCGCCCTTGGTGCCTTGGTGCCTTGGTGGCTAAGCCTTACAGCTTCTCAAAAATCCCTGCGCCGCCCATGCCGCCGCCGATGCACATGGAGACCATGCCGTAGCGACCGCCGCGGCGGCCGAGCTCGTTGAGCAGGGTGGCGGTCAGCTTGGCGCCGGTGCAGCCGAGGGGATGGCCGAGAGCGATGGCGCCACCGTTGACATTGATCCGCTCCGGATCGAGATCGAGCTTGCGGATCACCGCCAGCGACTGGGCGGCGAAGGCCTCGTTCAGCTCGATCAGATCGATGTCCCGCTGCTGCAGGCCGGCCATCTCCAGCGCGGCGGGAATCGCCTCGACCGGGCCGATGCCCATGATCTCGGGCGGTACGCCGCGCACGGCAAAGGCAACGAAGCGGGCTACGGGGTCCTTGCCGAGCTCCTTGAGGAAACGCTCGGAAACGACCAGCGCCGCCGCCGCGCCGTCGGTCATCTGCGAAGCGTTGCCGGCGGTCACCGTTCCGTCCTGGCGAAAGACCGGCTTCAGCTTCGCCAGCCCTTCCAGGGTGGTGTCCTGGCGGACGCCGTCGTCGATGGTCACCGTTTCGAGCTGCTTCTGCACCTTGTTGCCGACCACGGCGACCTGTTCAACCGCGACCGGGATGATCTCGCCTTCGAAACGCCCCTCGGCAATGGCCGCCGCCGCCTTCTGGTGGCTGGCCAGGGCAAAGGCGTCCTGGTCCTCGCGGCTGATGCCGTACTGCTGTGCCACCAGCTCGGCGGTGATGCCCATGCTGGCGTAGGTTTCCGGCCAGTCACTGACCAGGCCCGGGTTGGCACTGTACTTGTTGCCGCCCATGGGAATCATGGTCATCGATTCGGCGCCGCCGGCGACGATGCAGTCGGCGAAACCTGCCATGATCCGCTCGGCGGCCATGGCGATGCTCTGCAGGCCGGACGAGCAGAACCTGTTGATGGTCATGCCGGGAACCGTATAGGGCAGTCCGGCGCGACTGGCGGCCACCTTGGCCATGTTCATCCCCTGCTCGCCTTCGGGAAAGGCGCAGCCGAGAATGACATCGTCGATCTTTTCCGGATCGACGCCGGTCTTTTCGATCAGCCCGCGAATCGCCGCCGCCCCCAGATCATCCGGGCGCATGTCCTTGAATTTTCCCTTTTTCGCCCGGCAACCGGGAGTCCGGTACGCTGCCAGAATGTATGCCGTGTTCATGGTTTCCTCCGTCAGGATTAACTCTTTGATTCTGTTTCAACGCAAAGTCGCCGGGGGTGGAGAGTCTGCAAAGAAACCCTTAGCGTGCCCCATGCTTTGTGATGTTCTCTGCGCCCTCTTTTATCTCTGCGTCTCTCCGTTAAGAAATGCTCTAGTTCCGCAACGGCTTGCCCTTCTTCAGCATGTGCTGAATCCGCTCGGCGGTCTTCTTCTGGCCGCAGAGCCTGAGGAACGCCTCGCGCTCGAGCTTGAGCAGGTATTCTTCGCTGATCGGGGTGCCGGCGGGAACGTCGCCGCCGCAGATCACCTCGGCAATCACTCCGCCGAGATGTTCCTCGTATTCGGTGATGAAACCGCCCTGACGCATGTTCCACAGCTGGCTCTTGATGCTCGCCGCCAGAGAACGGCCCGGCGCCGGCAGCTTTTCGACCGGCCTCTGCGGACGGTAATTGACGGCGAGAGCCAGGGCTTTCTGCTTGGCGTCGGCGATCAGCCGGCTCTTGTCCATGGTCACCGAGTCGCCGCGGCGCAGGTAGTTCATGCCGAACAGCTCCATGGCGCCCATGGAAACCTTGGCCATGCCGATCTGCTGGAAGTGCTTGAACAGGAAGGGCGACACGTCGGCACCGTTGTTTCGGGCCAGTTCAACGGCGCGCAGGCACATCTCCTTGGTGCCGCCGCCGGCCGGCAGCAGACCGACGCCGATCTCCACCAGCCCCATGTAGGTTTCGGCATGGGCGACCACCGCGTCGGCATGCAGGGTGTACTCGGCGCCGCCGCCGAGGGTCATGCCGAAGGGAGCGACCACCGTCGGCACCTTGGCGTACTTGAGAGCCATGGTCGCCTTCTGGAACTGGCGCACCATCAGGTCGATATCCTCGAACGCCCCCTCGGCGATCGCCACCGCCAGCAGCATCAGGTTGGCGCCGACCGAGAAGTTGGGGCCTTCGTTGCCGACCACCAGGGCGACGCCCTCGCGCTCGGCGCGCCTGACCGCCTTCTGGGTCAGGGAGAGGATGTCGCCGCTGATGCTGTTCATCTTGGAATGGAATTCGAGACAGAAGACCCCGTCGCCGAGATCAAGCAGGGAAGCACCGGCGTTCTTTTCCACCAGGCCGCCGCTGCGCCGGAGGACCTCGATGTCGACCTGGCCCGCCGGCACGTCGAGCACCTTGTAGGAACGGCTGGCGAAATCGAAATATTCGCGCTGTCCCCGCTCGTTGAAGCGATAGAAGGCCTCGATTCCTTCCAGGGCCTCGGGGACGGCGACGCCATCCTTCTTCGCCCGCTCGACAAAGGCCGGCACGCCGATGGCGTCGAGCATCTCGAAGGGGCCGAGCTCCCAGTTGAAGCCCCACTTCATGGCGTTGTCGACATTGACCACGTCATCGGCAATCTCGGGAATGCGGTTGACGGTGTAGATCAGGGTATCGCGCAGGGTCCGCCAGGCGTATTCGGCTCCCTTGTCGCTGCCGTTCACCACTTCGCGCACCCGCCGTGCCGGATCGTCCACCTGCTTGACCGCCTCGATGGAGGGAAACTTCGGCTTTTCCGCCGGCCTGTACTCGCCGGTGCGCCAGTCATAGGCCAGAATGACCCGCTTGCCGTTTTCATCTTTGGTCTTCTTGTAGAAACCGCCCTTGGTCTTGTTGCCGAGCAGCTTCTTTTCGATCATCTGCTGCATGAACTCGGGAACCTTGAAGACCTCGCGCTCCTCGTCGTTCGGCAGCAACTCGAAGGAATTGTTGCCGACATGCACCAGGGTGTCATTTCCGACCAGATCGGCGGTACGGAAGGCCGCCGACTTGGGACGGGCGGTGGCCGGGCCGGCGACAGCATCGACTTCCTCGATGCTCATGTCCATCTCCATCATGTGCCGGATACCCTTGTAGATGGCATAGACGCCGATCCGGTTGGCGATGAAGTTGGGCGTGTCCTTGGCGCTGACGATCCCCTTGCCGAGCCGACGGGAGAGGAACTCGGCCATCTCGGCGACGATTTGCGGGTCGGCCTCGTTGCAGCCGACCACCTCAAGCAGCCGCATGTAGCGCGGCGGATTGAAGAAATGGGTGACCATGAACCGCCGGCGCAGCTCGGGCGGCAGGGCCTCGGCCATGGCATTGATCGACAGACCGGAGGTGTTGCTGGAAAGGATGGCGTCCTCCTTGATGTAAGGGGTGATCCTTTCCAGCAGCTGCAGCTTGATCGGCAAATGTTCGATGATCACCTCGACCACCCAGTCGCAATCCCGCAACCGGTCCAGGTGATCCTCGAAATTGCCCGGCCGGATCAGCGTGGCGTACTCCTTGAGATAGAGGGGGGCCGGCTTCATCTTCTTCAGCCCTTCCAGGGCCGCGACGGCGATGCGATTGCGCACCTTCGCGTCCTCGAGCGTCAGTCCCGCGGCCTTTTCCTTTTCGTCCAGTTCGCGCGGTACAATGTCGAGGAGTTCGACTTCCAGGCCGGCATTGGCCAGGTGGGCGGCAATGGTCGCCCCCATCACTCCGGCACCGAGTACGGCAACCCGATTGATCTGCCTCATTGTCTGTCTCCTTGCTGGTTCTTGGAATTGGCGGACTGCCCGTTCTGATCGTAAAGGGCCTCGATCCGCTCCCGGTATTTTTCGTATATCACCTTCCGCTTCAATTTCAGGGTGGGGGTGAGCTCGCCCCCCTCCACCGAAAAGTCACGCGGCAGCAGCACGAACTTCTTGATCGTCTCGTAGGACGGCAGCTTGGCATTGAGCTGGGCGATGCGCTCGGCGAACACCGCCCGCACCTTTTCGTTGGCGACCAGCTCCTCGACATCGAAATAGTCGAGATTCTTCTGATGGCCGAGCTCGATCAGGCGCTCCATGTTCGGCGTAATCAGCGCCACCAGGTAGGGCTTGCGGTCACCGTAGACAAAGGCCTGGGAAATGTACTTGTCGAGCTTCAGTTCGTTTTCGAGCGGCTGCGGAGCGATGTTCTTGCCGCCGGCGGTGACGATCAGTTCCTTCTTGCGGTCGACGATGTAGACATAGCCCTCTTCGTCGATGCGGGCGATATCGCCGGTATGGAGCCAGCCATCCTTCATCGCTTCGGCGGTCGCCTGCTCGTTCCTGTAGTAGCCCTTCATCAGCTGCGGCCCCCGTACCAGCAACTCCCCGTCCTCGGCCAGCTTGACCTCGGTCAGATCGAGCGGCCGGCCGACCGAACCGAAGCGGATCTGGTCGAGACTGTTCAGGGTGATGGCGGGACTGGTTTCGGTCAGCCCGTAGCCCTCGAAGGTCGGAATGCCGATGATCCACATGAACTCGTTGATCGTCTTGTCGAGAGGAGCGCCACCGGAGATGAAAAACCTCATGTTGCCACCGAATTTCTGGCGGATCTTGGAGAAGATCAGACGGTCGTAGAAGCGGTACCGCGCCCGCAGCAGGCCGGCCGGCCGGCGCTCCACGTAGCGCCGGTAGACATATTCGCGCCCCACCTCGATCGCCCGGTGAAACAGCTGTCTCTTCGGCGGCGACATCAGATGAACATTTTCGTAAATGCGCGAATAGATCTTCTCGAACAGCCGCGGCACACTGACCATCGCGGTCGGCTTGACCTCCACCATGTTCTCGACCACCTTGTCGATGCTTTCGGCAAAGACGATGCGGCTGCCGCTCATCAGGGCGGCGTAATAGCCCGCCGTCCGTTCCAGCACATGGCTCAGGGGCAGAAAGCTGAGAAAGGTCTCCTGCTTGTCCCGCCCCTGCAACCGGTCAAGGCCGAGCCAGGCATCGACCAGAAAGTTGCCATGGGTGAGCATCACCCCCTTGGGCGCCCCCGTCGTCCCCGAGGTGTAGATCAGCGTCAGCAGATCATCCCGCCCGATCCGGTCGATTTCCGCCTCCAGCTCGGCCTGTTCTTCGGCGCTGATCGGATGGGAAATTTCCGAGAGCTGATACAGATGAAAGACCGGCAGACTCCGGTCGCCGATGAACCGCTCGAAGGCAATGACCATCTCCAGCTGCGGCAACCGCTCCCTGACCGCCATCAGCTTTTCGTACTGCAGGCGGGTCGAGACAAAGACGATGCGCGCCCCGGAATGCTCGAGCACATAGGCGACCTGCTCCGGCGTGTTGGTCGCGTAGATCGGCACCGAAATCGCCCGCGCCGTCAGAATGCCGAGATCGGCGATGATCCAGCCCACCCTGTTTTCCGAGAGGATCGCCACCTTGTCTCCCGGCCCGACGCCCAGCTTGCGCAGGCCGCGGGCGGCCATGAGAACCCGCTGGTAGAACTGGCCGTAGGTGAGCGACTGCCAGCGCCCATCCTTCTTGTAGGTGGTGGCAAGGCGGTCCCTGAATTCCCCGGCGCCCCAACGCAGCATTCCGGGCACCGAGACATACGGCATGGCGGCAACTTCTTTTTTCATCGCAAGCTCCATGACCCTCTTCTTTTACCTTCCCTTTACGTTCACGTCAAGCAGAAAAATAAAACATCTTTTGCCGGCCGCCGGCGACCACCGTTTGCGTTGGACCATTCTGTGGCCATTTCCCATTGGATCCCCGCTTCGACGACCGGAACTTCCCGTTCAAAAGGGCTTATATCGGACCTTAACGTTCAGGTCAACTTAAAACAGAACATTTTTTTATAAATCTTTCGAACACCGTATACATCCGGGTCGCCACCGAGCATCTCCTACAGTCTACCAGCTTTGACCGTCCCTGCTCGCTTGACACCCCCGCCCCCCTGTGTTAAGCAGTCCTCGAACCCGTCTTTCTCCCTGAAATCAGGCACTTTGAAAGGAACGGCCATGAACCAGAAAACATCGTCCAGCCTCTTCTCCCGGGCCCGCCAGGTCATACCCGGTGGCGTCAACAGCCCGGTCAGGGCCTTCAAGTCGGTCGGCCGCGACCCCCTGTTCATCACACGAGCCGAAGGCTCGCGCATCTACGATGCCGACGGCAATTGCTATATAGATTATGTCGGCTCCTGGGGACCGATGATCCTCGGCCACTGCCACCCCAAGGTGGTGGAGGCGATCCAGCAGGCCGCCGCCAACGGCGCCTCCTTCGGCGCCCCGACGGAAAAAGAGATCATCCTGGCGGAAATGGTGCGCGAAGCCTATCCGAACATGGAGAAGGTCCGCATGGTCTCGTCCGGGACCGAGGCGACCATGAGCGCCATCCGTCTCGCCCGCGGCTATACCGGTCGCGACAAGATTCTCAAGTTCGACGGCTGCTACCACGGACATGCCGATTCCCTGCTGGTCAAGGCCGGATCCGGCGCGGCAACCTTCGGCGTGCCGACCTCGCCGGGTGTTCCCGCCGATTTCGCCAGACACACCCTGACGGCGACCTACAACGACCTCGACGAGGTCCGGAACCTGGTCAACACCAACAAGGCAGAGATCGCCTGCATCATTCTCGAACCGATCGCCGGCAACATGGGCTGCGTCGCGCCGAAGCCGGGCTTCCTCGAAGGCTTGCGCCAACTCTGCGACGACGAGGGCATCGTCCTGATCATTGACGAGGTGATGACCGGCTTCCGCGTCGCCTACGGTGGCGCCCAGGAGCGGTACGGCGTCCGCGGCGACCTCTGCTGCCTCGGCAAGATCATCGGCGGCGGCCTGCCCGTCGGCGCCTTCGGCGGCAAAAAGGAGATCATGGATCATCTGTCGCCGGAAGGCGGCGTCTACCAGGCCGGCACCCTGTCGGGCAACCCACTCGCCATGAGCGCCGGCATCACCACCCTGCAGCTGCTCAAGGAAGAGGGCTTCTACGACCGGATCGAGGAAAAGAGCACCTACCTCGAGCAGGGACTGAAGGCCGCCGCCGAAAAAGCGTCCTTCCCCACCTGCCTGCAGCGGGTCGGCGGCATGTTCTGCACCTACTTCCAGGAAGGCCCCGTCTGGTCCTTCACCGATGCCGCCAAAAGCGATACGGAACTTTTCGCCCGCTTCTTCCGGGCCATGCTCGACGAAGGCATCAACCTCGCCCCCTCGCAGTTCGAAGCCGGCTTCATGAGCATCGCCCACAGCAAGGACGACCTGGACGCCACCATCGCCGCCGCGGAAAAGGTATTCGCCCGGCTCTGATTCCAGCCGCACAACGCCGCCCGTTCGCGCGAACGGGCGGCGCCGATGAAAAGAATTGACACCCCCTGGGCCCTGTGCTAATAAAGACAGGCTTTAACCCGATTGTATGCTGTATACAATTCGCCATGGGTGAGGACCGACGCCAACTTATCAGATCTCTGGGTTTTTTGTCCGGCGTCGGCATCTCGCTCGTGGCGGCCTGCATGATCGGGCTGGCGATCGGCTACTACCTCGACCGGTGGCTGCAGACATCGCCGTGGATGACGCTCGTCTGGCTGGGAATCGGCATCGTTGCCGGTTTTCGCAACGTTTTCATCCTCACCCAGCGGGAGTTGCGTCGCCAGAAGAAAAGCGAAAACGATGACCAACGGCACCAGGACCCCTGATGAGGAGCTGTTGCGCCGGATGGCCAGACGCAACTGGCTCATTCTCGGCGCGCTGGTGCTGCTCAGCCTGCCATGGCAATCGCTCCGCATCAGCCTCGGGGTGGCCGCCGGCGGGCTGGTTGCCATCTGCGGTCATCACTGGCGCCACCGGGCGCTGCGACGCATGCTCGACTTTCCGGGGCAGGCGTCGATAGGCGGATTCCAGTTCGGCTACATGGTTCGCCTGGCCAGTCTCGGCGCCGCCATCTACCTGCTGCTGACGCGGCTGCATCTGCATCCGCTGGCGCTGGCTGCGGGGCTGATGACGGTTCTGATCAACGTCGTGACAACAACCTTGCAACGCCTTAAATAGACGGAGGAGCCTTCGGTACCATGACTCATCCCTTTTTGATTTTTGGATGGCTCAAAGAGCAGCTTCACCTTCATGTCGGTGAGCACGTTCTCTACACTTGGCTGGTCATGCTGATTCTGCTGGTCCTGGCCCTGGCGGCCGGACGAAGCATCAAGCGGGTTCCCGGCAGCCTGCAGAACCTGATGGAAGTCGTGGTCGAGGGCATTTCCAACCTCGCCGAAGAGACCATGGGCCCCAAGGGCAAGCCGTACTTCCCCCTGGTCGCCACCCTGGCCCTGTTCATCCTGGTCAGCAACCTGATCGCACTGATTCCCGGTTTTGCGCCTCCGACCGCCAACCTCAACACCAACGCCGCCCTGGCGCTGACCGTCTTCGCCATGACTCACATCGTCGGCCTCAAGGAGCACGGCATCAAATACTTGAAGCACTTCATGGGCCCCATCTGGTGGCTCGCCCCCCTGATCTTCATCATTGAGATCGTTGGTCACCTGGCCCGGCCCCTCAGCCTGTCGCTGCGTCTTTTCGGCAACATGTACGGCCATGAAATCGTGCTGATGATCTTCCTCGGCCTGGTGCCGTTCCTGCTGCCGGTGCCGATGATGCTGATGGGGGTTCTGGTCGCCTTCATCCAGACCTTCGTCTTCACCCTGCTGGCGATGATCTACATTGCCGGCGCGATCGAGGAAGCACACTAGACAAAACGGGAAACCGTTCGGCCCTAACGGATCTAGGGACAATAAAAACCATTTACGAGAAGGAGTAGGAACAATGGAATTTTTCGCATGGTGCATGTTGGCTGCCGGCATCGGCATGGGTCTCGGTTCTTTCGGCACCGGTATCGGTCAGGGTCTGGCCATCAAGAGCGCCGTTGAAGGCGTTGCCCGCAACCCCGGCGCTTCCGGTAAAATCCTGACCACCATGATGATCGGTCTGGCCATGATCGAGTCCCTGGCCATCTACGTCTTCGTCGTTGCCATGATCATCCTCTTCGCCAATCCCTTCACCGAGCAGGTTCTGCAGCTGGCTGGCGCCGCTCACTGATTCGAACCGGCCAAAACAGCAACGGGGGGATGTGCATCAGGCACATCCCCCCGTTTTTTCGTCGGGCCGGTGCACCACATCCCCGTCACCCGTCTCGATCTGCTGCGTCTGCGAACCAGTCCGACGACGCCGCATTCAGCCGGCACCTAGCGTTTTACCGTTGCATTTCCGTTGCATTTTTTTATTGCATGAAAATTCCAAATCGTGTAGCTTCTGTTCGTTTTGAAAGTGTATACTGTATACTTCATGAAAACGAGCGGGCATTTCGCACTGCATAACAAATCACGAGCAAAAGGATCAGATTCATGGCCAGTCTGAAAAACTTTTTTGCCTGGTGCAAGCGGCACTACCTGCTTGTCACGTTCCTCGGAGTCCTTTTCATCGTTGTCTTCGGATTCGTCAACATCCAGATTCTCCACATGACCTCCGAACCGGAGTTCTGCCACATGTGTCATCCTGCCCAGGGCTTCGGCCCCCTGGCCGAAGTCGACTCCTGGGAGCACTCGGCCCATGGCGAAGCCGGGGTTTCCTGTCTCGACTGCCACGGTCGACCCGGTGTTGTCGGCTACATCAAGGCAAAACTGGGGGGACTGAAAGACACCTACATGCAGCTGACCATCTCCAAGGAAGAGAAGCTCAAGATCCTGCAGAACCCCAAGGAAGATCTGGTTCCCGACCAGCAGTGCCTCTTCTGCCACTCGGATGAGGGGAACCAGAGCTACCGCAAGAAGGTCAGACTGATGAAGATCGTCCGCATGCGTCTGCTGGACGATGTCAAGAATCCCGAATTCCGCATGCACAAGGGCCTGCCCGACATCCTGACCGACACCTTCGTCGGCGGCACCCATTTCGACCACGCCATGCACCGCGAGGCCTTCGACTTCAAGTGCCGTGACTGCCATTTCGGTCTGGTCCACAACCCGTCGACCAAGACCGACCGCATGAACATGTGTGTGGCCTGCCACAAGGAGAACGAAGACAGCGAAGCGCCACAGGTAGCCGAATGCCAGCGCTGCCACGAGGCCCAGTACGACATGAACAAGGGTATCGGCGCCAAGGATGTGGCCGGCGAGCCCGGCCTGATGTGGGGTAACGGCATCGGTTGCCAGGACTGCCACACTGGCGTCGCCAAGGGCGTCTACCGGCCCACCAGCGAAACCTGCAGCAACTGTCACGACGAGTCCTACAAGGAGATCTTCAACGACTGGGCCTCGGAAACCAAGGCCGAGATCGCCGACCTGCGCGAGCTGCGCATCACCGTCGAGGACGCCCTCAAGGACGCCGACAAGAAGAAGCGTGACACCAAGGCGCATTGGGAACGCTACGAAAAAGCCCTCTACAACTTCCGCCTGGTGCGCAACGACGGCACCAACGGGGTGCACAACCACGACTACGCCCAGGCCATTCTCGCCTCGGTCAAGAAGGACTTCAACGCCATCCTCAACGCCCTCGAACAGTCCTGGTAAGGACAGAGGCCTTGCTTGATCACAGAAACGAAAAAGGCGCCGCAACGCGGCGCCTTTTTCGTTTCTTCTCTTTTCTCAGCCCTGACGTTCCATCTCTCCATCGCCCGGAACATCTTTATCGACACCCTCGGCGTCGAGCTTCTGCCAGCGGGTCAGAACCACAGACTCGACCGATGCCACCAGGCCGAAGGAAAAGACACTGAGCACCAGCGGCACCCCCCTGGTGCTGAGCAGGTCGATCATGAACACCTTGAATGCCGCCAGCAGGGTCACCAGGATGGCGACGTTTTTCAGCTCACGGCTGTTACGCTTCCAGGCCAGGACCATGAGGACGGCGATGGCGCTGTTGATCAGCACCGACTGCAGGCAGACAAAAGTCTCGAACTGGTTGCCGTGGATCTGGTGCAGCCCCCAGTAGAGCAGGCCGCGCGCCTGGAAGAAACCGGCCGACAGTCCGGACAGAAGGACCAGGGCGGCGCTGCGATCCGTGGGATCCAGCCGGCCGAAGACCCTGCCGATGCGCAAGGGCGGAAACTTCCGCGACCAGGAATAGTGATAGAGACCGCCAATGGCCACCAGCCCGGTTCCGGCCAGGGTGACCAGCAGATTCTTGCCGTCCGGATGCTGGTTCAGGGCCACGACCAAGCTGACACCCGAGGTGATCTGCAGCAGGTAGGAGACCCAGCGCACCCCGGAATTGTGCCACCTGACGCTCATGCGGGCCAGCCAGACCGCCACTCCGGAAAAGACGGCGGCGGCCGTCACCAGATTGCCGGTGGCCAGGGGCAGACAGAGAACCAGCAGCAGACTGCCCGCCATACTCAGGGTCGTTCCGCCCGGGGTGTACTTGATGCGGCGCTGGGCCAGCATGTGAATAAGAAAATAACAGAGCAGCGCGGCCAGGGTCCCGGTAACGCCGAGACCGAAGAAGCTCGAACCACCCCGCTCCAGAACATAATGTGACGACCAGACGACCCAGATCACCGTCAGGCTCGGCACCAGGTTGTCAAACACCGTGATAGGCCCTTCGCCGGTACGCCAAAGGCTGAAGAAAGAACTGAAGATGAAACCGAGACCGAAGATGCCGACCAGAGGGAAGAACCAGTTTTCGGCCAGCGGCTCCGGCGGCACCTGGTCGGCGAACAGATACATTCCGAGCCGCATGGCCCAGACCTGGGCGATCATCACCGTCAGCCCGAAAACGAACCAGCGCAGCCAGGACGATTTCTTCATCCGCGAAGCGTGGAACGCCAGCACATTGGCCAGCAGCAGCAGCGGCGCCAGGTAGGAGAAGAGCGGTGTGGGATAGTCGATGGCGGCTCCCGCCAGGCACATGCCGAGGGTGCCGATGATCACCGGCCCGGGCTTCTGGAACCGCTGGCTCTGGGCGGCCAGCGTCGCCCCCATCATCATGAGAATGAAATAGGCAGGAACCGGCGTCAGGGTCTTGAAATGCGCCTGGGTCTCGACAACGATCAACGACAACAGAAAGGCGCCGGCGCCGGTAAAGACCGGGGCCTTGTCGTTGCCACGGCCATAGAGGAACCAGCCGATCAGGATCAGCAACGCGGCATAACTGACGCCGAAAAGGGTACCAACCTGCTGGTTGATCAGGTGATTGTCGGTCGCCGTCCGCAGGGCCAGGGCCATGACCATAATGAAAGAGATTGTTGCCACCCGCGGCAGAAAGGACTCCTTGCCGATCCAGCCCAGCAGGCCGGAAGCGACCTTCTGCCGGCCCTCTTCTTCCTCGGCCCTGGCGTGCAGCGCCTTGAGCGCATCGGCATCCAGACCGCTTTCAAACAGCGCCAGGCGTTTCTGGACAGCTTCCAGCTGCTGCTCGAGACGCGCGACCCGCGTCTCGAGGCTCTGCTCACATTCTTTCATTCCAGCCTCCCTTCCTCCTGCGGGAATGATATCTGGATACGGCAATCGGATACTGCCGCCGGAGGCCCTGCGCAGGACATGGCGGCAACATCCCATGATGCGCATCCGGAAAGAACAAAGGCACCACAACCGGCGGCAAGTCTCGGTTTTCGGCCAGCACCGGCAGCGCCACCATCAACGAGAGATTCAGAATTTTGGTACAATTATGCCAAAAAACACTCCATAAAACTATAACGGTTTTTTATTTAATTGCCAGCCATTTTTCATATTGTGAGCACCTGCTCATTTTATCAAATCCGTGACAATTCGCAAGAAACCGCAATTGCCTTTTATAACAAAGCCTTTATCCCATTTTCCTGTTGACAGGGATTGGGCACAGTGCTAAAGGTAACAGTGTTTTATTATCAACTCTGACAGGGGGTACCGACGTGAAAGGACATGTTTGGCGACCACTCTACGTGGTCATAGGCATCGTGGTCTTGCTCTTGCTGTTCCGGTTCTTCTACGTTCCTGACGACTTCGGCATTCAGGATCAGGGCTTCACCTTCGGTTTCCATCGACTTTCCAACGAGCAGGAATGGAAGGACTTTCCCGCCAAGTACAAGGGAACCGAATACTGTAACGAGTGCCATGACGACAAGGTCGCCAGCATTTCGTCCTCCCAGCACGAGATGATTCCCTGCGAGGACTGCCACGGACCGGCCCGCAACCATCCTGAAGATCCGGAAAAACTGGTGGTCAACCGCAGCCGCGAGCTCTGCATTCGCTGCCACAGCAAACTCTTTATGCCCTCCAGCGGCCGTAATGACATTCCCGGCATCGACCCGAACACTCACAACACGGGGATGGAATGCAGTGAGTGCCACAACCCGCACAACCCGAGCCTGGAGGATATGTAACCATGAAGAGACGTGATTTTCTGAAAAACACGGCGGTCTTCATTACCGGGGCCTCGGTTTCACTGTCGGCCCTGGAGCTGGTCGACCCCAAGGAGGTGCTCGCTTCCCGGCCTGACCTGCGCTGGGGATTTCTGGTCGATACCTACAAGTGCGTCGGCTGCGGGATGTGCGTCAAGGCCTGCAAGCTGGAAAACGACATCCCCTACGACGCCAACGTCACCCGTACCTGGGTCGAGCGCTACGTGATCATGAAAAGCGGCGAGGTGGTCAAGGATTCACCCAAGGGCGCCCGCGACGGGTTCACCAGCAAGCTGGTCGACCAGGGCGAGTCGGGCCCCCGGCTGTTGCGCGACAAGGAGATCGCCCAGGGCTTCTTCGTCCCCAAACTGTGCAACCACTGTACCCTGCCCGCCTGCGTGCAGGTCTGCCCGGTCGGTGCCACCTACTCGACCGCCGACGGCGTCGTGCTGGTCGATCGCAAATGGTGCATCGGCTGCGGCTACTGCATCATGGGCTGCCCCTACGGCGTTCGCTTCTTCCACCCGGTGGTCCATACCGCCGACAAGTGCACTTTCTGCTACCACCGCATAACCAAGGGCGGCAACACCGCCTGCGCCCAGGCCTGCCCCTTCGGCGCCCGCCGCATCGGCAACCTGCGCGACCCGAACGACCCGGTGGCCAAGGAGGTCCTCAACGGCCGGGTCGGCATACTGCGTGACGAATACGGAACCAAACCCAACGTCTATTACATTGGACTGAACAAGGAGGTGCACTAGTCATGGTTGAGCAGGTTGCCCATATGATGGTTCATGGTGAGGCCTGGACGATCAAGGACCTCTTTGTTCTCCCCAACGAATACGTCTACTGGTCGATTCAGATCGTCCTCTACCCCTACATGACCGGTCTGGTTGCCGGTGCCTTCGTCCTCTCCTCGCTGTATCACGTCTTCGGCGTGGAGAAACTCAAGGAGATCGCCAGGTTCGCCCTGGTTTTCTCCTTCGCCCTGCTGCCGGTGGCGATGATGCCGTTGATGCTGCACCTGCAGCAGCCGTTACGGGGCATCCACGTCATGATGACCCCGCACTTTACCTCGGCCATCTCCGCCTTCGGCATCGTCTTCCTGACCTACGGATGCATCGTCGCCTCCGAGATCTGGTTCGTCTACCGCAAGTTCATCGTCGAGAGCATCGAGCGGCTGGAAAAGAAGCAGCGGCGCGGCATCGAGAGCCTGATGCTGATGATCTACAAGGTCATCTCTCTCGGCGCCCGCGACATCAGCCCGGAAGCGCTGGAAGCCGACCACAAGGCGATCAAGTTCCTGGCCGGCCTCGGCATTCCGGTCGCCTGCTTCCTGCACGGCTACGCCGGCTTCATCTTCGGCTCGGTCAAGGCCAACGCCCTCTGGATGACCCCGCTGATGCCGGTCATCTTCATCATGTCGGCCGTCGTCTCCGGCATCGCCCTCTGCATCCTCTGCTACGCCATCTTCATGTGGCTGCGGCGCTGGGCCCTGAAGCGGGGCAAGACCTTCTTCATTCCGGAGCAGGTCGCCGGCACCATGGAGATCTCCGATGCTCAGCTGCGGGACGTCCAGACCTACGAAACCCGCATGACCTCCAAGTACCTGCTGATCTTCATGACCCTGGCCATCACCCTGGAGCTGCTCGACATCATCTTCCGCGGCTACACGGCGGTCAAATCCTGGGACATCCTGCGCCAGGTGATCTACGAGCACGATTTCGTCAAGATCTTCATTCTCCAGTACGGCATCGGCAACGCCCTGCCCTTCCTGATGCTGCTCCTGCCGGGGCTGACCACCAGGCGGGCCTGTCTCGCCAGCATCCTGGTCCTGTTCGGCGTGCTGATGATGCGCTGGAACGTCGTCATCGGCGGCCAGGCCTTCTCGCTGTCGTTCGCCGGCTTCATGCACTATCAGCTGCCGATCATCCCGTACAGCCTGGAGACCTTCAAGGAAGGGCTGGGAGGCGCCCTGATGGTCGCCGTCACCCCGTTCGTCATCTTCTATTTCCTCAACATGATCTTCCCGGCCTTCTACTCCGAAGAAGAAGCCCACTGAAGAGCCGGCACCTGACCACAATAAAAAACCCCGCCCTCCGGCGGGGTTTTTTATTGGAAGACTGACCAGCCTGGCGACATACAGTGATTTGGGGACAAGGCCGCCGACTGACGAGGCATGAGGATTTTGAACCGTAAGTCGAATGCCGGGGAATGGGATGATCCGCAAACGGCCTTTTGCAGTTGCCGGACGCGGCGCGTCAGTCGCGGAGCGGGACGTCCGGCCGCAGCGCATCGACCAAGCCACCATCGACCGAACGCAGGTGCAGATCACGCTGCGGAAAGGGAATCTCGACGCCGGACTCGCGGAAGCGGGTATCGATCTGCTGCAAAATTTCGCTGCGAATGCGGAAGCGCGACGCGATATCACGAACGAAAACCCGGATTTCAAAGTCGAGGGAACTCTCCCCGAAGGCGATAAACAGAATGCTCGGCGGCGGATCGGTCACCGTGTCGGGGTGCTCAGTGGCGACCTCGGTCAAAATCTTCATCACCAGCGGCACATCGCTGCCATAGGCCACACCAATCGGCACCACCAGCCGGGCGACCCGGGAAGAGAGGGTCCAGTTGGTCACCTTTTCGGAAATCAGCTGGGAATTGGGAACGATGATCTCCGCATGGTCGATGGTCTCCACCACCGTCGAGCGCAGACCGATCTTCTTGATGTCTCCCCACTCGTTGTTGACGACGATGAAGTCACCGACCTTGATCGGCCGCTCGAAGAGCAGGATCAGGCCGGAAAGAAAGTTGTTGACCATGTCCTGCAGGCCGAAACCGATGCCGACGCCCAGGGCGCCGAGAACCACCACGAAGTTCTGCAGGCTCATGCCAAGACTGCTCAGGGCAAAGAGGAAACCGATCAGCACCACGCCGTAGTGCATCAGCTTCTTGACCGCGTCCCGCACACCGCGATCGACTCCCCTGGGAGCGAAAACCTGGATTTCGGATAGCGCCTGCAACAACCAGGAGATCTGCAGCGAAAGATAAAGCGAGAGGGTCGCCAGCAGCACCATGCGGAAGGAGATTTCGGCCGTGCCCAGGGTGACGTTCAGTTCGGCAAAAAAGTCGTACGCCTCGCCGATCGATCCGAACACCCGCCAGACAGGGAGGAGGTAGAGCAGACTGTAGCAGGCCACCGCCAGCCGCAGCAGGCGTTCGAGCCGGATCGCCAGTTCCCCCGCGAACTCCCGGAAGAAGGGTTTGCGGGCCTTTTCCATCCGCCCGAGCAAAAAGGCGATTCCTCCCTTGCCGATGCGCAGGGCCATGGTGGCGAAAAGGAACACCATACCGGTTTCGAAGGTCGCCTGCAGCAACCAGAAGGAAAAGTTCATGTAACCGCTGACCTGGCTGAGCAGCGAAACGCAAAGAACGACAAGGGCCGTCCACAGCAGGACACGAAAGAACCGCCCTCCGCCTTCCTTTCGGGCGATGCGGGAGACCCTGACCTGCCAGACCAGCAGGGGGATGGCCAGCAACGCCAGAAAAGCGATGTAGATCCGGTAGAGAGGCTGCGGCAGGGCCATGAAGCGAAAGGCCGTGGTCAACAGCAGCATCAGCGCCGCCAGCATCAGCACCCGTGCCTGGCGCCGGTTCTCCAGCAGCGAGGCGGCCAGGCGAGTGGCGGACAGCACCCCCCAGCCGAGGAAGGCGAAGCGGACCAGGGGCGGCGGCGCCGGAAAGAGGGGCGCAAAGACAACCACGGCCACAAAACCACCCGCCGACCAAGGATGCCGAAGAAAGAAGATCCATTCCCTGGTCTGCAGAAAATGGCTGCGATAGGTGCGGATGAGAATGCCGCTGGCCAGCAGGGTGAGGAACATCAACCCGAACCGCCAGGCATTCTCTTTCAGATACTGCCGGTCGACGGCCAGCGCATTTGTCAGTCCGGTGCGAACGGCGGCGAACAGTTCCGGCTTGAGCTGAACGTAGAAATCGGGACTGACGAAAGAGGGAGCGTTCTTGCGGAAGGTCGCCTTGCGCAGTTTTTCCAGCGCCAGGGAGAACCTGTCGAGATCCTTGCCGACCGCCTTCTGCCTGGCGACCACCTTTTCCTGCAAGGCCAGAATGGCGGCCGAAACCTTCTGCAGGCCAGCATCGAAACGAGTCAGTTCTCCGGCAACCTGGCGGAAAGTCTTGTCGGGCACCTTCTCCTTCTGCCGTTTCAGCTCCGCCCGCCACTCTTTCCAGAAAGCGATTTCGGTGCTGATCTTCTGCCGGAGCTCCTCCACCGCCTGTTGGCGCCCGGTCAGCTCCTGCTGCAGCGCTGCCAGCTCCCGGTCCCGCAGCCGGTATTCGTTGTTGACCTGCAACAGCCGGTCGACATACCAGTCCTGCGGATCGCCCATGGCCGCCACCTTCTGCCGCAGCTCTTCGATGGCCGCCTCGCTTCGGGCCAACTGCTCGGCCAGTCCTTCCAGCTCGGTCAGCGACCGCACCCTGGCGTCGGCCTGTCGCAGCAGCTCAACAACCTGGGCCTGACGGGCGCCCAGCTCGCTGATGCCCGGAAAAGCCGGTTCAGAATGCTCGGCGGTGGCCGGTTCGGCAGCCAACAAAGAGCCGGGCAGCCAGACGGTCACCAGCAGCAGAAACAGGATTACACGCTTCAGGATCATGCCTTCTTTACGTATTGTGGGCCAATCGGCCGTTCATCGGCGGCTCACGCCGCCTGGTCGGAAGCCACCGGCGCCTGAACTTCAGTCCCGCCGGCGGCGGGAATCTTTCCGGCGCTCAACAGGATGCAGCAGCCGAGCAGGCCGGCAATGAGCGAGCCGCTCAGTATGCCGAGTCGGTGGCTGAGCAGGTAGTCTTCGGCGTTGCCGCCGACATGTTCGAAGGCCAGCCCGCCGATGAACAGACTCATGGTGAAACCGATGCCGCAGAGGGCAGCCACGCCGAGCAGATGACGCTTTGTCACCCCCTCGGGGAACCGGGCCAGTCCGGCCCTGATGGCAAAAATTGAGCTGCCGTAAACCCCCACCAGCTTGCCGGCCACCAGCCCGACCATGATGCCAAGCGGCACCGAGTGGAACAGATCGCCCAGCCCCATGCCCGCCAGGGGGATGCCGGCGTTGGCAAAAGCGAAAACCGGCAGAATCAGAAAGTTGACCCAGGGATGCAGGTCGTGCTCCAGCTTGCCCGCGGGAGAGTGATTTCCATCCCGGCGGCTTTTCAGCGGCATGGCAAAGGCCAGCACCACTCCGGCCAGGGTGGCATGCACCCCCGATTTGAGAACGAAAATCCACAAAAAGACCCCGACGGTGATGTACGCCGCCATCCGCTCGACATGAAACCGGTTGAGCAGAAAAAGAACCAGCAGGCAGGCAGCAGACATCACCAGCATGCCGACGGACAAATCCCCGGAATAGAAGAAGGCGATAATGACGATCGCCCCCACATCATCCATGATCGCCAGGGCAAGCAGAAAAACCTTCAGCGACGACGGCACCCGGTCACCGAGCAGGGCCAGGACACCGAGAGCGAAGGCGATGTCGGTGGCGGCCGGAATCGCCCAGCCGTTGAGCGCCGAGACATCGCCGACATTGATCAGCACGTAGCAGAGGGCCGGAACCACCATGCCGCCCAGAGCGGCGATGCCGGGCAGGGCAATCTGAGCCCGACTGGAAAGCTGGCCGACCATGACTTCGCGCTTGACCTTGAGACCGATCAGCAGAAAAAAGACCGCCATCAGGCCGTCGTTGATCCACAACAACAGCTGCTTGGCGATGTGGAAATGCCGGCCAAGACGCACCTCGAAGGGAGTGGCCAGGATGTAGTCGTACAGCGTCTGCAACGGACTGTTGGCGAACATCATCGCCAACGCCGTCGCCAGCATCAAAAGGATGCCGACAGACGATTCCTTTTGCAGAAACTCATTAAGCCTGGAAGGCATGAAAAGACTCCGAACCGGCAGGACGGGGACAGCCCCGCTGTCCACGGGGCCAAGAAGATTACTGGCGTATCCGGGTCGTGCCCCGGGCGTCCTTGATCACCCGTACCCGGTCGCCGACCCTGTAGACATCGTCCGCCTCCTGAACGACAACGATGATCTCTCCATTGTCGAGTTCGACTTCGAGTTCGATGCCGGGAACGGTAGTCGCCTTCTTCTCGGCAATGGAGCCGGCCACCGCGCCGGCGATGGCACCACCGACCACCGCCAGACTGCGACCGGAGCCGGACCCGACCGAACTGCCGAGCACGCCGCCAAGGGCGCCGCCGGCAAGGGTACCGGCCCCGGATTGCGTTCCTTCGATGGTTACCGGCTCGGCACGCAGAACGGTACCGTAATAGACCGAATGGCTGATGCGCGTCTGATCGCGCGAATAGACCTTGCCGGAGGTGCTCGGCGCACAACCGACCAAAATCAGCGCCAGGACAATACCGAGCGCTACGGGCGTTATCGCAAGGGTTTTATTCATCATCTTTCCCCTTTTTCCTTTCTTGCATCCAGCTGCCTGCTTCCAGCATAACAGCTCTGTCCGCAAACAGCAGGATCAGCGCCCCGGCGGAAACGCCCCCAGCAGGGTTCGGATCACGCCCGTCAGCTTGCGCATAGCGTCCCGCCGATCCTCGACCGGCTCCCGGCCGGTCGCCGTCCAGACTGTCTTCCTAGTCCTGCCGTCGAGCATGAAAAGACTCAACACCGCCACGCGTGACGAACGACGCAACCAGCTTCCGGCATCATTCTTCTCCCACGCGATCTGAGAGCTGTAGCCGGTGGCCCCCGGCGTGTCGGCGACACGCCGGAAGATGTTGCCGCGATAATGAACCAGCAGATCGGGATTGTTCTGTACCAGCTTCAACCCACGAGCCTCAAGCTCTGCCGCGACCGTACGTCGCACCAGTCTTTCAACCGGATCTTCCCCTACCAGCCGGTCGACCAGCATCGGATGGCCATCATCCCACATCCAGGTTTTGAAGCGGGAAAAATCGGTGGTCGGACTGTAGTTGTGCTGATAGTGCGGCTGGGTACTGCAGCCAGCGGGCAACCAGCAGACCGCCAGAATCAGAAACATAAACAATGATCGCATGTAACCCCCCTTGCTCTGTTCAGCGTCCACCGGTGGCCCGCTCCTTGTCCAAACAGTCCTCCATGCCGATGGGCAAGCGCACCGGCTGCCCCGGAATCAGGGTCACGGCCTGACTGCAGTGGCGGATATCGAGGGAGCGGCCATCCCGCAGCAGGTAGATAACCTCTTCGTGGTCCATCTCGACGGTCAGTTGCTGCCCCCGGACCTGCAGATGAAAACGCAACCGCCGGATCGCCGGCGGCAGATGGGGACGGAAGGTGATCTCGCCCTGCTCGTCCCGCATGCCGGCAAAACCGTAGACCATTACCATCCAGGTGCCCCCCATGGAGGCGATGTGGCACCCGTCCCGCACATTGCCGCCGACATCGGCCAGGTCCATCAAAATGGCGTAGCGGGCGTAATGCAGGGCCTTTTCCATGTCGCCGATCTCGGCAGCGACAATGCTCTGAATGCAGGCCGAAAGCGATGAATCACCCGTGGTCAGAGGATCGTAATAGGTGAAATTGCGGCGTTTTTCCTCCGGGGAGAATTCACTGCCGAGCAGAAACATGGCCAGCACGATGTCGGCCTGCTTGATCACCTGATGGCGATAGATGACCAGCGGGTGATGATAGAGCAGCAGCGGAAATTTGTCCTTGGGCGTACTGGCGAGATCCCAGATCTCGCGATCGAGAAAGTTGTCGTCCTGGGGGTGAATCCCCGTCTCCTCGTCGTAAGGGATGTACATCTTCGCCGCCGCTTCCGCCCAGTCGGCGATCTCTTCGTCGCGCAGGCCGGTGCGATGAACCAGCGTCGCGTAATAGTCCGGCGCCTCCTGCCGCATGTGGGTGACCGTCTCGGCGGCATAGAGCAGATTGAGACGCGCCATCAGGTTGGTGTAGGTGTTGTTGTTGACCACGGTGGTGTATTCGTCCGGCCCGGTGACGCCGTGGATGCAGAACTGCCCGTTCAGCCGCGGGTTGAAAAAGCCCAGGTCATACCAGAGCCGGGCGGTTTCGACCAGGATTTCCGCCCCTTCGTTGTAGAGCAGGGAGATATCGCCGGACGCCTCGACATACTTTTTCAGGGCATAGACGATATCGGCATTGATGTGGTACTGGGCCGTGCCGGCGGCGTAATAGGCCGAGGCCTCCTCGCCGTTGATCGTCCGCCAGGGGAAGAGCGCGCCCTTCTGGTTGACCTCACGCGCCCGCTGCCGCGCCCTGTCGAGCATCGAGTGCCGGAACTTGAGCAGGTTGCGCGCCACCCGTGGCGCCGTGTAGGTCAAAAAGGGGAGGACGTAGATCTCCGTGTCCCAGAAATAGTGCCCCTCGTAGGTCTGGCCGGTCAGCCCCTTGGCAGGAATCCCCGTCCCCTCGGCCCGGGCCGAGGCCTGCAAAATCTGGAACAGATTCCAGCGCAGGGCCTGTTGCAGTTCTCCCGGCGGCCGGTGGTGCAGAGCCGGATCGCCCTCGACCTCGACATCGCTGCGCGACCAGAAATCGTCCAGAAAGCTGCGCTGTCCCTTGAGCAGGCTGTCAAAGCCGTCGCGCATCGACCGGTCGAGGGTCCGCTCGGCCCGCTCGCACAGCTCCTCACAGGGGGCGCTGCGCGAACTGTGATAGGTGATGAACTTGAACAGCTGAATAGGCTGTCCCGGACGGGCGTCGACACAGAAGACCACCTTGCTCCCTTCGTCGAAGCGTTCGGCCTTCGCTTCGTACTGACAGTCGGTGATCAGCTGGTGGTCGACACCGCAGGCGATGGTCATGCCGCTGTTGGCCACCCGGTGCGCCAGCAGCAGCCGCCAGTCGCGATTTCGGTGCACCTGGGGGATCATCACCTGGTGCGAGAACCCCCGTGCCTGCCGCGGATCTTCTTCTCCCACCTGGTTGGTCTGGTTGCCCGATATCTTCGAGGAGATCACCACCGGAGCCTCGGCATTGAGTACCGTCACCTGATAGGAGATGGCCGCCACATGCCGATGCTGCAGTGAGACCAGTCGCCGGCTCTCGATCAGCACCCGCTTGCCGGAAGCGGTTTCCCAGAGGATCTCCCGGTCGAGGGTACCGGCACGCATGTCGAGTACCCGCTCGTAGAGCTGCAGACTGGCGGTCGGCAGGAAGAAGGGTTCGTCATCGACATAGAGCTTGATCTGCTTGGCGTCGGTGACATTGAGCATGGTCTGGCCGGTCTTGGCGAAACCGTAGGCCTTTTCGCCGTAGACGATCGGCCAGGTCTCGTGGAAGCCGTTGATGAAGGTGCCGTTCTGGAAGCAAGGACGCCCCTCTTCATAGTTGCCACGCATGCCGACATAGCCGTTGCCGATGGCGAACAGGGTCTCGGTCTGGGCGAGAAACGGCTCGTAATAGGCCGTCTCGATGATCTTCCACTCGTTGATCGGGTAGAGATGCTGGGGAGGGTTGAGGGTTTCGTGGCGGATCATCGGCTAAGCCTCCTGTTGCGACAGGGATTCCGGCAGCAGCTCGACCAAGTCACGAACCACGATATCGGCGCCGGCGGCGGCCAGCCGTTCGGCGTCGCCCTGCCGGTCGACGCCGATGACCAGACCGAAACCACCGTTGCGGCCGGCCTCGATGCCGGAAATGGCGTCCTCGACCACCACCGCCTCGGCCGGCGGCACCGACAGCAGCTCCGCCGCCTTCAGGTAGGTGTCGGGAGCCGGCTTGCCCGGCAGTCCGAGATCGCTGGCAACATGACCGTCGATACGCTGGTCGAACAGATCCTCGATCCCGGCGGCGCGCAGCACCGCCGGACAGTTCTTGCTGGCCGAAACGACAGCTGTCGCCAGCCCCTGTTGGCGCAGCCAGCGAACCAGCCGGATCGACCCCTCGAAGACGTCGACTCGTTCCGAGGCGAGAATCTCACCTACCATGGCGTCCTTGCGATTGCCCAGGCCGCAGACCGTTTCCCGTTCGGGGGAATCGTCCGGTGAGCCATCCGGCAATTCGATGCCGCGCGACGCCAGAAAGGAGCGCACGCCGTCGTAACGCAACCGGCCGTCGACATATTCATGGTAATCCCGCACCGAATCGAAGGGCTCGAAAGACATCTTCCGCTCGGCCGCCCACCGCTTCAGAAAAGAGTCGAACATCCGCTTCCAACAGATGGCGTGGATCTTGGCCGTTGCCGTCAGCACGCCATCGAGATCGAACAGCACCGCCCGGTAACGGCCCCAGTCGACCGGCAGGTTCGGGTTTCCTCCGTCCATATCTGCGCCTCCCGTAGTTTTCTGCATCGAATCAGTAAATTCAATGCCTTATCGAGCATATCAGACCTTGGCCGGGAGACAAGAGTCCGCCCCCCTTTCCGCGGCATTTTTTGTCGAAAGCCGTCAATTTCGCTACAGTCACGCCATCATCCCTGCTATGCTTTGAGCAGATTGAGGCCATGCGGCCCCCTGCGGGGGACAGAAGACGAGAGCGTCGAGCCACCAATCCATGTCCGAAGCCAAACAGACCGACAGACTTCTGCAGCAGATCCGGCAGGGACAGACCTTTTCCGACACTGACTACCGCGGCATCGCCCGAATCAGGGTCCGCCGCGACTTGCCGCTGGTCTGCGTCGCCCTGCACGACGGAAGCGCCTTCCCTTCCGATCTCGAACCGCTCTGCCGCCTGTCGCCGGCCGAACGCCTGTTCGAGGAAGACCCCCACACCGCCGGCCTGCTCGAAGGCATGCCCGTGCTTCTGGCCGGTCGGGAATCCCGCTATTTCTACGACCTGAACCGCTCGCCGGCAAAGGCCGTCGATCCCGTCGCCTTCGGCCGGAAAATCTGGCGCCAGGGAGCGCATCCCGATCCGGCGCGCGCCCAGGCCAGGCACCGCGCCTTCTACCGCCTGGCCGAAGTCCTGATCGACCGTCTGGTTCGGCGGCACGGACACTGCCTGGTCATCGACCTGCATGCCTACAACGCCTCGAAAATCGACCGCCCGACCCCGCTGTTCAATCTCGGCACGGCAGCCATCGACGAACGGCGCCACCGTCCCCTGCTCGACTTCCTTCTCCGCCGCCTGCAACAGATCGACCTGCCCGGTACAACAACCCGGGTGGCGGAAAACGATGTCTTTCAGGGGCGCGGCCATTTTGTCAACTGGCTCGGCCGTCGTTTTCCCGACGTTCTGCCCCTCTGTCTCGAAGTGAAGAAAATCTACTGCGATGAACACAGCGGCGTACTGAACCGAAACGTTTACGATGCCCTGGCCGTTCAGCTGCCGGCAGCCCTGCACGACCTCTATCGCCGCTACCGGCAACAGCACCGGAAGCGGCCGGGAGACAACGGGCCATGATGTCGTTGCTGCGCAGGCTGGCCATTCAGGACGACGAAGCCGCTCCTTTTGTCTGGAGCGCCCTTGTGCTCCTGCTGGTCAACATCGCCAGCTTCGTGCTCAACAATTATGCCGAAACCACCTTCCTCAAGCGGTTCGGGGTCGAGTACCTGCCCCAGATCACCGCCATCAACGCCATTGTCACCTTCGTTCTGCTCAATTTTTTCGGCGGCCGCCTGGGACGCGTCCGGGGCAACCGGCTCCTCTTCGGCACCCTGCTTTGCTATGCCCTGCTCTCCGCCGCCCTGCGCCTGGCCGTCAACTTTCAGTTCAGCCTCATCTACCCCCTGCTCTACATCCTGAAAACCCAGTACAACGTGCTGCTGGCCTTTCTGTTCTGGAACCTGGCCAGCGACCTTTTCAGTGCCCGCCAGGCCAAGCGTCTCTTTCCGCTGATTACCTCCGGCGGCATCTTCGGCGCCATTTGCGGCAGTCTGGCTACCCCCGTCCTCGTCAACTGGATGCCCACCGACCAACTCCTGCTGGTCTTTGCCCTGATGGCCGGGCTGGCCGCCGTCTGCGCGCTGCCCCTCGGACGGTTCGTTCCCGTCATGCTCTCCTCCCGGCAACGACAGGCACCGGTCAGTGACATATCCCTGCTGGGAGAGTTCCGCCAAGTCGGCCCGCTGCTGCGCAGCTCGACTCTGGCGAAAATCCTGCTCCTGCTCACCCTGCTGCCGAACCTGGTCATCCCCATCCTCAACTACCAGTTCAGCTACATCGCCGACATGTCCTTCGCCGCCGAAAAGTCGCTGATCAACTTCTTCGGCTATTTCCGCAGTATCCAGAACGGCATCGCCCTGGTGCTCAGTCTGGTGGCCGGCCGGCTCTACGGCCGTTTCGGCCTGGCGGTCTCGCTCATGTTCCATCCGGCCAACTATCTTTTCGTCTTTGCCGCCCTGCTGCTGAAATTCAACCTCCCTTCCGCCGTCTACGGCAACCTGTCGGCGGGCGTTCTTCGTCGGGCGATCAACAATCCGGCCGCTTCCGCCCTCTACAGCCTGCTCTCGCCGGAGGAAAGGGCCATCCTGCGCCCCTTCCTGCGCGGTACCGTCGTCCGCATCGCCATCCTCGCCGGCTCGGGACTGCTCTGGTTCAGCAACATGTTCATGCCGCCCCGCTACCTCGCCGTTTACGGCCTCGTTTTCGGCGGACTGTGGCTCACCGCGGTCTTCCGGCTCAAACGCAGTTATCCGGCGATTCTCACCCGAGTGGTCGAACAGACGCTGCCCGACTTCCACCGCATGGGACGGGAATTCGGCATCCTGTTCAAGGGACAGAACCTCGAACAGACCCTGCTCGACCGGTTGCGCGACGCCGAGGGAGAGGAGGCGCGCTGGTGCGCCGAAATGCTCAAGGAGGCGGGCTGCACCGAAAAACTCGACCGGGCCATTCTCGAAAAGCTGCCGCGCACCGACGACCAGACCCGCATCCTGCTTCTGCCCCTGCTGTCGGAACATGCCGGCCGCGAGGTCCTCGACCTGTTCCTTTCGTTGCGCGATCCGCACAAGCCGCAACTGATGCTGGCCCTGGCCTGCACGGCGCATCGTGTCTTCGCCGACATGCCGGGGGACGAAGAGGAAACCACATTCCGGATCGCCGAGATCTCCGAAGTCAAGGCCTGCTTCCTCGGCTGGATGGCCAAGGACGATCCCAAGCTCCTCGACCGAACGATCGCATCCTGGATCGAATCGCCGGACCCCGGCAAGAGACGGGCCGCCTTCCTCGCCCTGCAGGCGCACGGCGAGCCCCGTCACCTGCCCCTGCTCGAACCGCACCTGACGATGGAGCAGGACCGTTCGGTACTGGCTCTGGCTCTCTACGCCCTGCCGAGAGTCGCCGGCAGCCGGAGCGGCGAACTGGTTCTGCCCTTTCTCGGCCATGCCGACCCCCTGGTCCGGCAGGCGGCGGTCAGCGCCCTGTCTCCCGAAGACGAGGCGGGGGCCCTTCGCCTTGTCCAGGCCCTCGGCGATCCGGCCGAAAAGATCCGCAAGCTGGCGATGCGCAAGCTGGAACAGCTTCCTCGCACCCTCTATCCGCTGCTGCTCGAACGCATGACCAGCCACAGCCGCTGGATCCGGGACGGCCTGTTCGAAGTGGCCACCCATCTCGAGCTGCAGGACAAGGACTTCTACCGCTTCTGCCTCAACCAGCTGCGCCAGGCCTACCAGACCCTGCTCTGGAGCGACCCGGTCGCCGACAGGCCGCAGAACGCCGCCTCCCGCCTGCTGCTGCGCCACCTGGAAGAACGGCGGCGGCAGCATCTGGCCAACGCCATCCGGGTGCTGGTGGCACGAGACGAGAACGGACAGCTGGAAACGGCCTGGCGCGCCCTGCAGTCGTCCGAGCTCCGGCAACGCCAGGATGGCATGGAGGCCCTGGAATCGCTGCTCGCCCCCCGTCTGGCCAGGCTGATTCTTCCCCTGCTCGAGGAGACACCGGACAGAAAGCTGTACCGTCTCGCCCATCGGCATCTCGGCCTGAGAAGGGGATCGGAAAAATCGACCTTCGGCCACATGCTGGACGATACCGACTGGGTCACCGTCGTCCTGATGCTGGAATCCCTGGCCGGCTGGAAGGAAGTGGCCGGCTGGAGACAAACCATCGAAAAACTCGCCGCCGAAGGGAAGGCGGCGGTGGCCCATGCCGCCCGGCACGCCCTGCTTGCCGCCGAAGGGACATACGAGGAAGACCTGAGCTGTCTCGTCGACCGTATCGAAAACATCCGCCACGTCGATCTCTTTTCCGAACTGACCACGGCCCAGCTCGCCGCCGCGGCCTGGAAATCGACCGTCATCCGCTGCGCCGACGGCGAGGTGATCGCCGGTACCGAACGGCCGCACAAGGGCCTGCTGCTGACCGTCGAAGGCGAAGTCGCCTTTGTCAGGACGGACCCCGAAGCCAAGGGCCCGGGACGGGAACTGCACCGCATCGGCCCGGGCGACTGGTTCGGGGCCGCGGTCATGTTCGGCATGCCGCCGAAACGGATGCTCGCCGCCGTGGCACGAGGCCGGACCCTGCTGATCCAGATCGACCGGGAGACCTTTCATCAGCTCGTCCTGCAGAATCCGGAACTGGGGCTGAAAATCGCCAAGGGACTGGCCAAGGTGGTCGGCGACGTGCTGCAGGGGCTGAACCGCCCCCCGCGCCGCATCGACGACGAGCGCGGCGACGACATCTACGCCCTGCAGGGGTCCTACTGCAGCAGCGAAGACGAATGCTCTCTCTACGAACGCATGCGCCTGCTGCGCCAGATCGACCTTTTCGTCGACCTCGACAACCGGCCGCTGACCGCCCTGGCCATGGTCGGCCGGGAACAGACCCTGAAAGCCGGGGCCGAACTGCGGGAAAACGACCTCGACGGAACCGGCCTCTTCCTGGTCGCGTCGGGAGAATTGATCGTGGCGCGGCAGCGGCACCCCTTGCAGCGCAAGGGGCCGGGCAGCTATTTCGGCCTGGCATCCCTCTTCGAACTGCATATCGAGGGGCTGGTGATCCGGGCTGAAACCGACAGCCATCTGGTGCGGATTCCGCCGGAGGAATTCCGCGCCAGCGTGCTGGAACATCCGGTGATCGCCATCAAGTGCTGCGAGGCGCTCAGTCGCCTGCAGAGCCGTCTGCTCGACGAGGTTCTCGCCGCCGACACAGTCGAAGGAGCGCCCCCTTGAAGCCGTCAGAGATAAAACTTGTCTGCCTGCCGCCGGACAGGCTGGACGAGAGCCGCCTGGACATGCTGGCCGCCTTCATCCGCCGCCACGGCCGGGTACCGCCCGGCAGGGTGCGCGCCAACCTGGAGAAGGCCTACCGCATCGCCTGGGCCGAAGTCGCCGGCCGCCTGGCCGGGGTCTCCTGCCTGAAACGCCCCCGGCCGGCCTATCTGCAGGACCTGGGCGCTCGGCTCGGTTTCGTTCTGGATGGCTTTCTGGAACGCGGCTATACTTGTGTCAGTCCCGACCGGCAGGGAGCTGGCATCGCCACGGCCCTGACGACCCGGCTGACGGAAGAGGCCGGGGATCGTCCCTTCTACGTTCTGGCGGCCGAAACCAACCCGTCGATCAACAGCATCCTGCTGGCGGGAGGCATGGTCAGAATCAAGGCTTTCGACAGTGAAAAGGCCGGTCGGCGGCTGGCCTTCTGGGTTTCTCCCCCCGGCGCCAGGCGCCTCGGGCTATCCTGACCCCTTACGCAAGCAACAGGAGAAACGATGCGCATCGACAACCTGCGAAAAGAGACGGCCGACGGCCTGGTCCGCATCGCGGCGACCGTGCAGTGGGAAGACTGCGACGCTCCCGACCGGGAGGTCTGGTTTGCCACCGAACCGGAGTACGCGGATGCCCTGTGGCTGACCGCCGATCCCTTTCTGCTCGGCACCCTGCTGCCGGCCCTGGAAAAGGGCGAGCGACGTCTTTCCATCGCCGCCGACCTCTGCCCGCGTCTGCTGGAGGGGCTGCAAACCGCCCTCGGCATCCTTGTCTCCTGGTACGGCGACCGTTACCGGGCCATCCCCATCGAAGGAACCGGGCTGCGACTGCCCCGTCCCGATCGCCTCGACCATACCGCCGTCTTCATGTCCGGCGGCATCGACGCCCTGGCCGCCCTGCGCATCAATCATCTGCACTACCCGCCCGGACATCGCAACCGCATCCGCAGCGGCATTCTGATGCACGGATTCGACATCGGCGGCGTCATCCGGCATGGCAGCAAGCAGCACGTTCACGACCGGGCCCGCCGGTTTCTGCAGCCGGTGGTCGAGGAGACCGGCATCGAACTGATTCCGGCCTGGACCAACGTCCGCCACCTGCACGACGACAGCGCCTTCTTTCTCGGCAAATATTTCGGCGCCCTGCTCTGCAGCATGGCCCAGGCTCTGACCGGCCGTATCGACCGGGTGGTCCTTGCCTCATCCTACGACCTGGAGAATCTCGGGCCCTGCGGTTCGCATCCGATGCTGGACCATCTCTACGGCAGTGCCGATCTCGAAGTCTTTCACGCCCAGCCGGAAATGCGCCGCATTGACAAGTTGCGCCTGATCGCCGACTGGGAAACCGGCCTGCACAACATGCGCGTCTGCCTGCAGAACGTCCCCGACCGTCTCAACTGCGGCTGGTGTGAAAAATGTCTGCGCACCATGGCCGGACTGGTCGCCCTCGGCAAGCTCGAACAATCGAGGGCCTTCGAAGAATCCGACCTGGACGCCGAACTCTTTTCCCGGGCCAGGATGACCATCAACCACCGCGAGCCTTTCTATATCGAGATGATCGAACCGTTGCGCGCCGCCGGCCGGAACGACCTGGCCGACGTCATCGTGAACAGGCTCGCCGCCGAAGGGAAACTGCCGTGAGAATCGCCTTTCTGCGCGGACCGCTGGGGCACATCAACCCCGACACCGAAACATCGATCCTGCTGATGTACGAATGCCATCTGCGGAGCCACCAGGTCTTTTTTCTCGAACCACACGACCTCTACATCCGCAACAACCGCGTCGTCGGCCGGATGCGGGAAATCACCGCTCCCGCCGACTGTGATCTGCACGCCTTCTGGCGTCACGCCATCGCCTGCGTCGAAGACGAGAAGAAGATCTTCGAGGAACTGCGCGAACTCGATGTCCTCTTTCTGCGCAAGAACCCGCCGCTGCTGATGGAAATGATGGAGCTGCTCGCCTCGGTCGAGGACCAGGTCTTTCTGATCAACAGCCTGCGCGGTCAGCTGCTTGGCAGCAGCAAGCTCTACACCCTCAATTTCCCCGACATCATTCCCGAAACCCACGTCTCCCGCGACCCCGCGCGACTGCGGCGGATCATCGACGATTTCGGCGGCACCATGGTGATGAAGCCGCTGCGCGGTTTCGGCGGCCAGGGGGTGATCAAGGTCAGCGCCAGTGATCCGGAAAATCTCAATTCCCTGCTCGATTTCTACGTGCGGGTCAACGAACCCTACCACCGCCGGGAGCCGATCATGGTGCAGGAATTCATCGAGGCGGTCCGCACCGACGGCGACATACGCATCATGCTGCTCAACGGCGAAGTGCTCGGCGCTTTCCGCCGCATGCCGCACGGCACCGACTTTCGCGCCAATCTCCGCGCCGGCGGCGATTATTTTCCGCACGAACTGACGCCGCAGCAACAGCATATCTGCGACGTGATCCGCGAGCGGCTGATCCGCGACGGTCTCTATTTCGTCGGCATCGACATCATCGGCGACAAGCTGATCGAAATCAACTGCGTCAGCCCCGGTGGCATCCCGCGCATCAACCAGTTCACCAACCAGCGGCTGGAAAAGAAGGTGGTCGACTTTCTCGAAAGGATGGCGGCCGAAAAAAGCGGCGGCTCAAATCCTGTCGCGCCACGCTTCCCCCCCGAAACGGGGCTGTGTTAAGCTTTTTCTCATACCCTGCATTCAATCCAAGATCACTCAGGGAGGAGAGCGATGTTCAAGCTTGAGGATTCACGACTGCTGCGGCAGCAGTGCTATGTCGACGGAGAGTGGATCGACGCCGAGGACGGCGCCACCCTTCAGGTGAGCAATCCGGCCACCGGCGAACCCCTCGGCACCGTCCCCCGGCTGGGCGCGGCCGAAACCCGACGCGCCATCGAGGCGGCCGATCGTGCCTGGCGGCAGTGGCGGGCGAAGACCCCCGGCGAACGGGCCGCTATCCTGCGGCGCTGGGCGGAGCTGATGCTGGAAAACCAGGACGACCTCGGTCGGCTGATGACCGCCGAACAGGGCAAGCCCCTGGCCGAGGCGAAGGGGGAAATCGCCTACGCCGCCTCCTTCCTCGAATGGTTCGCCGAAGAGGCCCGCCGCATCTACGGCGACATCATCCCGCCTCACCAGAACGACAAGCGCATCCTGGTGCTCAAGCAGCCGGTCGGGGTCTGCGCCGCCATCACGCCCTGGAACTTCCCCTCGGCAATGATCACCCGCAAGGCCGGAGCGGCCCTGGCCGCCGGCTGCACCATGGTGGTCAAGCCGGCCTCGGCCACCCCCTATTCCGCCCTGGCGCTGGCCGAACTGGGCGAGCGGGCCGGCATTCCGGCCGGCGTCTTCAGCGTCGTCACCGGTTCTTCCGGCGCCATCGGCGGCGAGATGACGGCCAATCCCCTGGTGCGCAAGCTGACCTTCACCGGATCGACCGAGATCGGCAAAAAGCTGATGGAACAGTGCGCCGGCACCATGAAGAAGGTCTCCATGGAACTCGGCGGCAACGCCCCCTTCATCGTCTTCGACGATGCCGATCTCGATGCCGCTGTCGAGGGGGCTCTGATCTCCAAGTACCGCAACACCGGCCAGACCTGCGTCTGCACCAACCGCTTTCTGATTCAGGCCGGCGTCTATGAAGCCTTCGCCGAAAAACTGGCGGCCAGGGTGCGGGCGATGAAGGTCGGCAACGGCCTCGAGGGCGAGGTGCAGCAGGGACCGCTGATCGACCGGGCGGCGGTGGAAAAGGTCGAGGAGCACATCGCCGACGCCGTCGCCAAGGGGGCGCGCATCGTCTGCGGCGGCAAACGCCACGCCCTCGGCGGCACCTTCTTCGAGCCGACGGTGCTGGCAGATGTCGACGCAACGATGCTGGTCGCCCGCGAGGAGACCTTCGGACCGGTCGCCCCCCTGTTCCGCTTCGAAACCGAGGAGGAGGCCGTCCGCCTGGCCAACGACACCGACTACGGGCTTGCCGCCTACTTCTACACCCGCGACCTGGCCCGCAGCTGGCGGGTCGGCGAGGCCCTCGAGTACGGCATGGTCGGACTCAACACCGGCCTGATCTCCACCGCTGTCGCCCCCTTCGGCGGCGTCAAGGAGTCGGGCCTCGGCCGCGAAGGAAGCAAGTACGGCTGTGACGACTACCTCGAAATCAAGTATCTCTGCGTCGGCGGCATCGACTGAGCGGACGGCGCGATGAGCGGGGCAACACGGCGGCCTGACTGGGAACTCGTCCCGGAGGAACCGGCGGTGCTGCGACTGCGGGGCGACTGGCGGCTCGGCGATGAACTGCCCGCCCCCGAGAGTTTGCTGGCGGGCCGGCCGCAACCGAAAGGCGCCCTGCGTATCGACGGGACCGGCCTCGGGCGCTGGGACTCTTCCCTGGTTATTCTGCTACTGCGCCTCTTCGCCTACTGCCACGAACAAAAGATCACCGTCGACAGCGACGGCCTTCCCGACGGCCTGCAGCGGCTGCTGCGTCTGGCGCGCGCGGTGCCGGTCGCCAGGGACCGCCGGCGCCCCCAGCGGCGCGGCGCCCTGCTGGTGCGCATCGGCGAGGTCACCATCGAGCTGCACCGCACCTGGCGCGACGGCCTCGCCTTTCTCGGCGAATCGGTCCTCTGCTGCGGCAACCTGCTGCGCGGCCGCCCCCGCTTCCGCCGGCAGGACCTGTTCGAACTGCTTGAGGACTGCGGCGCCCAGTCGCTGCCCATCGTCACCCTCATCAGCACCCTGGTCGGGATGATCCTCGCCTTCGTCGGAGCCGTACAGCTGCGGGTCTTCGGCGCCGACATCTTCGTCGCCGACCTGGTCGGCCTCGGCATGGCCCGGGAGATGGCCGCCATGATGACGGCCATCATCATGGCCGGCCGCACCGGCGCCGCCTTCGCCGCCCAGCTGGGCACCATGCAGGTCAACGACGAGATCGACGCCCTGCGCACCATGGGCATCCCGCCGATGGACTTTCTCGTCGCCCCGCGCCTGCTCGCCCTCACCCTGATGCTTCCCCTGCTCAGCATCTACAGCATGTTCATGGGCATTCTCGGCGGCGGCCTGGTTTCGGCCGGCATGCTCGACATCGGTCTGACCCCCTTCTTTCTCCGCATCCAGGAAAACGTCGGCCTCGAACATTTTCTCATCGGCGGCATCAAGGCGGTAATCTTCGGCTACATCGTCGCCTTCTCCGGCTGCCTGCGCGGCATGCAGTGCGGCCGCAGCGCCCAGGCCGTCGGCCAGGCGACCACCTCGGCGGTGGTCACCGCCATCGTCCTCATCGTGGTTGCCGACGCCGTCATCACCATCCTCTGCCAGGTGCTGGGAGTCTGAGATGACAGCGCCCCTGATCGACGTTCGCGACCTGACCATGGCCTACGGCGAGATCGTCATCCAGCAGAATCTCCGTTTCGAGGTGCATGCCGGCGACATCTTTGTCATCATGGGAGGAAGCGGCTGCGGCAAGAGCACCCTGCTGCGACACCTGATCGGCCTGCTGCGGCCGGCCCGGGGAAGCATCACCTACGGCGGGTACGACCTGTGGCGGATGACGCGGCCACAGCGCCAGGAGTGCATGCGGCGCTGGGGCGTGCTTTTCCAGAGCGGCGCCCTGTGGAGTTCCATGACCCTGGCGGAAAACGTCGCCGTTCCCCTGCAGGAGTACACCAACCTGAACCGGAAACAGATCGCCGAAGTCGTCGACCTGAAACTGTCGCTGGTCGGCCTGGCCGGCTTTCAGGACTACTATCCGGCCGAACTGAGCGGCGGCATGCAGAAGCGGGCCGGACTGGCGCGGGCCATGGCGCTCGACCCGGAGATTCTCTTCTGCGACGAACCCTCCTCCGGCCTCGACCCGCTCAGCGCCCGCCGGCTGGACGAGCTGCTGTGCGAACTGAACGCCAGCCTGGGCACCACCATGGTCGTGGTCAGCCACGACCTCGACAGCATCTTCGCCATCGCCAGCAACGGCATCTTTCTCGATGCCGAAAGCCGCACCATGCTGGCAAGCGGCCCCCCGGGAGAGATGCTGCAAAACAGCGACAATCCCCGCATCCGGGAATTTCTCACCCGCGGGGGAGAAAGGAACCTGCCATGCTGAGGCGAGCCGACCCGAAACTGATCGGCGCCTTCGTGCTCGGTGCCATGGTCCTGGCCATCGCCGGGCTGGTCTTCTTCGGCAAGGGCGGACTGCTCACGCCGCGCCAGCGCTACATCCTCTACTTCGACAGCTCGGTCAAGGGGCTGGCCGTCGGCGCTCCGGTCACCTTTCGCGGCGTGCGCATCGGCAGAGTCGCCGACATCAGCGTCCGCATCAATCCGGCCGATTACACCTTCAAGATTCCGGTCATCATCGACATCGAACCGAAGCGGATCGAGCAAATCCGGCAGGACGGCCAAAACGGCGACCTGCTGCCGAACCTCAACCGCGAGGACCCCCTGCAGGTGCTGATCGCCAAGGGGCTGCGCGGCCAGCTGCAGCTGCAGAGCCTGATCACCGGCCAGCTCTTCGTCCAGCTCGACATGTACCCGGACACGGAGATCGTCCTCTCCGGCTACCCGTCCCCCTATCCCGAAATCCCCACCATCCGTTCCAGCCTGGACGAGCTGTCACAGACCCTGGAAAAGCTGCCGCTACAGGAAATCGTCGACAAGGTGATCAGCACCCTGGACGGCCTGCAGGAGCTGGTACACAACGCCGATCTGGCCGACAGCCTCTTCAAGCTGAACCACGGCCTGGACCAGCTGCGCGACCTGCTGGCCAGTCTCGATCGCGAACTGGCGCCGACGCTGAAGGATTTCCGCGCCGCCGCCCGGTCGGTCCAACAGACGGCCGACTCGATCGCCGCCGACGTCGGCGAGATGGGCCAGCGCACCGGCCGCAGTCTCGACCAGCTCGACCGGACCCTGGCGGAGGCCCGCCGGCTCATCGCCGGCGCGGAGAAAACCCTGCAGGGAGTCGAGGAAACCGGACCGCAACTGCGGCAGATGCTCGAGGAGCTGCATCGCACCGCCCGCTCGCTGCGGCTTGTCAGTGACGCCTTGAACGAAAATCCCGACATGCTGCTGCGCGGCCGGGGACAGGAGGGAGGAAAGCCATGACCCGTCTGCTGAAGGGAACGACGGCCGTTCTGCTGGTGCTGCTCTGCGGCTGCGTCAATCTCGGCCAGGGGACATCGCCGAGCCGCCACTACCTGATTCCGTCCCTGGCCGACCGGGGCATCGCCCCCCGCCCGGAGCGGAAGCCGCGGGTTCGCCTGACCCTGCTGCCGGTGAAAGCCGCCGCCTACCTCGACCGGCAGGAACTGGTCAGGCGGCTGGAGGCCAACCGGATCGAGCTTCTGCCCTTCGACCGCTGGGCCGAACCGCCGACGGAGAACCTGCAGCGGGTGGTGGCGGAGAACCTGGTCCGGCTGGCCGACGACATCGTCGTGGCCAGCGACGGCGAGCTGCAGCTGGCGATGGTCGTCGAACGACTGGAAGGACGAAAGCAGGGGGCCCTCATGCAGCTCGCCTGGCGCCTGTTCCGGCGACAGACGGGGGAGGACCTGGCCGGCGGCGTCTTTCGCCGGGAGCTGCCGCTGCCGAAGGCCGAAGCCGGGCAGATGGTGGCAGCCTACGGAGAGATGGCAGAGGCCTTCTGCCGCGAACTGCTGGCCCGGCTGGCCACAATTCCGCAAGCCGTCCGCCAAAAAGAAGGCATCAGATAATGCCGTGCAAGGGGCCGCCCGGCGCCCCCAGCTCGTCGACCCGCTTTTCCAGCTCGGGCAGCTCCTCCAGAGGCGGCGCGTGGTGCGCCTTGAGCCGGGCGTCGATCACCAGCGGACCTTCGCAGCCCCAGTGTTTGTGCACCACGGCGGCGCCTACTCCGTCGATGTCGACCGCCGGATCGGAACGGGTGAAGGTCACCCAGAGAAAGTCCTCCAACGAGCGGGCGACGAAATCCGGATCGTCGACCAGCACCACCAGGGCGATGCCGTCCGGCGCGCCCCGTTTCTCCATCATCCGGCAGAACACCGACAGCACCCCGTCCTCTCCGTAGGGCGGCGCGCTCCAGACGGGCGCCCGCACCGCCAGGATGCCCGGCAGTGGCAAAGTCGGGTCGTCAAATCCCTCGGGCAGCCGCAAATCGGCCGGCAGCCGGTCGGCCAGCGTCCGGAGCGGCCCGCCGACGGCGGCGATGACCAGTTTCGAGCCCTGGTTGAGCCCCCGGCCGGAATAGTCGAGCGTGTCGATGGTGGTGCGCGTGTGAAAATGCAGATCGCGCCGCCAGTCGACCCGTTCGAGCATGAAGCGGAAAAAATCGCCGATCCGGTGCAGCGCCGGCGGCTCGTCGCCGGCGTTGGCGATCCAGAGGTACTTGGCCAGCGACAGCTGGCCCTGGCCGAGAATGGCGCTGGCCTGGGTCAGCAGCTCCTGCGGCCGCCCCGGCTCGGCATAGGGGGTGTAGCGTTCGCTGCCGACGGCCAGCAGCAGCGGATGCACACCGGCGGCGTCGACGGCATGCACGCCCCGGATGCCGGGCAGCACTTCCGGAATCAGCTCTCCGGTCAGTTCGTGGATGAAGGTGCCGAAACTGGTGTCCTCCTGCGGCGGCCGGCCGACGGTGGTGAAGGGCCAGATGGCGTCGGGGCGGTGATGAATCCGCTCCACCCGAAAGACCGGGAAATCGTGCCCCAGGCTGTAGTAGCCGAGATGATCGCCGAACGGGCCCTCCCGCTTCAGCACCTGCGGGTCGAGCCAGCCGGAAAGGCAGAAATCAGCCTCGGCCGGCACCGGCAGTCCGTTGGCGGCAACAGCCAGCGGCAGCCTGCGACCACCGAGCAGGCCGGCAAAAGCCAGCTCCGGCATCCCCTCCGGCAGGGGCATGACGGCAGCGACGGTCAGCGCCGGCGGCCCACCGACAAAGACATTGACCCGCAGGGCCACGCCCTGCTCCAACGCCGCCCGGTGGTGAATGGCGATGCCGCGGTGAATCTGGTAGTGCATGCCGGCCTCGTCCGGGCCGTAGTCGTTGCCGGAAATCTGCACCCGGTACATGCCGAGATTGGAATGCCGCCAGCCCGGCTGCCGCGGATCCTCACTGTAGACCTGCGGCAGAGTGATGAAGGCGCCGCCGTCCTTCGGCCAGCTGACCAGCTGCGGCAGCTCGGCCAGCGAACAGCTCCTCTGCAGGACGGGGCCGGAACGCGCCCGCCTCGGCAACAGGTTCTTCGCCGCCAGCGGCAGACGCACCAGATCGGCAGGATGTCGCAACAGCTCGCGCGGATCGATGCGTGCCCGCACCAGGGCCTCGACCCCGCGCAGGGCATCGCGGAAGAGCCAGCGGGTCCGCTCCAGGGTGCCGAACAGGTTGCCCAGCATCGGAAAGCGGCACCCTTTGACCCGGGTGAAGAGCAGGGCCGGACCGCCGGCCCGGTAAACCCGGCGCTGGATGACGCCGATTTCGAGATAGGGATCGACCTCGCGCTCGATGCGGACCAGCCGGCCGCTCCTTTCCAGGTCGGCCACGCATTGCCGCAGATTCCGGTAGCCCATGGATGCCCCCCTGAAGTGGTGACCCGCGTCAGCCGCAGGCTGAGGCATCATAGCCGTTCGGCCGGTCGAAGGCAACGTGCTGCGCCCCGCGTTCCTCAGAAGACGGGCAGTCCGAGGGTGCGGGCCAGGTTCTGGGCCGCCAGGCGCAGCCCGTCGCTGATGCTCGGGTAGACGTGCACGGTGGTGGTCAGTTGGCTGACATCGAGGCCGAAGCGCACCGCCAGGGTCGCCTCGTGGATGATATCGGCGGCCCGCGGCGCCAGCATCTGGCAGCCGAGCACACGGCCGCCCGACGCCTCGGCGACCAGAATGACGCCGCCGCGCCGGCCGCCCATCACGTGCGCCTTGGGCACCCGGCCGAGATCGACGAAGGTCTCGACCACCTCCAGCCCCCGGGCGCGGGCCTGCTCGGCGGTCAGCCCGACGGTGGCGAACTCCGGATCGCAGAAGACCGCCATCGGGGTGTAGGTGTGATCGATGCGGGCGTCGGCGGCCGGGTCAAACATGTTGCTGACGGCGACCAGCGCCTCGCGCGCCCCGGCCGGGGCGATCAGCGGCGGGCCGGTGACATCGCCCGCGGCATAGATGCCGGGGGCGCTGGTGCGCATGCCGGCATCGACCCGGATGAAACCGGCGGCGTCGGTTTCGACCCCCGCCGCCTCCAGGCCGATATCCGCCGTCGCCGGCGCCGTTCCCACCGCCAGCATCAGCCGTTCGGCGCACAGTCCCACCGGCGCGCCGCGTACCGTCGAATAGAGACAGACCCCCTGCGGCCGCCCCTCCACCCGCTCGGCCACCACCTCGGTCATGATCTCGACACCCTCGTCGCGCAGAATGTCGGCGAACTGGCCGGTCAGGCGGGGGTCGAATTCCTGCAGCAGCCGGTCGCCGCGCTCGAGAATGATCACCTGGGTGCCGAAGCGGGCGAACATCTGCCCCATCTCAAGGGCGATGACGCCGCCGCCGAGCATGAGGAGGGACTCGGGAAAGCAGGGAAGATGCAGGGCACTGTAGCTGGTCAGATAGTCGACCTGGCTCAGCCCCTCCAGCGGGATGATGCGGGGGGTACCGCCGACGGCGACGAGGAAGCGGTCGCAGTGGATGATCTCCGCACCAACCTGCAGCTCCCGCGGCGAGATGAAGCGGCCGTGTCCGCGCAGCACCTCGAGGTTGGGGGTGTTCTCCATTTCGTGCTGGTAGTGGCTTTCACGCAGGGTTTCCACCGCCCTGCTCTTCAGGGCCATCAGGGTGCTGCAGTCGGGTGGGCCGGCCTTGAGGTTCAGCCCCCAGCTCTCGCCGCGGCGGGCGGCGTGGTACATCTCCGCCTTGTCGATCAGGGTCTTGCTCGGGATGCAGCCCCAGTTGACGCAGGTTCCGCCGAGGTGGCTCTGCTCCACCATCAGCACCCGCTTTCCACGGCCGGCCGCCATGCGCGCGGCGGCGAAGGCGGTGGTGCCGCTGCCGAGGATGGCCAGGTCGGGATGTCCGCTCATCGGCTCGTCACCTGCCTCCGGGAAGAAAAGGGTTCCAGCCAGGGGTAGTGCCCGGCCAGCACGTCCAGGGCGCGGTCGTAGGCAAACTGGTCGTCGTTGTGGTAGAGGGCCCGCCGCCAAGTCGCCACCCGCCGCCGGGCCTGGCGGCAGAACAGGTCGGCCAGCGGCTCGCAACCGCTCGGGCCCTGGCGGGAAGCCGCATACAGCAGCACCGCGCTCATGGCGTAGAGCTCGGCGGCCATCACCGTCAGCCGGCCGAGCAGCCGCTGCTTGTGCTCCAGCCCCTGGCGGTAGGCCCGCCGCAGCCGGGCCAGATCGCGGGCCAGCTGCCGGCTGGCCCGTTCGGCGTAGCGCAGGTGCCGCTCCAGCAGTCCCGGTAGAATCGGCGGCCGCAGAGGCCGCGGCCAGGCAAAGCCCGGAGTCTCCCGCCGGGCGAGGGCGGGCAGGATCAGCGCCTGGATGACCTCAAGCTGCCGCAGCCGGCCCGAGGCGCCGGCCTGCCGCAGCCGGGCGGCTTCCTGCTGCAAGGCTGACATCCGTTCCGGCGCCAGGTCGAGGGCGTCTCCGAGGTCCTGCAGTCGCGCCAGGTTGCGGGTCAGCGCTCGGCCGCACCAGAAATGCGCCAGCAGCATCTCCTGGTGGTGCGCCGCGCCGGCCGCCGCCAGCCGGCCGGTCAGCCAGTCGAGGCTCCCGGTGGCCAGGGTGTCGAGCGCCAGCTCGCCGGCCTCGGCGGCGATCAGCTCCTGCTCGCCGAGCGGCGCCCCATCCCCGTTCCGGCCGGCCAGTCCGGCGCGCAGGGCGGCGTTGAACCGGCACAGAAGTGCGCCGATCTGTGCCGGCAGATTCGGAGAATTGTCGGGAGAAGGGGAGCAGGCGGGACCGGGCGGGGCCGCAAGGAGGCGGCCCAGATCGAGCCGGCCCCGCAGCAGGTCGTCGACCAGGGTGGCCGTCCGCCAGGCGTTGTCCGCCGCCGTTGCGCCGTCGCCTGCCGTCACCAGGTTCCTGTGCATCATCACCTCCGGCCGGCTGTTGCCCGGCATGAATCCACTGAATCAGGATAGCAGGAATTCCCCGCTTCGCACCCGGCCGGGCGCAGGGGAGGGAAAGGGTGGATCAGCCTCCGAGCTGCAGTTCGAGCTTCTCCAGCTCCAGCATCCGGTCGCGCAGCTGCGCCGCCTTTTCGAATTCGAGATCGGCCGCCGCCGCCAGCATCTCCTGTTTGAGCCGGGCGATCTCGGCCCGCAGGCTCTCCAGATCACCGTAGGCCGCCACCTCTTCGGCCGCCACCGGCAGCTCGACATAGTCCTTCTCGGCGATGTCCTCCAGGATGCTGCGCAGGCTCTTCTTCACCGTCTCCGGCGTGATGCCGTGCTCGCGGTTGTAGGCGAGCTGCGCCGCCCGCCGCCGCTCGGTCTCGTCGATGCAGGCCCGCATCGAGCGGGTGACCTTGTCGGCGTACATGATCACCCGGCCGTCGACGTTGCGCGCGGCGCGGCCGCAGGTCTGGATCAGCGAGCGCTCGGAGCGCAGAAAGCCCTCCTTGTCGGCGTCGAGTATCGCCACCAGCCCCACCTCGGGAATGTCGAGCCCCTCGCGCAGCAGGTTGATGCCCACCAGCACGTCGAACTGCCCCTGGCGCAGGTCGCGGATGATCTGCATGCGGGCGATGGTGTCGATGTCGGAATGCAGGTAGCGCACCCGGATGCCCAGCTCCTCGAGGTAGGCCGTCAGCTCCTCGGCCATGCGCTTGGTGAGGGTGGTCGCCAGCACCCGGTGTCCCCGCTCCACGGTGACGCGGATTTCGCCGATCAGGTCGTCGACCTGGTTGCCGGCCGGCCGCACCTCGATCGGCGGGTCGACCAGGCCGGTGGGACGGACGATCTGCTCCACCACCACCCCCTGCGCCTTTTCCAGCTCGTAGTCGGCCGGCGTCGCCGAAACGTAGATGGTCTGGATGTCACGCGCCTCGAACTCCTCGAAGGTCAGCGGCCGGTTGTCGAGCGCCGAGGGCAGGCGGAATCCGTAGTTGACCAGGGTCTCCTTGCGCGAGCGGTCACCGCGGTACATGGCGCCGATCTGGCTGACGGTGACGTGCGACTCGTCGATGAACATCAGGGCGTCGTCGGGAAAGTAGTCGAACAGGGTCGCCGGCGGCGTTCCCGGTGCCCGGCCGTCGAGATGGCGGGAATAGTTCTCGATCCCCTGGCAGTAGCCCATCTCCTCCATCATCTCGATGTCGAACAGGGTGCGCTGCTCGATGCGCTGCGCCTCGAGCAGCTGGTTGTTGGCGCGAAAGTACTGGATGCGCTCGCGCAGCTCCTCCTGGATCTGGCGGATCGCCCGGTCGAGGGTCGGCCGGGTGGCGACATAATGGCTGGCGGGGAAGATGGCGGTCTGCGCCAGGCGGTCGATCACCGTGCCGCGCAGCGGATCGACCTCGCTGATCGCCTCGATCTCGTCGCCGAAGAACTCGATGCGCAGGGCCCGGTTCTCCTCGTAGGCGGGAAAGACCTCGACGGTATCGCCGCGCACCCGGAAGGAACCACGGTGAAAGTCGACGTCGTTGCGCTGGTACTGGATTTCCACCAGCCGTTTCAGCAGATCGTTGCGCTCCAGCTCCATTCCTTCTTCGAGCCGGATCAGCATGCCGTAGTAGGCCTCCGGCGAACCGAGGCCGTAGATGCAGGAGACCGAGGAGACGATCAGCACGTCGCGCCGGGTCAGCAGCGAGCGGGTGGCGCTGTGACGCAGCTTGTCGATCTCCTCGTTGATCGAGGAGTCCTTCTCGATGTAGGTGTCGGTGACCGGAACATAGGCTTCCGGCTGGTAGTAGTCGTAGTAGCTGACGAAGTACTCGACCGCGTTATGGGGGAAGAGCTCCTTGAACTCGCCGTAGAGCTGGGCGGCAAGGGTCTTGTTGTGCGCCAGCACCAGGGTCGGCCGCTGTACCTCGGCGACGACGTTGGCCATGGTGAAGGTCTTGCCCGAGCCGGTGACCCCGAGCAGCACCTGGTGCCGGTCACCACGCCGCAGGCCTTCCACCAGTTCACGGATCGCCCGCGGCTGGTCGCCGCGCGGCTGGTAGTCGGTGACAAGTTCGAATCGGGCCATAACCACATTATTTAACCACAACGGCCGGGTCGGCGTCAGCAAAAGGGAACATGTCCATATCTGGTCGAAAGTGCGCTATGCAATTGAAATGCTTGACAATGAAATGAAATGTGCGTTATCTAACGTCCTCGACACGGGGGGGGGATATGAACAGATCGACCTAAAGCCGTTCGAAGAGCCCCTCTCCGAACGGCTTTTTGTTTTCTGTCTGCCTTCAAACCCAAATATCGACAGAGCTCCCGCCGGTGGAAAAGACCGTATTGCAGACTGACTTGACTGCAAAGACACCCTTAGTACGTCTGATTCCATATTAGAAGAACGCTAGCCAGCATTGGTGAAAGGGTGAGCTACCACTGCAAAAAGACACATGCAAACGTGTCAAAGAGATAGATCGCTACAACCTTTGGCACCAACCAAGAAAGGAGGTTCTATGCTATAGAAAAATTAACATTCAATCAACTATACTGACAAATCTACAAAACAGGAGGAGACAATGAAACTCGCCAAATCTCTTATTTCTGGCTATTTAATTCTGATGATCGTTCTTCTAAATGGATGTGCAAGCATAGTAAGCAAATCTGACTACCCTGTTTCATTCAACAGCTCACCTGAAGGTGCAATCATAACTATTACAAATTCAAGTGGAATTCAGCTTTACAAAGGAAAAACCCCAACTCAAGTAACCCTCAAAAGCAGTGAAGGTTTTTTCTCAGGAGCGAAATATACTGTAAAGTTTGAAAAAGAAGGCTACGAACCACAAATAATGGTTTTGGAAAAACAGCTTGACGGCTGGTATATAGGAAACATCCTTTTTGGTGGCTTGATCGGCCTTCTCATTGTCGACCCTGCCACCGGTGCAATGTGGAAGCTCCCCTCAAACATGCATGCTTCTCTGGCTGAAAAAACAACTGCTCTTATCATCGGCGAAAACAACCTTCGAATTGCTTTCCTTGATGACGTTCCTGCGAGCATGAGAAGCCAGATGATCAGGGTCCAATGATCATGGCAACCGGGGCACGTAATCTTGTTACGTGCCCCGGTTGTCTTATCCTTGATTCGCGAACCGCGTATGAGAAGCTACCGCTTTGGACGGGGTGGATTCAATTTGCAAGTGCACCACCCCTGGCTTCATCGAACACTTCCTGGGGCGTCCGGTAGCCGAGGCACTTTCTCGGCCTGTTGTTCAG
>NZ_VNIB01000017.1 GCF_008124615.1 Geothermobacter ehrlichii
CATAAGGCACCTCCTGAATAGGGGTTTGTGTGATCTTCCTAGCCTACCAGGATCGGCCTGGTAGGCAGGAGGTGCCTTTTTAGAGGATTATCAGGTCTTGAAATATAAGAAACTGACAATTCAAGACCTGACCCCTATCTCTCGTAAAGTTGGTCGTTGAGCCGATCTTCGAAGCGGACTTCTGCGACAGTTCCTACGGGTTTCGTCCAAAGAAGTCAGCCCATGACGCTGTCAATGATGTGGCGTACTCCATGAACAAGGGCTACACCGAAGTCATTGATGCTGACTTATCAAAGTACTTCGACACCATCCCCCACGCCAACCTTCTGGCTGTGGTCGCCGAACGCATCAGCGACGGTGCAATTCTGCACCTGATCAAGATGTGGCTTAAAGCGCCGATCATGGAAGTGGACAGGGATGGGACGAAAAGAAATGTCGGCGGTGGCAAGGGCAACCGCAAAGGTACGCCGCAAGGCGGAGTCATCTCACCGCTGCTCGCCAATCTCTACCTGCATATGCTGGACAGGATCTGGGAGCGGAACAAGCTGCAACAACGGTTAGGTGCCCGCATCGTCAGGTATGCAGACGATATTGTCATCCTTTGCCGGAGAAGTAAGTCCGGACGGGCCATGGCAGTATTGCGACAGATACTGGAGCGGATAGAACTGACCCTGAACGAGACAAAGACCAAACGAGTCAATGCCTACGAGGGAAAGTTCAATTTTCTTGGATTTGAAATCTGGATGGGCAAGAGCCGCAGAACCGGGGAATACTATGCCCACGTTCAGCCTTCGAAGAGAGCGATCAAGACGATCAAAGACCGTGTAACGGTCCTGACAAGAAGGGGGCGGACACTCGTGCCACTGGAAAGAGTGATCAACGAGGTCAACTCTGCACTGCGGGGGTGGGTAGGATACTTCCACATTCGCAACTGCAGCAAAACCCTTGAACACGTTCGGGGACACGTTGAACAGCGATTGCGGACCCACCTCAGCAAACGCCACAAGGTCAGAGATCGCAGAGCAGGATATGCTCGGTTTGGCAATGGAGTTCTGTACACGAAATACGGGCTCTACAAGGTGCCGACGACAGCGGGCTGGACGAGGGCGCATGCCCTGCGGTGAAGAACATCGGAAAGCCGTGTGCGGGAAAACCGCACGCACGGTTTGATGAGGGAGGGCTGGAGACGGAAACTATGGCCCGGCTATTTAGGCACCGGCAGACGAAAGGGCCGGAAACGGGTAAGCCGCGCCTGTGGTGAAAGGAACCAGCTCTCTACTCTACCCAGTTTTTGTGTTATGTCCCCGGAATTTACGCGTCACCCCGCCAAGGGCGGAAGTGCTAGGTGATAACTATCTCTGTACAGTTAGTGTATTTTTCCATGACGGTAAAGACGCCATGGCATAGTTTTTGTTCTCGCATAAATGAGTGCAATAGTTCGATTGTGCAATATTACCGCCAACCTCTTTATAAACTTTTGATAACCTTCCACATCCTTTTTGTATACCGACTTGCTTGACTCAACCCTATGGGCTATTTCACCTCGGAGATCTATTAAATCTTGTAACTTCTTCTTTGCCTTATCATTACTCATTCCAGGCCAATAGAATTCTCTGGAGGCCGATGTTAAGCCAATCAATTCAGAATAGAGCTTGTCGATATTCTTGCAGCTTGGCGTATTAAAACTTCCTTTTACGATATATTTATTAAGTATTTCATCCTTGTGGGCACTTAAAGCAGCTTTCCAGCCATCATCTGCTAACATCCATACATCTAAAGCACCTGCTTTGGCTATTCGTTTCCCTGCGACCGCTAAAACGTGATCAGGAAATATAGACGGTTCAGAAGCAACATTTAGCATGTACTCAAAAGCGTTTCTTGCAAGGTCTTCTACGTATGCCTCCCAACAAGCAAGAGTGATGATAATTGCACTTTTGTTGAGAACCTGAACATCCCGCTTCCTGCCAGGTCCTGCCCCTGCGACTATGGTGTGTATATCCATCAACCTGGCGACCTCACTCATGTTCTTTTGGATTCCTAGAACATGTGGGGCTGCAGGCCTTAGTCTCCTGCGGATTGCCACAATGACTTACCCTCCATACGCTAACGACAAAGCTCGCCTGCCGCTATGGAGCGCCAGCGAAATAGCGGTCAGGTGGAACGCCTTGTTCGGCCAAATTCTCCTAATATTTCATCAGCATACTGATGAACATCAATGTTGTTAATAGCGTCAATAACCAAATCGGATTTCCAGACATGACCAATCTCTAAAGACTCATAATCTTTTATTCCCAATTTCGTATTATGAACTATTTCTTCTAAGAATTTGTTTTTGCCAACCATTTGCATACTGGCATAAATGCCAATGAATTGCCGTACAACACCTGGCGAAACAGAGTTCCCATCCACGTTTTCATACATACCATTTGCTACTGCAAAAACTGGAGAACCTGACATGCCTGGAAATGCTGATACATCAACAAGAACTAAAGGTTTTTCTTCAAAATTTACACTTGGCTCGCTTGCTAAGGTGCCAGATTTCCATACAGGTAACGCATTTGCGGTGTCATAATACCCATAAGGATATCCAACTAATGATATATCAGTTGCAGGTCTAATTTTCATTCTTGGATTAGCCCATTCTTCTGAAAGACAAAAAACCTTGCAGTCTTTTGAACATTCTGCTGGTAGAGGGATTATTGCAAGGTCAGCTTCTGGATAGGTCATACTAGAAATCCATAACGGTCGCCCCGAAGGGGTAAATAGGGGAAGGACTGTATTTCTTACTCTACCTGTCTCTATTTCTGACTCATGAAACTGGAAAAGAATATTGTCCCCTATGGGAGGTTTTCTTTCATTTGGGGCCGACCCAGTTAACACATGATAGTTTGTTACTAAAAATAGGACTTGGTTTTCGTCATTTTTTTTAACGAAATAAAATCCTGTACCTTGCGAAACTACTTGTTCACCTTGTCGTAGAAAGATAGGTGTCGTTGAAAGCGATATGTGATCAATTATCATTGGTTTCCTCAGCCGAACTCTTTATTATCTCTCCCCATCCTTTATCCCGAATGGCAGACGCTAACTCCATTCCCAAACCACATCTGGCACCATTGGATGCCTTCGTAATCAATGTGTTAGACAATCTTGCACCCTAATTACCCTGTTATGTCTGCTCATCCATAGCAACGGATTCCAATATCTGTGCACTTTTGCAGTTCGGAGAAAAAACAAAAAGCCGCCCGGTTGGGTTTTTCCCGGACGGCTTTTGTTCTTTGTGTCATGTCCCCCTCCTATATAACGGCTTTTTGTTAGCGTCTTTTTATCGCATTGTCAAGGCTGTCATCGTCACACCAGTCGTTCCAGAAGTCCCAGAGCGAGGGCGCTGGAGGGACGTTGTTTAAAAGGTGAATTAACGGCCCCGCCCTCTGTCAGATTCAGCCAATCCCCGCCAGCTCCGCCACGTCCCGCAGGGGAAGCATGGTCACTTTTTCATCGACGGCAAACGGCTGCCGGCCGGGATAGACCACCCAGAGGTGTTCCAGCTCGAGATCTTTCAGGGCGCTACGCATCGAGCGGGTTATCTTCGGCGCTTCGTTGAACTTGAATTCCACTCCGTAACGGCGCCCGCCGCGGAAGAACAGCAGGTCGAGTTCGGCGCCGCTGTAGGTCGCCCAGAAGTAGGTGTCGGCCGAACCGATGCGGGCCAGTACCTGCTCCAGGGCAAACCCTTCCCAGGAGGCGCCAAGCCGGGGATGGCCGAGCAGCGTGTTGCGATCGGGGATACTGAGCAGGCTGTGGACGATGCCGGAGTCGCGCAGGTAGATCTTGGGGGCCTTCACCTGCCGTTTGGCAAGATTTTCGTGCCAGGGCTGTAACTGCCGCACCATGTAGGTTCCGGTCAGAATATCGAGATAGTGGCGAACGGTCTTGTCTGACAGGCCCATCGACCGCCCCAGCTCGGAAGCATTCCAGGTTTGCCCGTGCGAATGGGCAAGCATTGTCCAGAAACGCCGCATCGCCGCGGCGGGAATGTTGATGCCGAGTTGTGGGATGTCGCGCTCCAGGAAAGTGCGGATGAACCCTTCGCGCCAGGCCACGCTGTCTTCATCCGTCCCGGCGAGAAAGGAACGCGGAAATCCACCCCGCAGCCAGAGCCTGTCATGATCGGCAGCGGGGATTTCACCCGTGTGGAACCCGGCCAGTTCGACAAACTCGACCCGGCCGGCCAGGCTTTCGGAAGCGCTGCGAATGATTTCCGGCGATGCACTGCCGAGGATCAGGAAGCGGGTGGAACTGTCCGCCCGGTCAGCCAGGACCCGCAAGATGCCGAAAAGTTCCGGGTTGTGCTGAATCTCGTCGAGAACAACAAGTCCGTCAAGAGAGGACAGATAGAGTTCTGGATTCTGCAGACGGGCCTGATCGGAGGGCGATTCCAGGTCAAGATAGTGGACGGTTTTTCTTTCCCTGGCAATCTGCCGGGCCAAAGTGGTTTTGCCACATTGCCGGGGCCCGAGAATGGCCGTGATCGGTGATCGGTTCAGGGCCTGGTTGACGGCGGCCTTATATGGTGTCCTGGCAATCATGCGAAAAGATTATCATTGAAAATTCGGAGCGTCAATCCGAATTTTCAATGATAAGAAGCAGGGTCGGGTCTTGAATTGTAAGAAACTGATAATTCAAGACCTGCCCCCAGTCTTTGCTTCGTCAATGGCCATCGTCCCTCCTGTGGCGGGAATTGTAACCCCAAGCTATGGCCATTTACGCAGAATTCTTACACCCTCGTTGTAAAATTTCTTTTTTCATGTATTGTTTTATAAGTGCTTGAAAAATAATAGCTGTTGCTTTTTTCTACAGGATCTATCGTGACAACAAAGGCGAAGCATAAAAAACTGACAGTGCTGCAAGTAGCAACAATCAACAAGCCAATCAAACCGGATCTCGGTTATGGCCCAATAGAAACTGTTATTTACAATATTGATAAAGGACTTCGATCTTTAGGTCATCGGTCCATCGTTGCTTGTTCCGCTGATTCCTGTGTTACTGGGGAACAACACGTGACTGTTCAGCGAAGTCTCGGTGACTATGTGCGTGAAGGCACACAGGAACAAAAAAAAATCGTTAAGACGCACCTTTCGAGGGCACTGAAAAGGGCAAAGATGGGCGACATTGATGTCATTCACATGCATGGATGGTTGGATTACATTTATGACGGTATATTCAGTCCGCCTCTGCCAATCGTGATGACTCTTCATGTGCCCGCAAATGACAGTTTGATTAAAAAAGACCACTGTCAGCGGTTCAACACCATGCAAAACCCTTACATGCATTTCGTAGCAATAAGCGAATACCAAAAACAGCAATATAATGGCTTGATGAATATTAAGACTATCCATCATGGAATTGAAATACGAGACTGGCATTTTAAAGAGCAGCCGGTCAAAGGTAGCTATTTATTCACTATAGGCAGGATAACCCAGGTCAAGGGGCAGGATAAAGCCATAGAAGTTGCGAAAAAGACAGGTTTCAAGCTCATCATTGCCGGTTGTGTCCAGAACAAATTCGCAGACCAGGAGTTTTTCGAAAGCTTGAAGGGCTCTATCGACCTATTTGTTGACATTGGTAAACATCGTGTTGATAAGGACTATTATGAGAAGGTAATGAAGCCTTTACTGGACTGCGACAAACAGATTATATACCTCGGAGAGCTCAGCAGCGAGCAAAAAAAGCAATGGTATCTGCATGCATGGGCCACCTTGTTTCCTATACAGTGGGGAGAGCCATTTGGACTCGTTCTGATCGAATCAATGGCGTGCGGCACTCCAGTCCTGGCATTCAAAGAAGGAGCCGTTCCAGAAATTGTGGTGGACGGTAAAACAGGGTTCGTGATGAATTCTCTAGATGGCATGATTGGGGCAGTTGACCGCATCAACAGCATCGATCCTCGTGAATGTCAGAGGCACGTGCAGAATCATTTCTCCATTACAAGTATGGCCCAAAAGTATTCAGAGTTGTATCAGCAGATACTCGACAAGTATAAAACATCAGTCAACTTTGGCAGGTTACCGATCGACAATATTTCGAAACCTCTTCCCCCTGGCAATATAGCCTCGGAAGGGAACTACTATGCCTAAAGACATTCCGGTAAGCAACGGCAATCTCCTTTTTAATTTTGACTCGGATTACCGAATTCGGGATGTGTATTTTCCTTTGATAGGCCAAGAGAATCATTCAAAGGGACATCCCTTTCGGTTCGGGGTATGGGTGGATGGACGCTTCTCCTGGATAGGTTCGGAATGGAAAAGGGATCTGAGATATCATGATGACAGCCTCGTGACTGATGTTTTCCTGAAAAGCGACGTTTTGTGTTTGGAGCTTCGCTGCAGTGACGCGGTTGACTTAGACTTGAACGTATATATCAAAAAAGTCGAAGTGACAAACCTGGAGGGGAAAGATCGTCAAGTGAGACTCTTTTTCACTCACGACTTTCACCTTTATGGCAATGATATTGGAGACACGGCTTATTTTGATCCGCGAACCCGTTCCATCATCCATTATAAAGCTAACCGGTACTTTCTCATCAATTGTTCCGGGGCCGAAAAGGGGGGTGTCGAGCACTACGCTTGCGGGATCAAGGGGATGGAGGGACAGCAGGGAACCTGGAAAGACGCTGAGGATGGCGAACTTAGTGGACATCCGGTCGCCTGGGGCTCTGCCGACTCCACGATCGGAATACGCCTGCACGTGCCCCCAGGCGGGAGAGCAACGGCCTTTTACTGGGTGGCTGCAGGCACGGGGTACCATGAGGTAGCTCAACTCAACCAGGCTGTTTTGGAGAAGACGCCGACAGAGCTGATTAATCAAACGTCGGATTACTGGACAGCGTGGGCTCAAAAAGAGCCCAGGTACTTTGGGGATCTGCCCAAAACGGTCACCGACATTTTCAACCGAAGTCTCCTCGTTTTGAGAACGCAGATTGACAACCGGGGAGCAATCATCGCCGCAAATGACTCAGATATCGTTCGTTTTGGGCAGGATACTTATTCTTACATGTGGGGCCGCGATGGGGCCTTTGTCGCCGCTGCGCTGGCGAAGGCCGGCTACCTGAATGTATGCAGGAAATTTTTCGACTTTAGCGCCCAAGTTCTGTCCGAGGAGGGATATCTTTTCCAGCATTATAATCCGGATGGCTCGCTGGCCAGCAATTGGCACTCTTGGTTAGTGGATGGAGAGGAGGTTCTCCCCATACAGGAGGATTCGACAGCTCTGGTGCTCTGGGCGCTATGGATACACTACCAGTGTTCGAGGGACGTGGAATTCATAAGGCCTCTCTACAAGAAGCTTATTCAAAAGTCCGCCGACTTTTTGCTAGCGCACCGCGATTCTGAAACCTTGCTGCCCATCCCCTCCTTTGATCTCTGGGAAGAGCGTTACGGAGTGCACTCCTTTACCGTTGCAGCAGTGATTGCCGGCCTCAGAGCGGCGGCGAATTTTGCAAGACTCTTTCAAGATACCTCCTTGGCCGAGACATATGACACAGCGGCCGGTCAAATGAAGCAAGGGCTTACTGAGCACCTATACCACACTGGTCTAAAGAGGTACGCCCGCTCAGGTTACCGGAAGGGCAATGGCTATGAACTCGATGAAGTAATCGACGTCAGCCTTTTGGGACTCATAACTCTGGGAGTATTTTCACCCCAAGACCCGAGGATGATCGAAACGATGAAGGCCATACGCCAGCAATTATGGCTTAATACTCCTGTTGGGGGTTGTGCCCGGTACCAGGATGATGTCTATCAACGGCCAGGTGATAGCCCAGAGAATATCCCTGGCAACCCATGGTTTATCTCAACGCTCTGGTTGGGAGAATGCTTCATCGCTCGAGCCGAAAATCTTCAGGAGCTTCATGAAGCACTACCTTACCTCGAATGGTGTGCGAAAAATGCACTTCCTTCTGGTGTGCTTGCAGAGCAGGTGCACCCTGCAAACGGTTGCCCTCTTTCTGTTTCCCCGCTCACATGGAGCCATTCCGCCTACGTGTGGGCAGTACTGCAATACACGGAAAAGTTCAACTCTTTACAAAAAAGAGGCTAACGGGGTCACCTATTAAAAGGCTGTCCGTCTAAGAATAGGGACGTTGTTGCTTTGTTGCTTTAGCCTGCTACACTCCAACTTATGCTCCCCCGCAAAAATTCCAAAAAACCACCCCTCCTGCGCAGAAAAGGGGTCGAAAAGGGGTCGTGCTTGACAAATTGACAAAAGCGCCTTTTCCGCAATTGAGGTAGAACCTGCCGCTGGTCATTCCAGTCGCGCACGACCAATTGCACCACCCTGTTAATCACCAGGGCCGAATCGGCCCCGGTTCTTTTTTCTGACCGGAGAGCGGATTCCTTCCTTTCTTGCGCGCCGCCGCTTTACCAATCGTGGTATTATTGATCAAAGAATTGTGAGATAGACGTGGTGTCCTGCGGGCACCGACAGCAAGAAGGAGTCCATGATGAATCTGTATGCATACGCATTGAACATAGAAACCAGCGGCATCACGTTTTACCGGCAGATGGCCACCCGGGCGCAGGGCGAGGGCATCCGGAAGATTTTCACCCTGCTGGCCGAGGACGAGGAAACCCTGCTGCAGAAACTGCGACTGATCAACAAGCGTTTCCCCGAGTTTGCCAGGCTCGACTGTTCCGGTCTCGACGGGGATGACAATCCCTTCGCGCGCCTGAACGGCTCGAGCGATGCTCCCGCAGTCGCCAACGACCTGGAAGCCTACCAGCTGGGCATCGCCATCGAGCGGGAGATCGTCGACCACTACCAGCATCTCGCCGAGGCCGAAGGCGATCCGGACACCGCCCGCCTGCTCTTCTGGGTCGCTGCTCTGGAGCGCGTCGAGCTGAGAGAGATCGAGAGCCTGTTCGATTTTGTCAACGCCCCGAACGAATCGCTCGAGTGGGGCGAGTTCAGCAATCTCGACGAGTTCCACAATTTTGGCCGCTACGAGGATCTGCGACAGGGGGATCTCGATCTGCCCGTCATGCCCGAAGTTAAGCACTGAGTTTTCGCACGGCGGCATCCGGAACGCTTCGACCACCTGGCCCGTCACCTCGCCCGGGCGCCTCGCGCGAAGGGAAAGGGGGGCTTTCATGGCCCAGAACATCACGCAAAAAATTCTCTCCACCCACCTGGTCGAGGGTGAACTGATTCCCGGCGAGGAGATCGCCATCCACATCGATCACACGCTGCTGCAGGACGCCACCGGGACCATGGCGATGCTCGAATTCGAGGCTCTTGGAATCGACCGGGTCAAGGCGGATCTGGCCGTGCAGTACGTCGACCACAACCTGCTGCAGACCGACTTCAAGAACGCCGACGATCACAAATACCTGCGCACGGTCAGCGCCCGCTACGGCGTGCACTACTCGCAACCGGGCAACGGCATCTCGCATATCGTTCATCTCGAACGTTTCGGGCGGCCGGGGCTGACCATGCTGGGCGCCGACAGCCACACGCCCGGGGCTGCCGGCGTGTCCATGCTGGCCATCGGCGCCGGAGGGCTTGATGTCGCCCTGGCGATGGCCGGGCATCCCTACCATCTCCCCTGTCCCGGGGTCCTGGGCGTCAGGCTGACCGGCCGGCTGCCCGACTGGGTCAGCGCCAAGGACGTCATTCTCGAAATGCTCCGGCGCTACGATGTCAAGGGATGTGTCGGCATGGTGGTGGAATATTTCGGTCCGGGGGTGAAAACCCTCTCGGTGACCGACCGGATGACGATCGGCAACATGGGTACGGAGCTCGGAGCGACCTCCACGGTTTTTCCCTCCGACGAGCGAACGCGCCGGTTTCTGACGGCCCAGGGACGCGAGGACGACTGGCGCGAGCTGCAGGCCGACCCCGGCTGCGGCTACGACGAGCTGGACGAGATCGATCTTTCTCGGCTCGAGCCCCTGATCGCCTGCCCGACCTCGCCGGGAAACATCAGGACCGTGCGTGAAGTGGCCGGGACTCCGGTCGACCAGGTCATCGTCGGTTCGAGCGTCAACGGCAGTTATCGCGACCTGATGGTCACGGCCTGCATCGTTGACAAGCGCCATTCGGCGGCGAATCTGTCCTTTCACGTCAATCCCGGCAGCCGGCAGGTGCTGGAAAATGTCGCCGAAAACGGCGGCGTGATGATGCTGCTGCTGGCCGGCATCCGCATCCATCAGTCCGGCTGCCTCGGCTGCATCGGCATGGGCCAGGCGCCCGGAACCGGACAGGTCAGCCTGCGCACCTTCCCGCGCAATTTCCCGGGTCGCTCGGGGACCGAGGGCGATCAGGTCTATCTCTGTTCGCCGGAGACGGCGGCGGCGTCGGGCCTGAAGGGAGTGATCACCGACCCGAGAGATCTTGCGGCCGAGATGGACTATCCGCGGATCAGCGATCCGGAGACGTTCGTGGTCGATACCTCGTCGATCCTCTTTCCTGACGAGGAACGCTTTAGCACCGAGGTGGTCCGGGGGCCGAACATCAAGCCGTTTCCACGGCTCGAACCCCTGCCGGGAACCCTGGAAGGAACGGTCGTCATCAAGGTCGGGGACAACATCTCCACCGACATCATCATGCCGGCCGGCAGCAAGGTTCTGCCGCTGCGCTCCAACATCGAGGCGATCAGCGACTATGTCTTTTACCAGATCGACGAGGACTTTTCCCGCCGCTGCCGCGAACTCGGCGATACGGTCGTTGTCGGCGGCGACAACTACGGCCAGGGATCCAGCCGCGAACACGCGGCCCTGGCCCCGCGTTATCTCGGCGTGCGGGTGAAAATCGCCAGGAGCTTCGCCCGCATTCACCAGGCCAATCTCTGCAACTTCGGCATCCTGCCGCTGACCTTCAAACATGCCGAAGATTACGACCGGATCGAGCCGGGCGACCGACTGGTCGTCAGCGACGTTCGCCGGCTGCTGGAAAAGGGCGCGCGGGAGATTCCGGTCACCATCGGAAAGCGTCAGATTGTCACCCTGCTCGACGTCTCCGAGCGCCAGCGCCGCCAGCTGCTGGCCGGGGGGACGCTGAACGAGGTGCGCGACCGGCTGAGGACTGCCTGAAGGGGGAGGGGGCGTGAGGCGTGACGGGCGGCATGAAAAAACGGCCAACCAGCGAGTGCTGGTTGGCCGTTTCCGCTCAGGGGTTGCGGGTTCAGTTCTTCGTGCCCTGTCGCCTGACGAAGAACAGCCGGCGGATCCAGGGGTGTCTGCCGGTTGCCGGTGGCTGTTGTCCGTCGCGGGGCGGGGTGAGCAGATGGTCGAACAGGTCGTGATAGCCCATGTAGTCCATGATTTCCTCCTTTGTCTGCTGACCGCGGTTGTCGTCCCGTCGCCGGCTGCCGGCGGCGGGGGCGCGTACCCTCACGGGGAGGGGATGGTACGGGGGCGATTCTAGCGGTGCGGGACGGCGAAGGGCAGGCAGCTTTGCGCAGGATCTGCTGACGTACCGAGCCTGTACCGAACGGGGATCGGCACAGGGAGGGTCCGGGAGGATGCGGACGGGGCGAAGGCGAGGGTGTGCGGAGGACTGCAGCGGTTTCAGCCGGGCAGCAGCAGCCTTTCGGCGTTGCGATGGCAGATCAGCTCCTTAGCCTCCGGACAGAGGTCGAGCCGGCAGACGGCCTCGGCGTTCGCCCTGATTCCCGGCACGCCGGGAAAGTCGCTGCCGAAGAGGAACTTGTCGGCAAGCCGCGGCAGCGAGGGATAGAGCTGCAGCAGGTTCTGCGGCGGCAGTCCGCAGATGTCGATGTAGACGTTCCTGTGCCGTTTGACCATGAATTCGGCCTGCTGGTACCAGAAGCCGCGCCCGCCGTGCGCCAGGATGATGGTCAGTCCGGGAAAATCGGTGGCGACGTCGTCGTAGGTGTAGGGATCGGCGTAGCGCATTTTCGCGCCGGTGAAGATGGAGGTGCCGGCGTGCATCATCACCGGCATGTTCAGCTGCATGCAGCGCTCGTAGACCGGGTAGAGGTTGCGGTCGTTGACGTAGTGCTCGCAGTGGACGGGATGGATCTTCAGCCCCTTTATGCCGAGGGCGAGCTGCCGCTCGAATTCCTCCACCGGGTGGTGCAGCAGCGGGTTGATAAAGCCGAAGGGGATGAAGCGCCGGAAACGTGCGGCGATGGCGACGACCCGTTCGACCGGGTGGACGCCGGCGATTTTCGGGGCGTATTCCGGCAGCAGCACGGCGTGTTCGACGCCCTCCTCGACCAGGATGCGGTGCAGTTCGTCGTCGACCTGGTTGCCATCGTGGTCGTACAGCCGCTTCTGGTAGCGCGAGCCGAGCGACATCAGAAAGGTGAACGCCTCTTCGGTCCACTCGTGCCGGTCGCCGCTGTGGATGTGCACGTCGAAAATCTTCATTGGGCATTCCCTTTCCGGCTCCGTCGAAGGGCCGTTTCCGCCGGCGCGGGATTCAGCCGGCGTCTCTGTCCGTCCGCACGCAGCGCAGCCTCCCCCGGAAGGCGGTCTTGAAGCAGCCGTTGCAGGAGATGCAGGCGGCGACGGCCAGGCTCTCGCCCTGCCAGCGCCGCGCCAGGTCCGGCTCGCAGATGAAGGGACGGCAGAGGGAGATGAAGTCGGCGCTGCCGCAGCGCAGGATGCTTTCGGCCCGCAGCCGGTCGCGGATGCCGCCCACCAGCAGCAGCGGGCAGCGAACGACGGGTCGCAGCCGTTCGGCCAGTTCCAGGTTGTACGGCTGCAGCGGCGGATCGTCGGCGCGGCGCCGTCGGACCGGGGTGCGGTCCCCGGAGGCCGGGGTGCCGCTGCTGATCTCGATGCCGTCGATGCCGGCGGTGTCGAGGGCGCAGGCCACCTGCAGGGCGTCGTCGCAGCACAGGCCGCCTTCCAGGTGGTCGTCGAGACTCAGCTTGACCAGCAGCGGCAGCCGGGAGCCGACGGTCTGCCGGACGGCGGCGTAGACCTCGAGCAGAAAGCGCATCCGGTTGTCCGGATCGCCGCCCCAGGCGTCGGTGCGCCGGTTGCTGAGCGGCGAGAGGAACTGGTTGATCAGGTAGCCGTGGGCGGCGTGCAGCTGGATGGCGTCGAAACCCCAGCGGCGGGCGCGGTCGGCGGCGGCGGCGAAGGCGTCGATGACGCGGGCGATGTCGTCGGCGGTCATCTCCAGGGGGCGCTGCGGATACTGCTCCAGCTCGATGGCCGAGGGGGCGATCGGGGTGCAGCCGCAGACGTCGCTGCGGGTCTGGCCGCCGGCATGGCCGATCTGGGCGCAGATCCGGCCTCCTTCGGCGTGCACCGCGTCGACCAGCCGGCGCACCGCATCGGCCGGCGCCTCGTCCTTCAGGCTGAGGGCGCCGGGCAGCAGTTTTCCTTCCTGGGCGACGTAGGCGAAGCCGGTGATGAGCAGGCCGGTGCCGCCGGCCGCCAGGGCGCGGTGCAGCGCGATCAGTTCGTCGCCCGGCACCCCTTCCGGATCGCACATCCCTTCCCAGGTTGCCGAGCGGACCAGCCTGTTGCGCAGCTGCAGCTCGCCGAGCCGCGCCGGGGCGAACAGTTGTCGGGCATGAGTCACGACGGTTCTCCTTGCGCCGGCAGGGTGACGATCCGGTCGTCGGCCGGCGAAAGCCGGATGCCGCCCTCGGGGTCGACCGCCCAGGTATTTTCGATGCCGACCACGCCGTGACCGTCGAGCAGGAATTTCGGCTCGATGGCGATGGTCTGGTTCTGCTGCAGTGGCACGTCGAAGCCCTTGGCCAGCACCGGCATTTCGTCCAGCTCGAGTCCGACGCCGTGGCCGACGAACTTGGCCTGCTCGCCCGGAACGCCCATGAAGCATTCCCCCAGCCCGGCCTCGGCGGCGATACTGCTGGCCAGGTCGAACAGCTCCGAGGCGATGGCGCCCGGACGCAGGGCGGCGATGACCTGCCGCTGGATTTCAAGGGCGGTGTCGAAGGCGTGCTGGACGTCGGGATGGATGCTTCCGGGGACGAAAATCCGGCTCATGTCGACGATGTAGCCGTCGTAGACCGCGGTGTAGTCGACCATCAGCGGCATGTCCGGCCGGATGACGGCGGTCGAGGCACCGTGGGGGGAGGCGGCGCTCAGGCCGCAGCCGGTGACGGCACCGTCGAAGAATCCCGGCTGGTTGGCGCTGCCGCCGGCGACCAGCAGCCCCTGGAAGAGCTCCTGGTTGTAGGCGCGCATCCTGACGTAGCCCTCGCTGCCGAGCTTGCGCGAACGGCATTCGAACTCGGCCGCCAGGTCGACCTCGCGCATTCCCGGCTGGTAGAAATCGGGCACCTGGGCGAACACCTTGCTCAGCTGCTCGCCGGCGTGGCGGATCTTCTCGACCTCGAAGGGCGACTTGACCGAGCGCAGGTTGCGGTTGATGCCGGAGATGTCGACAAACTCGCGTTCGGGCAGCACCTTCTTCAGATAGTCGAGCTGGGCGATCGGCAGCACGTCGCAGGTCAGGCCGATGCGCTGCCCCGGCCGGCCGACCAGCTCGGTCAGCTGGCGGCTGGAGGGGAAGGGACGCAAATCGTCGATGCAGCTCTCCTGCCGGGCGCGGGTCAGGCTCTTGCGGATCAGCAGCAGCGGCTCGCCGCTCTGCGGCACCCAGAGCATGCCGTTCTGCCGGGTGCCGGCGAAGTAGTAAAGGTCGATCGGGTAGAGGATCAGCGCCCCGTCCAGCTCCTTGCGCTGCAGCTGTTGCTGGAGGTTGGCGATGCGGACCTGGCATTCGGTTTTCAGGGCCATGGGAACATCCTTTCGGGGGAGTCGGAAGTCAGAATTTGAAGCCTCTGCTGCATTCTGACTCCTGTCTCCTGGATTCTCAAGATGTTACATGTTTCTCCGGTACTGTCCTCCCACCTCGTACAGGGCGCGGGTCATCTGCCCCAGAGAGGCGACCTTTACCGTCTCCATCAGCTCGGCGAAGATGTTGCCGCCGCTGACCGCCACCTGCTTGAGCCGCTGCAGTGCCTCCGGCGCCTTGTCGGCGTTGCGCTGCTGGAAGGCGCGCAGATTGGTCAGCTGCAGCTGTTTCTCCTCTTCGGTGGAGCGGGCCAGCTCGCCCGGAATCTCGTAGCCCTCTTCCTCGACCCGCGGGTTGAGGTAGGTGTTGACGCCGATGATCGGCAGCTCTCCGGTGTGCTTCTTGTGCTCGTAGAGCATCGATTCGTCCTGGATCTTGCCGCGCTGGTACTGGGTTTCCATCGCTCCGAGCACGCCGCCGCGCTGGCTGATGCGCTCGAACTCGCACAGCACCGCCTCTTCGACCAGGTCGGTCAGCTCCTCGATGATGAAGGAGCCCTGCAGCGGGTTCTCGTTCTTCGCCAGGCCGAACTCCTTGTTGATGATCATCTGGATCGCCATCGCCCGCCGCACCGATTCCTCGGTCGGGGTGGTGATCGCCTCGTCGTAGGCGTTGGTGTGCAGCGAGTTGCAGTTGTCGTAGATCGCCATCAGCGCCTGCAGGGTGGTGCGGATGTCGTTGAAGGCCATCTCCTGGGCGTGCAGCGAGCGGCCCGAGGTCTGGATGTGGTACTTGAGCATCTGGCTGCGCTTGTTGGCGCCGTACTTGTCGCGCATCACCACCGCCCAGATGCGACGCGCCACCCGGCCGATCACCGAATATTCGGGGTCGAGGCCGTTGCTGAAGAAGAAGGAGAGGTTGGGCGCGAAATCGTCGATGTGCATGCCGCGGGCGAGGTAGTACTCGACGTAGGTGAAACCGTTGGCCAGGGTGAAGGCGAGCTGGCTGATCGGGTTGGCGCCGGCCTCGGCGATGTGGTAGCCGCTGATCGACACCGAGTAGTAGTTGCGCACATTGTTGTCGATGAAATACTGCTGCACGTCGCCCATCATGCGCAGGGCGAACTCGGTGGAGAAGATGCAGGTGTTCTGCCCCTGGTCTTCCTTGAGGATGTCGGCCTGCACCGTGCCGCGCACCGTCTGCAGGGTCCAGGCCCTGATTCTGTGGTACTCGTCGGCGTCCGGCTCGCGGCCGTTCTCCTTGCGGAACTTCTCCACCTGCTGGCGGATGGCGGTATTGAGGAACATGGCCAGGATCATCGGCGCCGGACCGTTGATGGTCAGTGAAACCGAGGTCATCGGATCGCACAGGTCGAAGCCGGCGAAGAGCTTGTCCATGTCGTCGAGGGTGCAGATGGAGACGCCGCTCATGCCGATCTTGCCGTAGATGTCGGGCCGCTCGTCCGGGTCTTCGCCGTAGAGGGTGATGCTGTCGAAGGCGGTCGACAGGCGCTTGGCCGGATCGTCCTTGGTCAGAAAGTGGAAGCGGCGGTTGGTCCGCTCGGGCGTCCCTTCACCGGCGAACTGCCGCTTGGGGTCTTCGGCGGTGCGCTTGAAGGGGAACAGGCCGGCAGTGTAGGGGAAGAAGCCGGGGGCGTTCTCCTTCATGCACCAGCGGACGATCTCGCCGTAGTCGGCGAAGTCGGGCAGGCAGACCTTGGGAATGCGGGTGCCGGAGATGGTGGTGGTGAACAGCTCGTTGCGCAGCTCCCTGTCACGCACCCTGGTCACCATGACATCCTGGCGGTAGGCCTTTTTCAGCTCCGGCCATTTCTCCAGCGTCTGCCGGGTTTCGGCGGACAGCCTGTCGCGGGTCTGCTCGATCAGCTCGTCGAGGCTGGCCGCCGGATCGGGCAGCAGCTTTTTCGCCCCTTCGAGCTGGAAGAGCTGGCGGGCGAGCTCGGTCTGCCGCTCCACCTGTTGCCGGTAGTTGCGGATGGTGTGGGAAATCTCGCCCAGGTAGCTGGTCTTTTCCGGCGGGATGATGCGCTGGGCGAGGCTGTCCTGGTCGCCGATCTCGATCCGGCTCTGCCAGCCGGTTCGGCACTTCTCGTTCAGCTTGTCGATCAGGGCGCGGTAGAGGCGGTTGGTGCCGGCGTCGTTGAACTGACTGGCGATGGTGCCGTAGACCGGCAGCTCCTCGTCGGCCGCCTCGAACAGCTTGCGGTTGCGGCGCACCTGCTTGCGCACGTTGCGCAGGGCGTCCTCGGCGCCCCGCTTTTCCATCTTGTTCAGGGCGACCAGATCGGCGAAGTCGAGCATGTCGATCTTTTCCAGCTGGGTCGGGGCGCCGAACTCGCTGGTCATGACGTAGAGCGAGACGTCGCAGACCTCGATGATGCCGGTGTCGCCCTGGCCGATGCCGCTGGTTTCGACGATGATCAGGTCGAAGTTGGCGGCCTTCAGAACGGTCATCGCCTCGCGGATGGCGGCCGACAGTTCGCTGCGCGAATCGCGGGTCGCCAGCGAGCGCATGTAGACGCGCGGGTTGTTGATGGCGTTCATGCGGATGCGGTCGCCGAGCAGGGCGCCGCCGGTCCGCTTGCGGGTCGGGTCGACGGAGAGGATGGCGATGTGCTTGTCGGTGAAGTCGTTCAGAAAGCGCCGCACCAGCTCGTCGGTCAGCGAGCTCTTGCCGGCGCCGCCGGTGCCGGTGATGCCGACCACCGGCACCTCCCTGGCCAGCTCCTTCACCCGGTCGTGGGCCGCCTGCAGCTCGCCGTTCGCTTCGGTGACCAGCTGCTCGGCGCAGGTGATCATGCGGGCGATGGCCTGGTGGTCGCCGGCGGGAAGCATCTCCAGGTCGCGGCCGATTCTCCGCGGCGGTGCGAAATCGCACTGCTGCAGCTTGTAGTTGATCATTCCCTGCAGGCCCATGCGGCGGCCGTCCTCGGGCGAGAAGATCTTGCAGATGCCGTAATCCTCCAGCTCCCGGATCTCGTCGGGAATGATGACCCCGCCGCCGCCGCCGAAGATCTTGATGTGGCCGGAACCGTATTCCTGCAGCAGGTCGTACATGTACTTGAAGAATTCGAGATGCCCGCCCTGGTAGGAGCTGACGGCGATGCCCTGCACGTCTTCCTGGATGGCGGTCAGCACGATTTCCTGCGCCGACCGGTTGTGCCCCAGGTGGACGACCTCGGCGCCGGAATCCTGCAGCAGCCGGCGCATGATGTTGATCGACACGTCATGCCCGTCGAACAGGCTGGTGGCGGTGACGAAACGTATGTGATGTTTGGGGCGATAGGGTTCCTGTTCCATGTCGCGGCTCCTTGCGGAAATTGATGAATTTGTCCAAACGACGTTTTAGCAACCTTTGTGCCACGCCCGTCGCCGGGCGGCCCGGATGCCGGGCCGATGACTCCGGACCGGTCCCCGGGGGGATGGCGCAAGGGGGCAATGTCGATAACGGGAGTGACGAATCTGTCTACTTTTGTTGACACCCGGGAGCTTCCTTGTTGAAAAATCTTGGAAAAATGGTGGCTTCTCGTCATGACGGCACAAGGGCAGGCTGGAGGCGGCGCCAGAGCGCGTCTGGTGCCGTTAAACATTTCTTTTGCGTTAAAATATAAAACACTGTATTATTTTTGTTCGCATCCGGGCGCGGGGCCCGGCACTGCCGCCGACGGTCGCCATTTTGCCTGTCGACTGGAGGAGTTGGTCATGGATTTCGTGTTGCAGGCCCGGGAAGCCGGGTTCGATGTCGGTTCGCTGGAGTTGCCGGCCGAGAGCTGGCTGGTCGTTCTCGACGAAGAGCAGCGCATCGTGCTCAGCAACGAGGATTCCTTTGCCTTTGTCGGCAAGCGGCCGGAAGAGCTCGTCGGCAAGCGCCTCGGTCACGTCATTTCTCTCGGTTTTCTTCTCCCTTTCATTGTCCGGGGGGTCAGTTTCCAGGAACAGCCGGTCTGGATCGACGGCGCCAAGTATTACTGCAATTACATGCCGTTCGGCCGGAACGGACAGGCCACCGGCGGCTGTTTCTGTCTGCTGCGCCGGGAGCAGGTGTCGGACGGACTGCTCGAGCTTCCGGGGCTTGTCGGCAGCCTGCCTGCCGGCGTCGACATGTCGGGTGACAGCCTGATCATGGTCAACACCGAGGGAGTGATCACCATGATCAGCCAGCCTTTCGCCGATGTTCTCGGCCTGGCGGCGGGAGAGATGCTCGGCCGGCACGTGCTGCAGGCCTATCCCAATTCCAATCCCTCGCGCCTGCCGTCGGTCATGGACAAGGGGCTGGCCGAAGAGGCCGAACCTCACCTGCTCAACGGCCGTCACGCCATCGTCAGCCGCTATCCCCTGTTCCGCGACGGCGAGGTGGTCGGGGGCTGGGGCAGGATTCTGTTCAGTGATGCCCGCGAGCTGTTCCAGATGGCGGAAAAGGTCCAGGCCTATGTCCGGCCGCCGGCACGCAGGAAGGTGTCCCGGCGAGGCGGCAACGCCCACTGCTTCAAGTACGACTGCAACAGCATCATCGGCCAGAGCCGGGTGATGAAGGATCTGAAGGAGCGTCTGTTGCGCATCGCCCGACGGCCGTCCAACGTGTTGCTGCTGGGGGAGAGCGGCACCGGCAAGGAGCTGTTCGCCCATGCCGTTCATGCCGCCAGCCAGCGCCGCTACGGGCCTTTCGTCCGGGTCAACTGCGCCGCCATTCCCGATCATCTGCTCGAGTCGGAACTGTTCGGCTATGTCGAGGGAGCCTTCACCGGGGCGCGCAAGGGTGGCCAGGTCGGCAAGTTCGAGCAGGCTGACGGCGGCACCATCTTTCTCGACGAGATCAGCGATATGCCGCTGGTGATGCAGGCCAAGCTGTTGCGCGTGCTGCAGGAGAAGGAGGTGACGCCCCTGGGCGGCACCGGCACCCGCAGCATCGACATGCGGGTGATCGCCGCCACCAACGTCGACCTCGAGGAGCGGGTGCGGGAGGGGCGGTTCCGCACCGACCTCTATTACCGGCTCAACGTCATCTCGCTCGAGATCCCGCCGTTGCGCAACCGGCGGGAGGATATCTATTTCATCGCCAAGCACCTGATCGACGACTTCAACGCCGAATTCGGCATGGCCATTCAGGGGCTGGACGACGAGGCGTGGAAGCTGCTGGAAAGTTACGACTTTCCCGGCAACGTCCGTGAGTTGCGCAACATCATCGAAAGTGCCTTCAACATGACGGACGGACCGCTCATCAGGGCCGCCGACCTGCCTCCGACCATCCGCCGGACCCGGCCGGGCGCCGCCGGCGGCAAGGCGGTGATTCCGGCTCGCGACGAGCTGCTGAGCGCCATCGGGCAGAAATCCCTCCAGGAAATCCTGGAGGAGATGGAGCGCCAGCTGATCGAGGCATCCCTCGAGCGGGTGGGTGGGAACAAGCTCAGTGCCGCCAATGTCCTGGGTATCTCCCGGCCCGGACTCTACAAGAAGCTGAACAAGTACAACATCCAGTAATGTCGGCAGTGCCCGCCGGTTTTTTGGGGTGAGATGTCGCTGTTGGTTTGGATTGGCGGAAAACACTGTTAACAAAGATGACAGACGATGCCCTCGATTATTGTTTGCTTCAATTAAGTATTGTTCTTTAATCTGTAAAAAGTTCTTTTAAAAACAACATGTTATCATTTATATGTGTGGCGTTTTCGTTTAAAAACAGTGTTTGGTATTCTGGTTGCAAAAGGGCGGGGCAGGGATTTCGTCCCATTTCGGGAAGAGTGCCGGTTGCCACCGGCGTCTTTTCCATCCCATTTCGACTGACGAGGAAGCCACATGTCTGAAACAGCCCCACTTCTCGAGGTTCGAGGCGTTTCGCTCTCCTTCGGCGGCGTCCACGCCCTGACCGATGTCAGTTTCCAGGTCCGCAAGGGTGAGATCTTCTCCATCATCGGCCCCAACGGCGCCGGCAAGACCTCGATGCTCAACTGCATTTCCGGTCGCTATCAGCCCAACCAGGGCTCGATCGTCTTCAAGGGCAAGGAGCTGATCGGGCTGCGTCCCAACGACCGCTGCAACCTGGGCATCGGCCGAACCTTCCAGAATCTCGCCCTGTTCAATCACATGACGGTGCTCGACAACATCATGGTCGGCCGTCATCACCTGCTGAAGAACAATTTTCTCACCGGATCTATCTACTGGCTGACCGGCGCCCGCAGGGAGGAGCTGCGACACCGGGCCGAGGTCGAGGACATCATCGATTTTCTCGAGATCGCCCATATCCGCAAGTCGGTGGCCGGCACCCTCTCCTACGGGTTGCGCAAGCGGGTGGAGCTGGCCCGCGCCGTCGCTCTGCGTCCCGACCTGATTCTGCTCGACGAGCCGATGGCGGGAATGAACCTGGAAGAGAAGGAGGACATGGCCCGCTACATCATCGATCTCAACGAAGAGTGGGGGATGACGGTGGTGATGATCGAGCACGACATGGGCGTGGTGATGGATATCTCGCACCGGGTGATGGTGCTCGATTTCGGCAAGAAGATCGCCGAGGGTCTGCCCGACGAGGTGATGGCCGATCCGCGGGTGCGCAAGGCCTACCTGGGCGAGGACGATGTGGAAGACGGCCGGGAGGCCCGGGCCGGGGAGGTCGCCTGATGAAAGTCGAATACGCCGATGTCAAGCGCTACGATACCTTTCCCAAGCTGCTGGCCTACAATGCCGCCAACTGGCCGGACGAGATTGCCCTGCGCGAGAAGGAGTTCGGCATCTGGAACGCCTTCACCTGGGCCGACTACCAGAAGATGGTGCGGCGATTCGCCCTCGGCATGCACAAGCTCGGCATCGGCCAGGGCGACGCCGTCGGCATCATCGGCGACAACCGTCCCGAATGGGTGGCCGGGGAGATCGCCTCGCACGCGTTGCGGGCGATGATCTTCGGCATCTACCAGGATTCCCTCAACGAGGAGGTCGCCTACCTGATCAATTACGCCGGGGCGAAGATCATTATCGCCGAGGACGAGGAGCAGGTCGACAAGGTGCTGGAGATCACCGAGCAGTGCCCCTGCGTCAAGCACATCGTCTATTGCGATCCGCGCGGCATGCGCAAGTACGACGATCCGCGCCTGCTCAGTCACACCGAGCTGATGCGGCTGGGGGACGAGCTCGACGCCGAGCAGCCCGGACTCTACGATGAGCTGGTCGCCGCCGGCCGTGCGGAGGATGTCGCCATCCTCTGTCCGACCTCGGGCACTACCTCCAATCCGAAGCTGGCCATGCTGCAGTGCGGGCCGATGCTCGAGCACTGTTTCGACTACCTGCAGAACGACCCGAAATACCCGACCGACAACTACGTTTCGGTGCTGCCCCTGCCCTGGATCATGGAGCAGGTCTATGCCGTGGCGCAGGCGCTGATCAGCCGGCAGATCGTCAACTTCGTCGAGGAGCCGGAAACGATGATGTCCGACCTGCGCGAAATCGGGCCCAATTTCGTGCTGCTGGCGCCGCGTGTCTGGGAGAGCATCGCCGCCGACGTCAAGGCGCGGATGATGGACGCCACCCCCTTCAAGCAGCGCATGTTCAACCTCGGCATGCGGCTGGCGGAAAAGGCGGCCAGGGAGGGCAAGGGGCAGTCGAAGCTGGCCTACTGGCTGCTGTTCCGGGCGCTGAAGGACCGTCTCGGATTCAGCAACCTGCGCTCGGCCGCCACCGGCGGCGCCGCCCTCGGCCCCGACACCTTCAAGTTCTTCCTCGCCATGGGAGTGCCGTTGCGCCAGCTCTACGGTCAGACCGAACTCGGCGGCGCCTACACCATCCACCAGGCCGACGACGTCGATTTCGATACGGTCGGCGTTCCCTTCTCCACCGCCGAGGTCAGGATCGACAATCCCGACGCCAACGGGGTCGGCGAGGTGGTGGCCCGGACCCGCGGCATGTTCCTCGGTTACTACAAGAACGAAAAGGCGACCGAGGAGACCCTCGAAGACGGCTGGATGCACACCGGCGATGCCGGCTACTTCAAGAAGGAGAACGGCCACCTGGTGGTGATCGACCGCATCTCCGACCTGGCCGAAACCTCAACCGGCAGCCGCTTCTCGCCGCAGTTCATCGAGAACAAGCTGAAGTTCTCCCCCTTCATCGCCGAGGCGGTCATCCAGGGCGACGGGCGCCCCTACCTGGCGGCGATCATCTGCATCCGCTACGAAATCGTCGCCAAGTGGGCCGAGCAGCGCGGCATCGCCTTCACCAACTACATCAACCTGTCGGCCCAGCCCCAGGTCTACGATCTGGTGCGCAAGGAAGTCGAGCAGGTCAATGCCACCCTGCCGGAGGCGCAGCGCATCCGCAAGTTCCTGCTGCTCTACAAGCAGCTCGACGCTGACGACGGCGAGCTGACCCGGACCCGCAAGGTGCGCCGCGGGGTGATCCGCGAAAAATACGCCGACATCATCAATGCCATCTACTCCGACCTGGAGACCGTCCATATCGACACCATGATCACCTTCCAGGACGGCACCAAGTCACGGGTGCAGACCGACGTGCGGGTGGTCGACCTGGGGCGGGATGGCGATGCGGGCTCGGTGGACGGCAGGCTGAAGTCGGCAGTGTGAATCGAAGGCACCGGGCGTTGGGCGTCGGGCCTCGGGTTCAAATCCCGGCGCCTTGCGCCTCGAACCTGATTTTTAGGAGTCTTTATGAACTTTGAACTTCTGACCCAGCTGATTGTCAACGGTCTGATCGTCGGCACCCTCTACGGGGTGGTGGCGATGTGCTTCGTACTGATCTACAAGTCGACCCAGGTGGTCAATTTCGCCCAGGGGGAGTTTCTGCTCATCGGTGCCTGGACCTGCTGGGCGTTGCTGGTCAAGTTCCACCTGCCGTTCTGGATCGGTTTTCCCGTTACCCTGGCCTTCATGGTGGTCTTCGGCATCCTGCTGCAGATGGTGGTGCTGCGGCCGCTCATCGGTGAGCCGATCATCTCGGTGATCATGGTCACCATCGGTCTGTCGATGTTCTTCCAGTCGCTGATGGGCTGGATCTTCGGGGTCTACGCCAAGCCGTTTCCGCAGGTGTTCGAGATCCAGTCGGTGAGTTTCCTCGGACTGCAGATCCAGACCGCCTACATCATGAGCCTGGTGATCTCGATCATCATCATGATCGGCTTCTACTACTTCTTCAAGCATTCCCGCCTCGGCCTGGCAATGCGTGCCACCGCCTTCGACCAGCAGGTGGCGCAGAGCCTCGGCATTTCGGTCAAGAAGGTCTTCGCCGCCGCCTGGGCCATCTCGGCCCTGGTCTCGGCCCTGGCCGGGGTGGTGGTCGGCATGGTCAACGGCGTCTCCTCGGCCCTCTCCTTCTTCGGCATCAAGGTCTTTCCGGTGGTCATTCTCGGAGGACTCGACTCGATCGTCGGCTCGATCGTCGGCGGCCTGATCATCGGCGTGCTGGAGAATCTGGCCGAGTTCGTCGACAGCCAGTGGCTGCACCTGGGCAACATGTACACCATCGCTCCCTTCTACGCCCTGGTGGTGATCCTGATGATCAAGCCCTACGGCCTTTTCGGAACCAAGGATATCGAGAGGATCTGATCCATGTCTTCTTCAGCTCATGCCCGGATGAACTGCGGTGAATTCCGCACCACCTACGAGCAGGACACGACCATCTTCCCGACTCCCCTGTCGCGGCGGATGGTGATCGCCGCCGTTGTCTTCCTCTGTTTCGCGCCGTTTGTGCTCAACGCCTATTTTCTCAACCTCGGCATCCAGATCGGCTACTATGCCGTCGCCGCGCTGGGGCTGAACATCGTCGTCGGCTTCACCGGGCAGATCTCCCTCGGTCACGCCGCTTTCTTCGGTTTCGGCGCCTTTGCTTCGGCCTGGCTCAACAACTCCACCGGCATTCCGGTCTTCTTCTGCATTCCCCTGGCGGGCATGATGACCATGGCTCTCGGCCTGCTCGTCGGCATTCCGGCCGGGCGCATCAAGGGACTCTACCTGGCCATAGCCACCCTCGCCTCGCAGTTCATTCTCGAGGACTTCTTCGCCCGCGCCGAGTGGTTCACCGGCGGCGTCGCCGGCGCCATGGCCAATCCCTTCTCCATGTTCGGCTACGAGTTCAACACCGACCAGAGCTACTGGTACGTGGTTCTCGTCTACCTGGTGGTGATGTTCCTCATGGCGACCAACCTGCTGCGCACCCGCGACGGCCGCGCCTTCGTCGCCGTGCGCGATCACTACCTTTCCGCCGAGATCATGGGGATCAACCTGACCAAGTATCGGATCCTCTCCTTCGGCATCTCCTCCTTCTACGCCGGCGTGGGCGGCGCCCTGTTCGGTCACTACCTCGGTTTCGTCTCTGCCGAGGGTTTCAACATCCTGCTGTCGATCCAGTTTCTCGGCATGATCATCATCGGTGGTCTGGGCTCGGTCATGGGCAGCCTGATGGGTACGGTGTTCATGGTGCTGCTCCCGGAAGTGATGGAGGCGGGAGTCTCCCTTGCCGGCGGCTTTTTCCCCGGAGTGACCCAGGCGCTGGCCTACATCAAGGAGATGTCGATCGGCCTGGCGATCATTCTCTTTCTCATCTTCGAGCCGGACGGACTCGCCCATCGCTGGCGGATGATCAAGGCCTACTGGAAGCTCTATCCATTTTCCTATTGATGGATTTATTGAGGATGTGTCGTGCAGGATCACTCCATGTCAACGTCCCGCGTTGCGGGCCCGTTTCCAAGCAAGGGAGGAAAACCATGCGCAAATCGTTGATTCTCGGATCTCTGTTACTGGCTTCGCTGGCGATTGTCGGGGTCGCTACCGCCGCCGACACCATCCCTGTCGGCCACCTGGCCGCCTACACCGGACCGACCTCGGGGGTTGGCATCCCCTACGGCAACGGCATTGATGACGCCCTCGCCTACATCAACAAGCACGGCGGCGTCAACGGCAAGCAGATCAAGTTCGACACCGTCGACTATTCCTACAACGCGCCGCGGGCGATCGCCACTTACAAGAAGTGGATGTCGTCGCTGAAACCGGTCGCCATCCAGGGCTGGGGCACCGCCGACACCGAGGCGCTGGTCAAGTTCATCGCCCGCGACAAGATCGCCTACATCTCGGCATCCTACTCCGGACACCTGACCGACCCGACCGGCAAGTCGCCGAAGACAAAGTCCCCGGCGCCCTACAACTTCTTCTACGGTCCGTCCTATTCCGATGCCTGCCGAGGCCTGGTGCAGTGGGCGGCCGAAGACTGGAAGGCCAAGGGCAAGTCGGGCAAGCCGAAGTTCATCCACATGGGTGACAATCATCCCTATCCGAACGCACCCAAGGCTGCCTGTGCCGAGTACGCCAAGGAGCTCGGCTTCGAGGTGCTGCCCTCCATCGTCTATTCGCTGAAGCCGGCCGACGCCAAGGCCCAGTGCCTGTCGCTGAAGGAGTCGGGGGCCGACTACGCCTATCTGGCCAACACCTCGAGCTCGAACATCTCGCTGCTCAAGTCGTGCGGCACCGTCGGCGTCAAGACCCAGTTCCTGACCAACATCTGGGGCTGGGACGAAAACTCCATCAAGGCGACCGGCGATGCCGGTGACGGCATCGTCTGGGTGGTCGGCGCCGCCGCCTGGGGGGACGACGTGCCCGGCATGAAGACGCTGAAGGAGATCTCCAAGATGTCCGATCCCAGCGGCACCAAGCGGCGCATGCTGCACTATGTCCGCGGCGTCTGCGCCACCTTCTACATGAAGGAGGCGATGGTCAAGGCTGAAGCCATGGGCGGCATCACCGGCGAGAACATCAAGAAGGGCTTCGAGCAGATGAAGGACTTCGTGCCGCCGGGACTGGAAGGGGTCTGCACGCCGTCGACCTGGACGGCCGAGGACCATCGCGGCACCACCCTGGTCAACGTCTACACCAGCAAGTACAACGGCGGCGACTTCAAGATGACCAAGCTGGCCACCGTGGAAGTGCCGCGGCGGCCTGAATGGCTTGGCTGGTGATTGTCAGCGGAAGCTGACAGCCACAGGTTAAAGGCTTGAGACTGGAGGTTCTGGCGGGGGCGGTTGCCGCCCCCGCCGGGAACCGCCGGGATCCAGACTTCAGACGCCAGGTCGCGGCAGAAAGACTTTGCTCCTGACTCCTGAATTCTGACTCCTGGCTCCTGAGTTCCGTATTCAGTCCAAAAACGGAGATTCCCATGTCCGAACCGGCCGTCAAAGTGACAGAAAAACCTGAAGAGAAGGAAATTCTCCTTTCGGTCAACAATATCGAGGTGGTCTACGACGAGGTCATCCTGGTGCTGCGCGGCATCAGCCTCGACGTGCCGAAGGGCGAGCTGGTCACCCTGCTCGGGCCGAACGGCGCCGGCAAGTCGACCACCCTCAAGGCCATTTCCGGGCTGCTCAAGACCGAGGATGGCGAGGTGACGCGCGGCACCATCACCTACAAGGGCGAGAACATCGCCAACAGTTCCCCGGACGACATCGTGCGCAAGGGGATCTTCCAGGTCATGGAGGGGCGGCGCATCGTCGAGGACATGACCGTCATCGAGAACCTGCGCCTCGGCGCCTTTACCCGCAGGGACCGCGAAATCAACGACGACATCGAGAAGGTGTTCCATTACTTTCCGCGGCTGAAGGAGCGAACCGGCCTGGCCGGTTACCTCTCCGGCGGCGAGCAGCAGATGCTGGCCATCGGTCGCGCGATCATGGCCCGGCCCGAGATGATCCTGCTCGACGAACCCTCCATGGGCCTGTCGCCGCTGCTGGTCAAGGAGGTGTTCGGAATCATCCGCAACATCAACAAGGAGCAGGGGATCACCATGCTGCTGGTCGAGCAGAACGCCAACATGGCCCTGCACAGCGCCAGCTACGGCTATGTGATGGAATCGGGCAAGATCGTCCTCGACGGCACCGCCGAAGAACTGCTCAGCAACGAGGACATGAAGGAGTTCTATCTTGGCGGCGGAAGCGGCGAGCGCAAGTCGTTCAAGAACATCAAGTCGTACAAGCGACGGAAGAGGTGGATGTAAAACCGGCGGCCGCCAAAGGCTCATCTGCTGCGTTACGCTCGGTCTTCGGGCTTCGACGTAGCTCCGCTACGACTCAGCCCTCAGCCTTTCGCAAGCCTTGCATCTGAACCTTTATCGACCGCCGGAGAGACCGGATGCAAGGGAAAGGTCCTGCACCACTGGCGTCCTGAGCGGGCACAGCGGGCGGGTGGCCACTGTTTTTCCCCTCTGACTTTTTTCAAACGGAGATCCCCATGCCCCAGTACTACGACGATCTCGAAACCCGCAGTCCCGAGCAGCGCGAGGCGGACCTGTTCGCCCGGCTGGGCGAACAGATCGAGCACGCCAGGCGAACCGCACCCCATTTCGCCGAAACCCTCGCCGGTGTCGACGGCCGGCAGATCGGGGACCGGACGGCGCTGGCCGGCCTGCCGCTGCTGCGCAAGTCGGATCTGATCGAAAAGCAGCGCTCGGCCCCGGTGTTCGGCGGACTGACCGGCATCGCTCCGCCCGAGCTGCGCCAGATCTTCGCCTCGCCGGGCCCGATCTTCGAGCCGGGCAGCGACCGGCCGGACGCCTGGCGTTTCGCCCGCGCCCTGTTCGCCGCCGGCGTGCGGCGGGGGGATATTCTGCACAACTGCTTCTCCTATCATTTCACTCCCGCCGGCATGATGGTCGAATCGGCGGCGCGTGCCCTGGGCTGCGCCGTGGTGCCGGCCGGGGTCGGCCAGACCGAGCTGCAGGTGCAGGTGATGGCGCATGTCCGGCCGCAGGGTTATGTCGGCACACCGTCCTTTCTCAAGCTGATTGTCGACAAGGCGACCGAGCTCGGCAGTGACCTGTCGAGCCTGAAAAAGGCGCTGGTTTCGGGGGAATACCTGCCGCCGAGCCTGCGCGAGGCCATGGCAGAGCGCGGCATTGCCGTCCGCCAGTGCTACGCCACCGCCGATCTTGGCCTGATTGCCTACGAGTCGGAGGCCCTGGAGGGGATGATCGTTGACGAGGGGATCATTCTCGAAATCGTCCGCCCCGGCACCGGCGAGCCGGTGCCGGAGGGGGAGGTCGGCGAGGTAGTGGTGACCCGTCTCGATCCCGACTATCCCCTGATCCGCTTCGCCACCGGCGACCTGTCGGCCATCCTGCCCGGAGCCAGCCCCTGCGGCCGCACCAACATCCGCATCAAGGGATGGATGGGGCGTGCCGACCAGACCACCAAGGTGCGCGGCATGTTCGTGCATCCGAGCCAGGTCGACGCCATTCTGAAGCGTCATTCCGAGCTCGGACGCGGCCGGCTGGTGGTGACACGCGAGAATGATCTCGACGCCATGTGCCTGCAGGTCGAGCTGGCCGGCGAGCCGCCCGCCGGCCTGGCGGAGGCGGTTGTCGGCAGCATCCGCGAGGTGACCAAGCTGCGCGGCGAGGTGGCGTTCGTCGCGCCGGGAAGCCTGCCCAACGACGGCAAGGTGATCGACGATCAGCGTCAGATCGAGTAATTCTGTTTGCCACTGAGGCACTGAGAGCCAGAGGTAATTCCAATCTTATGCTTTGTGCCTTCGTGGTGAGATTCCAGATTTTTCCAAACTGAAACGAAGGGGGAATCCATGTCCACCCAGACCAAAACCGAAACCGGAACCGAAACCGGAACCGAAACCGGAACCGAAGCTCTCGACGAGGGGATCCAGCTGCTGCATCGCCTCAGCAAAGAGGAGCTGATCGCCATCATCATCGACGACGCCAAGAACTGGCTGGCGCACGACGGGCTCTGGTTTCAGGCGATCGAAAGGGCCCACGGCATGGAGGCCGCCATCGAGGCCGACCGGGCCGCCTGGGAGAAGTTCACCGTCATCGAGGCCAAAAGGATCATGGCGCGGCTCGGCATCGAGCCGGGCGGAGGGATTCCGGCCCTGCTCGAATGCCTGAAGCACCGCATGTACGCGCGGCTGAACCTGCAGCAGGCGATCGAGGTCAGCGACACCCGGGCCGTTTTTCGCATGGTCGACTGCCGGGTGCAGTCGGCGCGCAAACGCAAGGGACTGGACGATTTCCCCTGCAAGTCGGTGGGTATCGTCGAGTACAGCGAGTTCGCCCGCACCGTCGACCCGCGGATCCGGACCCGCTGCGTTGCCTGTCCGCCCGATGCGCATCCCGATGATTACTGGTGCGCCTGGGAATTCACCCTCGAGGGCTGAGGCGGCTGCGGTCCGATGCTCGGTGACTGTCTCGTCGGCATTCGTGTTCTCGACCTCAGCCAGTACCTGCCGGGGCCTTTCGCCACCCAGCTGCTGGCGGATCTCGGTGCCGAGGTGCTCAAGGTCGAGCCGACGGCCGGCGATCCGATGCGCCGCTTCATGCTGGCCGACGGCGATGGCGTTTCCCCTTTCTACAAGCAGGTCAACGCCGGCAAGTCCGTGGTCGAAATCGACCTCAAGAAGGCGGCCGGAAAACAGACTCTGACCGAACTGGTGCGGGCGGCCGACGTGCTGCTCGAGTCCTACCGTCCGGGAGTGCTCGAGCGCCTCGGTTTCGGCCGCGAACGGCTAGAGCAGATCAACCCGCGCCTGATCCATTGCGCCCTGTCCGGCTTCGGCCAGACGGGTCCCTGCCGCCAGCGGGCCGGACACGACCTGACCTACCTCGCCATGAGCGGCATGCTCAGCCTGACCGGAACCGGCCAGACCCCGGTCATCCCCTTTCCGCCGATCTGCGACTATGCCGCCGGCAAGCAGGCGGCGACCTCCATCCTTGCCGCCCTGCTGCGGCGCGGCCGCACCGGCCGGGGAGCCTTCATCGACGTCAGTCTGTTCGAAATGGCCCTCTCCTGGCAGTCCTTCGGCCTGACCGCCGCCTGCCGCCCCGGTGAGGCCTTCGGCCGCGGCCGCGATCTGCTCACCGGCGGTGCGGCCTGCTACCAGGTCTATCGTACCGCCGATGACCGTTTTGTCGCCCTGGGAGCCATCGAGGAGAAGTTCTGGCGGGCGTTCTGCGAGACGGTGGGACGGCCGGACTGGATCGCCCGCCAGCACGAGCCGTTGCCGCAGAAGGAGCTGATCGCCGAGCTGCAGGCCCTGTTCGCCTCCGCTGACCGGGACGAATGGCAGCGCCGCCTCGCCCGGGTCGACTGCTGCTTCGAGCCGGTCCTCGAGCAGGACGAGGTCCCCGGCCATCCGCATGTCCGGCAGCGTCGGCTGCTGCAGATTCACGACCGGGAACGGCGCATCGAGGTGCTCTTCCCCGCCTGGGTCGACGGTGAGCCGCCCCGGCAGCGCCGACCCCTCGAACGGGTGTCGGCGGCCGAGGCGCTGGCGATGTGGAAGGGGTGAGGGCGGCTGCCGCGGGAAAGGTGCTTACCGGCGATTGCCGAGAATGCGCAGCAGCATCAGGAACAGGTTGATGAAATCGAGATACAAGCGCAGGGCGCCGATGATGGCGGCTTTCTTGCGGCCGTCCTCGCTGGCGAAACCGGCCTCGCCGATCTGCTTGATCTTCTGGGTGTCGTAGGCGGTCAGGCCGACAAAGACGAAGACGCCGATGTAGCTGACGACCCAGGTGATCATCGCGCTTTGCAGAAAGATGTTGACCAGCGAGGCGATGATGATACCGACCAGGCCCATGAAGAAGAAGCTGCCCCAGCCGGTCAGGTCGCGCCTGGTCGTGTAGCCGTAGACGCTCATGGCGGCGAAGGTGCCGGCGGCGATGAAGAAGGTGCTGGCGATGGAGCTGCTGGTGTAGACCAGGAAGATGGCGGCGAAGGTGACGCCGTTCAGCGCCGAGTAGAGCAGGAATATCAGGGTGGCGGTGGTGACGCCGATGCGGTTGATGGCCGCCGACAGGGCGATGACCAGGCCCAGCTCGCCGAAGATGAGGACGTAGAAGACCATCCTGTTGCCGAAGATCAGCCGCAGCAGGTCGGGGCTCGACAGGGTCAGCAGGGCAGCCAGGGCGGTCAGGGCCAGTCCGGCGGTCATCCAGCCGTAGACCCTGGGCAAAAAGCGGCTGGCGCTGCCGACGGTCGCGGTGGCGGTGATGATGGGCGGTTTCGGGTTCAGCATTGCTCAGGCTCCTTCTCGCTGCCCGTGACCGGATATCGCCGGTCCGGGGTTCATTGGCATCCGGCAGTGAATCTGCTAACGTCATTTCGTTGCCATTCTACACCTTCGAGGAGGAGCTGCAATGACTGAAATGCCGCGACTGACCGATGCCCGGCTGACCTGCGAGAACCGGGTGGCCGAGCTGACCTTCGATCGAGATGACGTTCGCAACGCCCTGACCGGCACCACCCTGGTCGAGGACATTATCGCCACCATCGACTGGGCCAACCGCAATTCCGACCTGTCGGTCCTGATTTTGACCGGCGACGGCGCCGCCTTTTCGGCCGGCGGCAACGTCAAGCAGATGCGCGACCGCGAGGGGATCTTTTCCGGTTCGGTGCTGCAGATCCAGGACCAGTACCGGCGCGGGATCCAGCAGTTGCCGCTGGCGATGCAGCGGGCGGAAATCCCGGTCATCGCCGCCGTCAACGGCCCGGCCATCGGCGCCGGCATGGATCTGGCCTGCATGTGCGACCTGCGCATCGGTTCCACCCGCGCCCTGTTCGGCGAAACCTTCCTCAATCTCGGCATCATCCCCGGTGACGGCGGCGCCTGGTTTCTACCCCGACTGGTCGGCGCCCAGCGGGCGGCCGAGCTGATTTTCAGCGGCCGCCTGGTCAAGGCCGACGAGGCCCTGGAGCTGGGACTGCTGCTGGAAGTGGTCGACCAGGAGGAGCTGCTGCCGCGCGCCCGCGAGCTGGCGGCGCGCATCGCCGCCCAGCCGCCGCAGGCCTTGCGCCTGGGCAAGCGGCTGCTCAGGCTGGGGCAGAAGATGGACTTGCCCGAGTTCCTCGACCTGTGCGCTGCCTTTCAGGCCATGGCGCACCAGACCGAGGACCATATCGAGGCGATCAACGCCTTTCTGGAAAAGCGGCCGCCCCGTTTTCGCGGCTGCTGAAGCGGGAAAATTCCGGCCGACGAATCTGTCATTTGGTGGAGCGAAACAGGCGCCGTTGCCGGCATGGCGGGGGCGCAAGAGGTCTTTTAATGTCGGGCGGAATGGACTAGAATGCTCCCTCGTTTCACATGGACCTGACTCAGTGGGTTCATGCCGGACGAAGAGTGCACGTGCTTGGCCTGAACGCGTTTTCAGAAAATCCGAGGCGCACCCACAGGTTCGCCGGCGGTTTCTTGGAACCGCAGGCAGGTCAATGACGCGCGCTATTCGCCGGCGATGAGCTCACTGAATTCAGGTTAAAGAAACACCCGGTACGGGTGCACGACGAGGGGCAGATGGAAGACACGACATCGATGATCCAGATCCGCTGGCACGGCCGCGGCGGTCAGGGGGCGATCACCGCCGCCAAGGTGGTGGCGAAAGCCGCGTTCGCCTCCGGTTACGGCGGGGTGGTGATGGCGCCGACCTTCGGCACCGAGCGCCGCGGCGCGCCGGTCAGCACGTCGCTGAAGATCGCGCGGGAGACGATCCACGACCTGTCGCCGATCCGCGAGCCGGATATCGTGGTGGTTCTCGATCACCTGATTCTCAACGAGGTTGACGTGACCGTGGGGCTGAAGCCGGGCGGGCTGCTGGTGATCAACTCGCCGCATCCGCCAAGCCGGCACCGGCAGAAGGACTTTCGCGTGGCAGTGGCCAACGTCGCCCGCATAGGGGAGGAGGCCGGGTTGCGCAAGGGGATCGTCAACAGCGGTATCATCGGCGTTCTCGGTCGCGCCAGCGGGCTGCTCGCCATTGACCGCCTGGCCGAATACATCGCCGAGGAGTTCGCCGACCGCCGGCCCGAACAGAACGTTCGTGCCGCCCGTCTCGCTTTTGAGGCGACCGAGATCTGCGAACCTGAGGGAGGCGCCCATGCCTGATTCCCGTTTCAAGATCATGACCTCCGCGGCGACCTCCGGCCCCGGCGACGCCGGCCGTACCGGCTCCTGGCGGGTGGAGCGGCCGGTCATCGACTACAGCCGCTGTACGCCGGCCAGGACCGGCAGGCACGCCTGTCACCTGTGCTGGTTCTATTGCCCCGACGTCGCGGTCAGCAAGACCATCGAGCCGCAGTTCGATCTCGACTACTGCAAGGGATGTGGCATCTGTGCCGAGGAGTGTCCGGTCGGCGCCATCACCATGGTCGCCGAGGAGACCTTCGCCGAAGGAGGGGCCGATGAGTAACAAGTGCATCGATTCCGGCAACAATGCCGCCGCCCACGCCGCCCGCCTGGCCGGCGTCGAGGTGGTGGCCGCCTATCCGATAACGCCGCAGACGCCGCTGACCGAAAAGCTGTCGGAATGGGTGGCCAGCGGCGAGATGGACGCCGAGTACGTGGCGGTCGAAAGCGAGCACAGCGCCCTGGGGGTCTGCATCGGCGCCGCCAGTGCCGGCGTGCGGGCCTTTACCGCCACCTCGGCCAACGGCCTGCTCTACATGAGCGAGCAGTTGCACTGGGCGGCCGGCGCCCGGCTGCCGCTGGTAATGTGCGTGGTCAACCGCGGGGTCGGAGCCCCCTGGTCGGTCTGGAACGACCATCAGGACGCCATGAGCCAGCGCGACACCGGCTGGATTCAGTTGTTCGTCAAGGATCACCAAGAGATCGTCGATGTCACCATCAAGGCCTTCCGCCTGGCCGAGGCGGTGCACATTCCGGTGATGGTCAATTACGACGGCTACTATCTGTCGCATACCTACATGCCCTTCGAGCTGCCCGACGCCGAGGCGGTGCGCGCGTTTCTGCCGCCTTACGTCTACAAGCACGCCCTCGATCCGCAGCGGCCGGAAAACCTCAATTCCGTCACCCTGCCCGATGCCCGGCGCGACGCCGGCGGAGTGCTGCGCGGCGGCTACATGGACATCCGCCACAACCTGCAGCAGGAGATGCACCAGGCCCTTGCGGTCTGGGAAGAGATCGACGCCGACTACCGGCAGCGTTTCGGACGCGGTGGGGCGCCGGTGCTCGAGGCCTACCGCCTGGAGGATGCAGAGTTCGTGGTCGTGGCCATGGGGACGCTGGCCAACCAGTTCCGCGACGTGGTCGACCGCCTGCGCCAGGAGGACGGCATCCGCGTCGGGGTGCTGGCGGTTCAGGTCTACCGGCCGTTCCCGGCCCGCCAGCTGGCGGAAGCCCTGCAGGCGGCCAGGGGCGTGATGGTTTTCGAAAAGGGACTCAGTTACGGACATCAGGGGGCGCTGTTCGCCGACGTCAAGTCGGCTCTCTATCCCTGGCCGGCCCGGCCGGTTCTGCGCAACTTCATCGTCGGCATTGGCGGCCGCGAAATTCCCACCAACGAACTCTGCCGGAACCTGAAGCAGGCCTGCGGTCAGGATGAACTGCCGCCCGAGGTGGCCGATACCCCCAACTGGATCGGATTGCAGCTATGAGTGATACGCCAAAGACAACGGTCCTCAGCCTGACCGAAGAGGAATTCGTCCATCCGGGCAACCGGGCCTGCTCCGGATGCAGCATGGGGCTGCTCTACCGCATCGGGGCCAAGGCCCTGGGGCGGGACTGCATCTTCGTCGTTCCGCCGAGCTGCATGACCGTCATGCAGGGCCTCTACCCGGTTTCCGCCTCGCAGTTCCCGATCTTCAACTGCACCTTCGCTTCCACCGCCGCCGTCGCCACCGGCGTGCGCGCCGCCATGAAACGGCTCGGCAGGACGACCCAGGTGGTCGCCTGGGCCGGCGACGGCGGCACCTCGGATATCGGCATCCAGGCCCTTTCCGGGGCTCTCGAGCGGGGCGAGGACATCATCTACATCTGCTACGACAACGAGGCCTACATGAACACCGGAGTGCAGCGCTCCGGCACCACTCCCTGCAGCAGCCTGACCACCACCACGCCCTTTACCGGCAAGGCGCAGGCGGCCAAGGACGTACCGGCCATCGTCGCCGCCCACAACCCGACCTTTGTGGCCACCTGCTCCGCTTCCTATCCGCTCGATTTTCACGACAAGCTGCTCAGGGCCAAACAGATGCGCGGTCTGAAGTATTTCCACATCCAGACTCCCTGTCCGCCCGGCTGGGGCTGCGAGGAGCGGCTGACCATCAAGATCGGGCGCATGGCGGTCGAGAGCGGACTGTTTGTCCTCTACGAGATCGAAAACGGTGTGAAGCGTCTCTCCGAGCCCTCGGCCCGGCTGCTGAAGAAGGGGCGGCGTCCGGTGCGCGACTATCTCAAGTTGCAGGTGCGCTTCAGGCACATGAGCGACGAACAGATCGCCGCCCTGCAGGCGCAGGTCGACGCCAGGTGGGACGATTACCGGGAGGCTTTCGCCGACGACTGACGCGAGCAGCGAACCATCGCCATGAGCACTGTCTTTCTGAACGGAGAATTCATTCCCGCCGAACAGGCGAAGATTTCGGTCTTCGACCAGGGATTTCTCTACGGCGATGGCATCTACGAAAGCTTCCGTTCCGTCGGCGGGCGGCTCTACCAGTTTCCCCGCCATTACCAGCGTCTGCGGCAGTCGGCGGAGGCGCTCTGCTATCCCATGCCCTACAGCGAGCAGGAGCTGGAAAACATCCTGCTCATGCTGCGCCGCCGCAACCGCCTGCAGGACGCCTACTTTCGCATCACCATCACCCGGGGGCCGGGTCAGGTCGGCTTTCAGCGCCGGCTCGAAGGCGAACTGACCTGCCTGATCGTCGCCAGGGAGTTCCGGGAGTTTCCCGAAGAATGCTACCGGCAGGGCATCGCCCTGCGGGTCGCCCGCACCCGCCGCAACGCCCCCGAGGCGATCAATCCGAAAATCAAGTCGATCAGCAATCTCAACAGCCTGCTCGGCAAGCTCGAGGCGAAGGAGGCGGGCGTCTTAGAGGTGATCATGCTCAACAGCCGGGGGGAGGTCTGCGAGGGATCGGCCTCCAACATCTTCTGGACCCGTGACCACTGGGTCTTCACCCCCTCGGCGGCGACCGGGCTGCTCGAGGGTGTGACCCGCTCGACCATCATCCGGCTGTGCGAACAGGAGCTCGACCTGCGGGTCATCTGCGGCGAGTACCGGCTGCAGGACCTGCTCTTTTCCGACGAGGTCTTCATCACCTCCACCTCGCTGGAGGTGATGCCGGTGGTCCGGGTCGACGATTTCACCATCAACCAGGGGCGGGTCGGCCCCATTGCCCGCAGGCTGCGGCAGGCGCTGCACCGGGACATGGGCAAGACCGAACCCGCCTGACAGATTGTTCTTTCACGGAGCTGGCGGCGGCGATGCCGGCAGACAGGATTTCCGAAGGGAGGAGAACCATGGCGGACGCAAGAGTGGCAATCGGGCAAAAGATCAGGCAACTGCGCGACAAGAAGGGGCTTTCCCTCGAGCAGACGGCTGAAAAGGCGGAGATGTCGCCCGAGCTGCTGGCCGAAATCGAGGCGGGCAGGGTTTCACCGCCGCTGGGGCAGATCGTCGCTCTGGCCAATGCCTTCAAGGTGTCCCTCGGCGATCTCTTCGGCGACAGCGCCGACGCTCCCTACTGCATAGTCCGCAGCGAGCAGGGGCGGGCCGTGTCCCGTTTCGGCGAAACCCGCGACACCGCCGCCGGCTACAGCTACCAGTCTCTCGGTTTTCGCAAGCAGAACCGGCACATGGAGCCGTTTCTGGTCACCCTGACTCCGGGGCAGGCGCCGAAGGAGCCGAACGGACATGACGGCGAAGAGATTCTGTTCGTGCTCGAAGGGCAGGTCGAGGTCAGCCTCGCCGGCCATACCGACATTCTCAACGCCGGCGATTTCATCTACTACGATTCGACCCTGCCGCACATCGTTGCCTGCCACGGCGACCAGCCGGCGACGCTGTTTGCGGTGATCTACGCCCGCAGGGACATGATTCTCTAGCCGGGCCCAGACGTTGGATTGGCCGCTCTGCGTGGCCGGACAAGGCTAAAAAGGCCGCTTCGACCTGAAAGGCGAAGCGGCCTTTTTTCTTCCCGGCCCTACTTCCCCAGCGCCTTGACGGCGGAGGAGACCACGATCTTGCGTTTGGTGGCGTAGAGCTCGTGGTTCTTCTCGATATCCCTGATCGGATAGAGATAGTTGACCATGAAACCGCAGGACTGTGCCAAGCCCTTGTCGGAAATGTCGCCCAGCCAGTTGACCCGTTCGATGCGGGCGCCGTTGCCGAGGTGGAAGCGCTCGACCGGGTCGATCGGCTGTCCGTCCTCCCGGAAAGTGTGGAAATAGTGGTAGAGCAGGTGCTCGATCAGCGGCCGGAGCACGTCGGTGATCTGCCGGTCGCGGTGCCAGCCCGGACGCTGCAGCAACGAGCGCAGCCCGCCTTTCACCTCCAGCGCGGCGCAGAGCGCCGCCAGGCGGTTCATCTTTTCTTCCCCGAGGTATTCGGCCATCTTTTCGTCGTTCAGCCCGTCGAGCCAGCGGGCGAAGCCGGGTATCGGCGAGAGGGTGGCGAAGGTCCTGATGTTGGGTAGCTCGGCCCTGAGGGTGTCGACCACCCGCTTGATCAGGAAGTTGCCGAAACTGATGCCCTTGAGCCCCTGCTGGGCGTTGGAGATGGAGTAGAAGATCGCCGTGTCGGCCTTTTCCGGCGGCACGTCGGGCGTCGATTCGTCGAGCAGGGTCTGGATGCTGTCGGCGATGCCGTTGGTGAGGGCGACTTCGACGAAGATCAGCGGTTCGCCCGGCATGTTGGGGTGAAAGAAGGCATAGCAGCGCCGGTCGAGATGCAGGCGGTGGCGCAGGTCCTGCCAGGAATGGATTTCGTGCACCGCCTCGTATTCCACCAGCTTTTCCAGCACCGCCGCCGGCGATTGCCAGTCGATCTGGTGCATGTGCAGCATGCCGACGTCGAACCAGGTCGCCAGCAGGTGGCGGATTTCGCCGTCAAAGGCCCGCAGCTCGGGATCTTCCCTGCTGAAGGCGATCAGGTCGCGGCGCAAATCGACCAGAAACTTGATGCCGTCCGGCAGGGTGTTGAACTGGCGCAGCAGCTTCAGGCGCGGCGGCACCAGCAGGTCGCGCAACTGTTGCTCGACGGCGGCGTGGTCTGCGTCGGGGGCGAGATAGGCCTGGCAGTGCCAGCTCAGCGCCGCCCGGTCGATGCCGAATTCCCGCGCCAGCATCGTCAGGAAGCGTTTTCTGCCGGCGGTCGACAGGTTGCGGTAGAGGCTGCCGATCTGCATGGCGTGATTGCGGGCCGACACCTCGCCGCCGCGGGCGTCCAGCCACTTTTTCAGCTGCCGGCGCAACAGCTCCTCGTCGCCGTTGGCCAGGTCGATGTCGGTCTTGCCGAGCAGGCCGCCGAGCAGGCTTTCGGTCAGGTTCGTCCAGCTGCGGCCGAGCGATCTGAGGCTGTCTTTCAGGATGGGCATGGAGACTCCCCCGCGGTGATGTGAAGCCGGCACTCGGGTGCCGGCATGGAAGCGTTTAAAACTATAGCAGAAGGCGGAGGAGAGGGCCGTTTTGCAAGCCGGGACAAACGTGGTAACGTCACCCTGAATCAGGATCACGACCCGTTTCCGGAACCTTTCCCGGCGAGGTGCGCATGAGATCGAACATCAAGCTCAGATTGCAGGTTGTCGACCGGGTCGGCGTGATGGCCGAAATCGCCCGGGTGCTGGCCGAGGACGACGTCAACATCCTCAGCATGGAGGTGGAAAAGAACGCGGGTCTGACCCATGTCTTTCTCGAGCTGGAAACCGGGGACGGCTCCCCCGGCGAGGCCGCGATTCTCGATGCCCTGGCCGCCCTGCCCGAGGTGGAGGACCTTGCCGGCATCCGCACCATGCCGCAGGAGAGGCGGCAGCGGCGCTTTCAGGTGGTGCTCGACAGCGTCAGCGACGGCATCCTGTCGATCAACGAGGACGGCGAGCTGACCACCATCAACCGGGTCGCCCGCGCCATGCTCGGCCTGGGGGAGGCCGATGTCGTCGGCCGCAACCTGCGCGATCTCGATCTGTCCGACACCAGCCTGCTGGCCTGCCTGGAAGGGCGGACCTACCGCAACGTCAAGCGCAGCATGACGCGCGGCCACCGGCGTTACCAGTATCTGGCCAGCGGTGAGGTGATCCGCGATTCCCGCGGAAGGATCGTCGGCGCCGTGGAGGTGCTGCAGGATCTGCGGGGCCTTCGCGAGGTCGCCAGCGCCGTCGCCAGCGAGCCGCAGGTCACCTTCGACGACATGGTCGGCCAGAGTCCGGGTCTGCGGCAGGCGATCGTCTTCGCCGAGAAGATTGCGCCGACCGACGGCATCGTCTGCATCCGGGGCGAGAGCGGCACCGGCAAGGAGCTGTTCGCCAGCGCCATTCATGTCGCCAGCGGTTGCCGGGGGCCGTTCATTCCGGTCAATTGTGCCGCCCTGCCGGAAAACCTGCTGGAAAGCGAGCTGTTCGGCTATGTCGGCGGCGCTTTTTCCGGGGCGCGCAAGGAAGGGCGGGCCGGTCTGTTCGAGGCGGCCAGGGACGGGACCATCTTTCTCGACGAAATCGCCGAGATGCCGCCGGCGCTGCAGGCCAAGATGCTGCGGGTCATTCAGGACGGCAAGCTGCGGCGCATCGGCAGCAACGAGGAGATCACCGTCAACGCGCGGGTCATCACCGCCACCAACCGCGACCTGGAGCAGCTGGTCAGGGAAGGCCGGTTTCGTGAAGACCTCTTCTACCGCATCAATCTCTTTCCCATCCACATTCCGCCATTGCGTGAACGGCGGGAGGACATCCCCCTGCTGGCGGAGCATTTCCTGTTTCAGGTCAACGCCCGTCTCGGGCTGCGTGCCCGGCGGCTGACCGAGGACGCCCTGGCCAAGCTGACGGCACATCGCTGGCCGGGCAACGTCCGCGAACTGCGCAACGTCATCGAGCGGGCGGCGATTCTCAGCGGCAGCGAGCGCATCAGCAGCGACAGCATCCGTTTCAGTTACGAGCTCGGGCATGCGGACGGCGCGTCCCCGCCGGAAATGGGGCGGCAGTCCCTGGCCGAACAGGTCGGACAGCTGGAGCGGCGCATCATCGCCGAGGTCCTGCGCCTGGCGCCGAGCAAGCGCCAGGCGGCGCGAATGCTGGGGCTGTCGCATACCGGCCTGCTGAAGAAGCTGAAGAAGTACGGCATGGGATGAACCCCGACAGGAAGGCATGGAGGTCATGGAACCTAAGGTTTCCACTGGAAACCAGCCTTTCATCCCCCCTTCCGGCCTCTGCTTTCGTCGGCTTAGCTGTTTCTGCCGTGCAGCCTGGAACCTCTGGTTTCCATTGTGCCGGGCCGTGGCGTCCGCCCGGCCCGTTCGACTGGATGGCCCTTTTCGCTCGCAAGTGTCTGATCTCTGCCAAAAATAATGTAAAATCAACCTGTTGCAGGTCGCAAAAATAAAATAGAACAAAATTTTAGAATTTTGCCCCTTCTGGCAGGTTGCTTGCTCTTCTGATTCCGTCGTCCGGACTTGAGGTCCGGTCCATGCCAGCGACAAAAGGAATCAGAGATATGGGCCAGTCGAATCCGAATCTGCCGGGCAGCTCTCTTGCGGGCGGACTTTTGCCGTCATCGGTGCTGTCGGACGGCAAGTTCGCCGTCGGCCCCACCGCCGACATTCCTTCCGAACTCGAAATCAGGGTTCATGGCCGTGGCGGCCAGGGCGGAGTGACCTGCGCCAAGCTGATCGCCATGCTCTTCGCCGGCCGGGACCGGTTTGTCCAGACCTTCGGCGACTACGCTTCCGAGCGTTCGGGGGCGCCGGTCAGGGCCTACACCAGGGTCAGCGACCGGCCGGTACGTAACCGCAACAAGGTCTACCGTCCGGACCAGCTGCTGATTCTCGATTCCGGCCTGGTCGGCCCGGACATCCTGGCCGGGCTGTCGCCCGGCGCCCTGGTTCTGCTCAACGGCGACGGGGGGCTGGATGCCATCGACGATCTGTTCGCCGAGTATCGTGTGGCGGTGGTCGACGCCACCGCCATCGCCCGCGAATACGGCATCGGCAGCCGGTCCGTGGTGATTGTCAACACCACCATGGTCGGTGCCTATGCCCGCCTCGTCGGCTTCGGGTTCGACGATGTCGAACGGGCCTACCGCAGTCTCGGTCTGGAAGCGGACCTGGAGGCGGCACGGCGCGCCTACCGTGAGGTGCGGCTGCGGGATGTCTTCCGCCTGCCGGAAAAGACCGCCGAGCCGTCGCCGGTGGCCGTTCCCCGGGTGCCGCCGCTGACCGGGCAGGTCTGTGATCCGCCGATGCCGCTGAAGACCGGCTCCTGGCGTACCCAGCGGGTCGAATACCAGGAGCGGCCGGCACCCTGCAGTGTCGGCTGTCCGGCCGGCAACGACGTGGTCGGTTTCATCCAGGCCCTGCGCAGCGACGGCATCGAGGCCGCCGCCCGCATCCTGCAGCGGACCCAGCCGTTGCCTTCGGTCTGCGGCCGGGTCTGTCCGGCGCCCTGCATGAGTCGCTGCAATCGCATCGAGTACGACGGGGCGGTCAACATCCGCAGCCTCGAGCGCTGGGTCGGCGATCACCATGCCGGATTGCTGCTGCAACCCGAGCGGCCGAAGGTGAAAAAGTCCTTTGCAGTGGTGGGAAGCGGGCCGGCGGGGCTGAGCGCCGCCTGGACCCTGGCCCTGGCCGGGCATGACGTCACCCTCTACGAGCGGGAAGATCAGCTTGGCGGGCTGCTGCGTTACGGCATCCCCGCTTACCGGCTGCCGCCGGAGCGGCTCGAGCGGGACATCGCCCGCATTCTCTCTCTCGGCGTCGAGGCGCGAACGGGCTGCCGGATCGACAAGACGGCCCTGCGCGAGCTGCTGGCGGAGCATGACGGCCTGCTGCTGGCGACCGGTCTCGATGTCTGGCGGCGGGCGGCGGTGCCCGGCGAGGATCTTGCCGGTGTCGAGCAGGGGCTCGCCTACCTGGCGCGTGCCAGGCAGGGCGGCGATGTCCGCCTGTCGGGGCACGTGGTAGTCGTCGGCGGCGGCAATTCGGCGATCGACGCCGCCCGGACCGCATTGCGCAACGGGGCCGACCGGGTGACCCTGGCCTATCGCCGCGGCCGCGCCGAGATGCCGGCGATCGACTCGGAAATCGAGGAGGCCGTCGAGGAAGGGGTGGAGCTGCTGCTGTATCGCCAGCCGGTGGCCTTTGCCGGCGACGGGCGGGTGCAGGCCGTGGAGCTGGCCGAAGTCGAGCTGGGCCCCAGGGGAGAGGACGGCCGCCGGAAGCCGGTGGTGACCGACCGCGTCGCCCGTCTCGATTGCGACCGGATCCTGCTCTGCCTGGGACAGAGCGCCGATCTCGGCCTGCTGCCGGAGGACTGGCGGCCGGCGGGGCGGCGCGTGGTGAGCGGCGGTTCCGTTCTGCCGGTGGTCTGCTGCGGCGATGTCGCCATCGCGGCCGGAACGGTGACTCACGCCATCGGCGATGGCCGACGCGCCGCCCGCGCGCTGCTGGCCGGAACCGGCATCGAGGCCGTCGAGGCGGCGGAGCGGGAAGACGGCATCGCGGTCACCGCCGAGGAGATCCATTTCGATGCCTTTGTACGGACACAGCCGGCCCACGAGAGGCATCTGCCGCCGGCCGAACGGCTGTCGGGACGGGAGGCCAACCTGGGCCTCGCCGACCCGGCCGAGGCCGATCGCTGCTTCTCCTGCGGCCATTGCACCCGCTGTGACACCTGTCTCATCTACTGCCCTGAAGGGGTCATCTGCCGGGATGGCGGTGGCTACGCCATCGACGGGGAGCAGTGCAAGGGCTGCGGCATCTGCGCCCAGGAGTGCCCCCGTCACGCCCTTCGGGCCGCCGCCATGCCGAGCCGGAGCTGATAGCGATGCGAAACGAACTGATCAGCGCCAATCATGCCGCGGCGATGGCCGCGATCCTGGCCGCCCGGGCCAACCGGAGCGGACGCGGTTTCTGTGCCGGCGTCTATCCGATCACGCCGTCGACCGAGTGCATGGAGCTGCTCTGCTCCCGGCAGATCGAAAAGGGGCAGGTGGTTCGCGTCGAGGGCGAACACAGCGCCATGGCGGTCTGCATCGGCAGCGTCGCCGCCGGTGCCCGCTCCTTCACCGCCACCTCGTCCAACGGTCTGGCCTACATGGCCGAGAACGTGGTCACCGCCGCCCTGTTGCGGCTGCCGATGGTGATGATGGTCGCCAACCGCACCCTGGGACCGCCCTGGAACATCTGGGCCGATCATGGTGACAGCCTGCTGCTGCGCGATTCCGGCTGGCTGCAGTTCTACTGCGCCGACAACCAGGAGGTGCTCGACACCATCCTGTTCGCCTACCGGCTCGGCGAGGACCCCCGGGTGATGCTGCCGGTGATGGTCTGCCAGGACGGTTTCGTCCTCTCCCACACCATGGCCCAGACCCTGGTGCCGGAACAGGAGCTGGTCGACCGTTTCCTGCCGCCGCTCGAGGTGCCGCACCGCCTGAACGAGCAGCCGCACGCCCTGGGCTCGGTGGTGCTGCCGCAGCAGACCGAGGTGCTGCGTCGCCAGCACCACGAAGCGATGAACACCGCCCTCGCCATCTATCCGCAACTGCAGCGCGAGTTCGCCGCCGTCTTCGGCCGGCCGATCGCCGATCCGCTGGTCGGCTACCGGTACGAGGACGCCGAACTGCTGATCCTGTCGATGGGAACCCTGGCCAGCACCGTGGAGCGGGCCGTGGACCGGCTGCGAGAGCGGGGCGTGAAGGCCGGCGGCCTGCGGGTCCGCCTGTTCCGTCCCTTCCCGGCGCGGCAGCTGCGCGAGCTGCTCGGCCGGCCGGCCCGGGTGGCGGTGCTCGACCGGGACATCAGCCCCGGCTTCGGCGGTGTGCTCTGGGGTGAGTGCCGCAGCTGCGTTTCCGGGGATGTCCTGATGCAGAACTACATGCTCGGTCTTGGCGGCGGCGACGTCAGGCCGGAGCACGTCGAACAGCTGGTCGACGATCTGCTGGGCCGCGAGACGGCCGGCGAGCCGATGGTGATGGAGGTGGGCGCATGACTGAAGTTGCGGAAAGAACGATTCCCGTGCAGGAGCGTCCTGCGGGTCGTCCCCTGTTGCGTCCCGGCAATACCAACTGCGGCGGCTGCGGCATGTCGATCGCCCTGCAGATGTTCGGCCGCGAGCTGGCCGGGCAGCCGGTGCAGCTGGTGATCCCGGCCTGCTGCGGCGCCGTGGCGGCCGGCTCCTATCCCTTCACCGCCTTCGGCGTGCCGGTGGTGCTGTCGACCTTCGCCTCGCCGGCGGCGGTCGCCACGGGACTGGCCAGGGTGGCGGCCCTCAACGAGGAACCGATCCGGGTGGTCTGCTGGGCCGGCGACGGCGGCACCTATGACATCGGCATGGGGACCCTGTCGGCGGCGGCGGAACGGAACGAGGATGTCCTCTACATCTGCTACGACAACGAGATCTACGGCAACACCGGCGGCCAGCGCTCCTCGGCGACGCCGCTCGGCGCCGCCACCACCAGCACGCCGGTCGGCAAACCGGAAGTGAAGAAGGACATTCTCGCCGTGATGGCGGCGCACCGCATCCCCTACGCGGCCAGCGTCTCGCTGGCGCATCCCGAGGACGCCGGCCGCAAGTTCCGCCAGGCGCTGGCGGCCCGCGGTTTCCGCTTTCTGCACATCCTCTCTCCCTGTCCCACCGGCTGGAAATCTGAGCCGGCGCACGGCATCCAGCTGATCCGGCTGGCGGTGCAGTCCGGACTCTACCCGGTGCTGGAAATCCGCGACGGGCGGCAGGTCACCATCAACGTCGAGCCCGACTTCTCCGACCTGGCCCTGGCCGAATATCTCGCCATGCAGGGGCGTTTCCGCAAGTCGGGGGTGACCGCCATGGTGCTGCGCGACGCCATCCGGCAGCACTGGGAGCATCTGCGGCGCCAGGCCTGAAGCAGGCCTTCGTCATCCCGAGTTGCCTTCCCGTTTTCCCGTCGTCTTCGGCCGGCGCCGGCTTTTTGCGCCGGGCCGGCCGGCCAAGCTTTGCCTCTCCCCTGAAACTGTGCTAATCTGCGCACCGTTTTCTGGTCTGCCAGAATCCCATAACATCCCGATGTTAAAGGAGAATCAACCCATGTCTGCTGACAGTAAACTTGCGGGCCGCGTTCGCCAGCTGCGCGAAGAGCGGCAGCTGACCATCGAACAGCTGGCCGAGCAGAGCCGGTGCCATGTCGACGTGCTGACCCGTATTGAGGCCGGGGAACTGGTCCCCTCGCTGACGCCGCTGATGAGCATCGCCCGCGCCCTCGGCGTCCGGCTCGGAACCCTGCTCGACGACGAGCCGCATGACGGCCCTGCCGTGGTGAAGAAGGGGCAGTCGCCGGCCGTGATCCGCTTTTCCGGCAAGGACCCGGAAGCCCGCCGGAGCAATCTCGATTTCTACGCCCTGGGAGTGGGGAAGAAGGACCGGCACATGGAGCCCTTCGTCATCGACGTGCAGCCGCGCGAGGGGGACGAGCCGCCCCTGTCGTCGCACGAAGGAGAGGAGTTTCTCTATGTGCTTGAGGGCTGCATCGAGGTGAGGCTGGGCAAGACCGGCTACCGGCTGGAGGCCGGCGAGAGCATCTACTACGACTCGATCGTGCCGCACGACGTGCACGCCGTTGGCGGCCCGGCCCGCATTCTCGCCGTGGTCTACGCCCCGTTCTGACGATCCGGAGGTCGCCATCATGCCATTTACCGAACTGACCATCGGCGATTATCTCGAAAAGCAGGTGCGGCAGCTTCCCGACCATGAGTTCATCGTCTATCCCGACCGCAACCTGCGCTGGACCTTCAGCGAGTTCAACCGGCGGGTCGACGACCTGGCCAGGGGGCTTCTGGCCATCGGCATCGGCAAGGGGGACCATGTCGGCATCTGGGCGCGCAACGTTCCCGACTGGATCACCTTCATGTTCGCCACCGCCAAGATCGGCGCCGTGCTGGTGACGGTCAACACCCTCTACCGCAAGTTCGAGCTGGAATACGTGGTCAGGCAGGCCGACATGAAGGCGCTGGCGATCATCGACAGCTTCCGCGACCACAATTACCTGGACACGGTCTACGAGCTGATTCCCGAACTGCGTACCTGCCAGCGCGGCCATCTGAGAAGCGAGCGTTTTCCCGAGCTGCGCAGCGTCATCTACATCGGCCAGGAGAAGCACCGGGGAATGTACAACACCCGCGAGCTGCTGCAGCTCGGCCGCCAGTGCGACGATACGGACCTGGACCGGGTCCGGCAGAGCCTCTCCTGCCACGATGTCATCAACATGCAGTACACCTCCGGCACCACCGGCTTTCCCAAGGGGGTGATGCTGAGCCACTACAACATCCTCAACAACGGCTATTTCATCGGCGAGCGGCAGAAGTTCTCCACCGCCGACCGGCTCTGCCTGCCGGTGCCGCTGTTCCACTGCTTCGGCTGCGTTCTCGGCGTCATGGCCGCCCTGACCCACGGCGTTACCCTGGTGCCGCTGGAAACCTTCGATCCGCTGATGGCGCTGGCCGCGGTGCAGAAGGAGAAGTGCACCGCCATCTACGGCGTGCCGACCATGTTCATCGCCGAGCTCGACCACCCGATGTTCGACATGTTCGATCTCTCCACCCTGCGCACCGGCATCATGGCCGGCTCGCCCTGTCCCATCGAAACCATGAAGCAGGTGATGGAGAAGATGCACTGCTCGGAGATCACCATCGCCTATGGTCTGACCGAGGCATCGCCGGTCATCACCCAGACCCGCACCGACGACAGCATCGAGTACCGGGTCGCTTCGGTGGGGGCGGCCCTGCCGCATATCGAGGTGAAGATCGTCGATCCGGAAACCGGGGAGATCTGCGGTCCCGGCCAGCCGGGAGAACTCTGCTGTCGCGGCTACAACGTGATGAAGGGCTACTACAAGATGCCCGAGCAGACCGCCGCCGCCATCGATGCCGATGGATGGCTGCACAGCGGCGACCAGGCCGAGGTGGACGAGAACGGCTACTACCGCATCACCGGACGGATCAAGGACATGATCATCCGCGGCGGCGAAAACATCTATCCGCGCGAGATCGAGGAATTTCTCTACACCATGCCCGGCGTACTCGACGTGCAGGTGGTCGGCATCCCCGACGCCAGATACGGCGAGGTCGTCGGTGCCTTCATCATTCCCCGACAGGGGGCCGAGCTGACCGAGGAAGACGTGCAGGATTTCTGTCGCGAGCGCATCGCCTCCTACAAGAAGCCGAAGTACGTCTTTTTTGTCGAGGAGTTTCCGCTGACCGCCAGCGGCAAGGTGCAGAAGTACAAGCTGCGGCAGATGGCGCGGGAAAAGTTGGGGATTGATGCGCAGGCGGAACAGGACGGCTGAGCTTGTTTTCTCGACGTGAACAGCTGCGGGCGGGGAAGGCCGGGGGGCCTTCCCCGTTTTTTTTAGCTTGCGACCTTCGGTCGGTTGACGTGGATCCCGGGGTTGCGGCCCCGGACGACGCCGTCCTCTTTTGCCGGCCCAAAAGAGGACGCAGAAAAGGGCCCTGCGCCTGCGGCGGGCATTTCTGTCGCGAGTGTTTGGCAGGTCGATCTTCCGCTTGTCCCATCGAAGAAGCGCCAGCTCTTCGCAACAGGCAGAAAAAGCTTCCCAGCGAGCGGCAGGCCGCTCGATGGGCCAGGCCGCATCGCCGTTGTCGCGACAGGAACCGTTGTTCTCGGGACGAACGTTTCACTCTGTGGAAGCTCCGGACAATTTGGCCCGTGTGAGCGCAGCGAGCCCGGGATCGATGCTTTTCCTGCTGCCACGAAGAGCGGACAGTTCTCATTTGGCTGTCCGGGCAAAAGAGGCAACGAACCTTCGCGACAGCAATAAAAGAAAGCGTTTTTGCTTACTTTTTTCGCGCTGAAAAAAGTAAGGCGCCTGGCGGGGCGCGTCCCGCCGGTTTGGGTTTTGATTTTGCTTGCGACCTTGCGGTCGATGGATGTCGATCCGGGGTTGCGCCCCCGGACGGCGCCTTACTCTTTGGCGCTCCAAAGAGTAAGCAGAAAGAGCGTCGCCTGCGGCGGGCATTTCTGTCGCGTGGGTTTGGCAGGTCGAGGTTCCGAATGTTCCATCAAAGGAGCGACAGCTCTTCGCAACAGGCAGAAAAAGCTTCCCAGCGAGCGGCAGGCCGCTCGATGGGCCAGGCCGCACCGCCGCGGCCTTGACGGAGACGTTTCCGGATTGAACAGCCGCTTCCGTCGAGGCAGCTTTGGGCCGTTTGGCCCGTGTGAGCGCAGCGAGCCCGGGATCGATGCTTTTCCTGCTGCCACGAAGAGCGGACGGTTCTCATTTGGCTGTCCGGGCAAAAGAGGCAACGAACCTTCGCGACAGCAATAAAAGAAAGCGTTTTTGCTTACTTTTTTCGCGCTGAAAAAAGTAAGGCGCCTGGCGGGGCGCGACCCGCCGGTTTTGTTTTTTTGCCCTGCCGCAGGAATGATGGCAATCTATTTGCTGTCGAACAGTTGTTGATGGACCGGGATCGGCCCGGACGCCGTCGTGAGGGTGTTGTCCCGTGACGAAACGGCCGGAAAAGATGAAGGCGATCGGCAGACTTTTTCCCCTGTGGGTGGTTCTTCTTGCCCTGCTGCTGGCCGGCGGTGTCTGGCAGGCCAGCCGCTGGGCCGGCGACGTCGAGCTCGAGGCGATGACGGCGACCGGCCAGGAACGTCTGACGCTCTACGCCAGCACCCTGCGCGGGGCGTTGAACCGCTATGCCTACCTGCCCTATGTGCTGGCCCGCAATGCCTCGGTGCAGAACATGCTGGCACAGGGGAAGCCCTCCGTCGACGTCAGTCGCTACCTTGAAGAGCTGAACCGGGAGGCCGGCAGCGAAGCCCTGTATGTGATGGATGCCGCCGGCGATACCCTGGCTTCGAGCAACTGGCGCGAAACGACCAGTTTCGTCGGCCGCAACTACGCCTTTCGTCCCTATTTCACCGCCGCGCGGGAAGGGCGCCAGGGACGTTTCTTCGCCATCGGGGTGACGACCGGGCGGCCGGGTTTCTTCATGTCCCACCCGGTTCGCCGGGACGGCCGGTTCGCCGGGGTGGCGGTGGTCAAGGTCGACCTCGATCCCCTGCAGGACGACTGGCGGGAAGGTGGCGAGACGGTGCTGGTCAGCGACGCCAACGGCGTCATCTTCCTTTCCAGTCGCAGCGACTGGAAATACACCACCCTGGCGCCGCTGAGCGCCGAGCAGCGCCGGCGGATCCGCGCCGGGCGACAGTACGGTGACAAGCCCCTGCGGCTGAGTCCGCTGCGGACGGTCGAGGTCATGGGCGAGGACCGGCGGATCGTCCGTGCCGCCGGCGAGCGTTATCTGCTGCTTTCCCGATCCCTGCCCGGGCTCGGCTGGAAGCTGTTCTATCTGGCTTCGCTGGCGCCGGTGCGGGAGCGGAGCCGGGCGGTAACGGCCATCGGCACCGTCCTGGTCCTGCTGCTGTTTTCCTGCGCCATGTACATGCGCGAACGACGCCAGAAGCAGCTTTCCCGGCGCAAGGCCCGGGAAGCCGAGGCGATCAAGGCGATCAACCTGCGGCTGCAGGAGGAGATCGAGGAACACCGCCGGACCGAGCAGGCCCTGCGCGATGCCCAGGCCGAACTGGTGCAGAGCAGCAAGCTGGCGGCGCTCGGCCAGATGTCGGCGGGCATCGTTCATGAACTGAACCAGCCGATCGCTGCCATGCGCACCTACGCCGCCAGTGGGCGCCTGCTGCTCGATCGCCACGAGGAAGAGAAGGTCCGTGAAACCTTCGCCGCCATCTCCCGGATTACCGACCACATGGCCTCGGTTACGGCCCAGCTGAAGATTTTCGCCCACAAGGCACCGCAGCAGCGTGAACGGGTGGTGATCCAGTCCTGTCTCGACGAGGCCCTGACCCTGACCGCTCCGCTGTTCGACGAACACGGCGTCGAGCTGGTCAAGGAGGTCCCGGACGACGCCGTGGCCGTCTCCGGTGGCAGCGGCCGGCTCAGGCAGGTTCTGGTCAACCTGATCCGCAACGGCATCGACGCCATGCGCGACAGCGAACGTCGCGAATTGCGCATTCGGGTGGCCGCCCGGGCCGAGACGGTCGAAATCGAGGTCCGGGACAGCGGTACGGGGATCGCCGAGCAGGATCTGGACGAACTGTTCAATCCCTTCTTCACCACCAAGGAAGTCGGCAAGGGGCTGGGGCTCGGACTGTCGATCTCCTACCGGATCGTCACCGATCTGGGTGGAACCATTCGTGCAACGAACAATCCGGACCGGGGAGCCCGTTTCATTGTGCGACTGCCGCTGCTGGCGGATCGGACCGCGGGGGAGGAGCAATGACGAAAAACAGTGGAAAGGTTTTTCTGATCGACGACGATGCCGACATGCGTGCCTCGACGGCGCAGTGGCTGGAACTGGCGGGGTATCAGGTGCGGGTCTTTGTCGACGCGCCGAGCGCCCTGGCCGAAATCGACGCCGGTCTGGACGGGGTGGTGGTGACCGATGTGCGGATGCCGAAGATGGACGGAATGGCCTTTCTTGCCCGCCTGACCGAGCTCGACCGGGATCTGCCGGTGATCCTGGTGACTGCGCACGGCGATGTCCAGATGGCGGTCGAGGCGATGCGCCGGGGCGCCTACGACTTCATCGAAAAACCCTTCGAGCCCGAGCGGCTGCTCGACATCATCCAGCGGGCCGGAGAAAAACGCCGCCTGGTGCTTGAAAACCGCGAACTGCGCCGCCGGCTGGCCGGTCCGGACGATCTCGAACAGCGCCTTATCGGCAACTGCCCCGGCATTCGTCGGCTGCGCGAGGAGATTCTCGATATCGCCGCGACCGACGCCCCGGTTCTGATCCAGGGAGAAACCGGGACCGGCAAGGAAGTGGTCGCGCGCTGTCTGCACGATTTCAGCGCCCGCAAGCAGGGCCGTTATGTCGCCGTCAACTGCGGTGCGCTGCCGGAAAACATGTACGAAAGCGAGCTGTTCGGCTATGAGCGGGGCGCCTTTACCGGCGCCGACCGCCTTCGCATCGGCCGCTTCGAATATGCCCACGGCGGGACCCTGTTTCTCGACGAGATCGGCACCATGCCGCTGCCGCTGCAGGTCAAGGTGCTGCGCGCCCTGCAGGAAAGGGAGGTGGTGCGGATCGGCGGCAACGAGCCGCGGCCGATCGATGTGCGGCTGATCAGCGCCACCAATGCCGACCTGCTGGCCGAATGCGCCGCCGGCCGCTTCCGCCGGGATCTCTACTACCGGATCAACGTGGTCGAACTGCGCGTGCCGCCGCTGCGCGAGCGGGGCGGCGACATTCTGCTGCTGTTCGACTACTTCTGCGCCCGGGCAGCAGAGACCTACCGCCGCCCGGCGCCGCCGCTTCATTCGGGCGCCGCCGGGTTGCTGATGGCCCACGACTGGCCGGGCAACGTACGCGAGCTGAAGAATATCGCCGAACGTTACGTCCTTTCTTCCCTTCCCGGGGAACAGCGCCTGGCCGCGGTTCTCGGGGCGTCGCGGCCGGTTGCGTCACAGGCGTCACGGGTCGGGTTGCGGGAGCAGCTGCGCCAGTACGAGCGTCACCTGCTGGAACAGGCGCTGGCCCGGCACAGGGGAGATGTCCAGGCCGTGATGGAAGAACTCGACCTGCCCCGCCGCACTCTGAACGAAAAGATGGCCCGCCATCGTCTCGACCGCAGGGATTTCACCTGAATCAGTGAGTTCATCGCCGGCGAATAGCACAAGCCATTAACCTGCCTGAGCTTTTCAAAAATCACCGATGAACCTATGGGTGCGCCTCAGGTTTTTAAAAAGCTCATTCAAGGTCAAGCGCTTGCACTCTTCATCCAGCATGACCCCACTGATTCAGGTATACCTGAGCCGTCCTTTCCCTTCGGCAAAACTTTGCCGAAGGGGATCTTTTCGTCAGCAAGATCTTGCTTAAATTCTCCTCCTCTCCGTTCGCCAGTGCGGTTTTTCCCGCCATTTTCCTTGGCACGGCCCTTGCGCTGTCCGTTCGGGCAGAGTCAACGGGACGCACGTCCCTTCACCCCATCGAGGAGGAGAGAAAAATGAGAAGCATGATGCGTATCAGGCAGGTTGCCCTGGTTGTTGCGGCGCTGTCGCTGCTGTTCGGTTCGGTTTCGCCCGCGGCGGCCAAGCCCACGGAGCGCAACTATCTGCTGGCGACGGCCTCGACCGGCGGCACCTATTATCCGGTCGGCGTCGCCCTGTCGACCCTGGTCAAGGTCAAGCTGCAGCCGAAGCAGAAGATCGGCATGTCGGCGATCAATTCCGCCGGATCCGGCGAGAATGTCAAGCTGCTGCGCGACAACGAGGTCCAGTTCGCCATTCTGCAGGGACTGTACGGTTCCTATGCCTGGAACGGCACCGGGCCCATCGCCAAGATCGGCCCGCAGAAAGAGCTGCGGGCGGTGACCATGCTCTGGCAGAACGTCGAGCATTTCACGATCCTGAAGAAGTTCGCCAAGACCGGCACCGTGGCCGATCTCGCCGGCATGAAGGGCCAGGCGATGGCCCTGGGCAAGAAGAATTCGGGCACCCTCGGCTCGAACAAGGTGCTGCTGAAGAACCTCGGGCTCGATGCCGAGAAGGACTTCAAGCTCGTTCATGTCGGTTACGGTCCCTCGGCCGATGCCCTGCAGAACGGACAGGTGGCCGGCATGAGCACCCCGGCCGGCGTTCCGGTCAGCGCCGTCACCAAGGCCTTCGCCAACATGGGCGACAAGATCACCGTTCTCGATTTCACCGACGAGCAGATGAAGCAGGCTGACGGCGGTTTCGGACTGTGGACCCGGTATGTCATCCCCGCCGGCACCTACCCCGGACAGACCAAAGAGATCCGCACCATCGCCCAGCCCAACTTCCTGGCCGTGCGGGCCGACGTGGACGAGGACGCCGTTTACCAGATCACCAAGACCATCTACGAGAATCTTCCCTTCCTCAACGCCATCCACGGCGCCACCAAGGCCATGGCCATCGAGAAGGCGATCGTCGGGCTGCCTCTGCCCCTGCATCCCGGCGCCGTCAGATACTACCGGGAAGTCGGCATCGCCATTCCCGAGCATCTGATCGCCAGGTAGTCGTTCCCGAGGCGGTCGCCCGCCGGGGCGGCCGCCTCCCTTTCGGAGTCAAGCCCATGATCACGTCCGAAACCGAAGTCCATCCCCTGCATGCCGGCCTGCTGCTGGTGCTGGGGGTGGCCGTTTCCGTACTGCACATCTGGTTCAACGTCTTTTCGGTGCTGCCGACTCTCTGGCAGAACGCCCTGCATTTCGCCGGGTTCGCCCTGATAGCGGCGGTGGTCTATCCCCTGCGCAAGGAAGGGGCGGCCTGGTGGCGGGTTCTCGACGCCCTGCTCGGTCTGCTGGCGGCCGGCTCGGCGATCTTTCTGATTGCCAGGGAAGACGCGATCTACGACCGGGGGGTGAGCCTGCTGCCATCGGAATGGGTGGCCGGAATCGTCCTGATTCTTTGCGCCCTGGAACTGACGCGACGGGTCGCCGGCTGGTTCATCCCGTTGATGATCATCATCGCTCTGACCTATGTCGGCTGGTGGGGAGGGCTGATCGGCGGGGTTTTCAAGTTCGCCGGCCTCAGCCCGGAAACCATCCTCTTTCGCAGCATCTATGGCGACGACGCCCTGTTCGGCACCATCGCCCGCATTTCGTCGACCTACGTCTTCATGTTCATCCTGTTCGGCGCCTTTCTGCTCCGTTCGGGAGCCGGGGAATTCGTCATCGACCTGGCGCGGGCGGTGGCGGGGCGATTTGTCGGCGGGCCCGGCCTGGTCGCGGTGATGGCCTCCGGCCTGATGGGCACCATCTCCGGTTCGGCGGTGGCCAATACCGCCTCGACCGGGGTGATCACCATCCCGCTGATGAAGCGCGCCGGCTTTCCGGCCAAATTTGCCGCCGGGGTCGAGGCCGCCGCTTCCACCGGTGGGCAGCTGATGCCGCCGATCATGGGAGCGGGCGCCTTCGTCATGGCCACCTACACCCAGATTTCCTACAACACCATCGTCCTGGTCAGCATCCTGCCGGCGATCCTCTATTTCGCCACCGTCGCCTTCTTCGTGCGCATCGAGGCCAAACGCAGCCTGGTCCACGCTATCGACGACGAAAGGGTTTCCGCCGTCGATGTGATCAAGAAGGGCGGCATCGTCTTTCTGTTGCCGATCGGCGTGCTGATCGGCCTGCTGATCTACGGCTTCACCCCGACCTATGCCGCCGGTATCAGTATCATCGCCGTGGTGGTCGCCTCCTGGTTCAGCCCCAACCGCATGGGCCCCCGGGCGATCGTCGAGGCTTTGGCCATGGGGGCGAAAAACATGGTGATGACGGCCATTCTGCTGTGCAGTGTCGGCCTGATCGTCAACGTCATCGCCACCGCCGGCATCGGCAACACCTTTTCCCTGATGATTACCGAGTGGGCGGGACACAGCCTGGTCATCGCCATCCTGTTGATCGCCCTGGCGTCCCTGGTGCTGGGCATGGGGCTGCCGGTGACCGCCGCCTACATCGTGCTCGGCACCCTCTCGGCGCCGGCGCTGCACGGCCTGATCGCCGACGGCATGCTGGTCGATGCGCTGGCCAGCGGCCAGATCCCCGAGGCGGCCAGGGCCCTGTTCATGGTTGTCGCTCCCGAGCATCTGGCCGAGATCGGCAACCCGATGAGTCACGCTGCGGCCCGGGCCATCGTTGACGCGGTGCCGGTCGACATGGCGAGCATGGTGCGCGAGGCGGTGCTGAGCAAGGATGTCCTCTCGTTCGCCCTGCTTTCGGCGCACCTGATCATCTTCTGGCTCAGCCAGGATTCCAATGTCACACCACCGGTCGCCCTGGCCGCCTTCACCGGCGCCGCCATCGCCGGGACCAAGCCGATGGCCACCGGGCTGCAGTCGTGGAAGATCGCCAAGGGACTGTACGTGGTGCCGCTGCTGTTCGCCTATACCCCCTTTATCGGCGGTTCGTGGAGAGAAGATTTCATGATCTTCTTCTTTGCCCTGTTCGGTCTCTATGCCTTTACCGCCGCCCTGCAGGGCTTCATGGAGGCTAGGCTCAACCTGCCGCTGCGGCTGGTTTCCCTCGGCCTTGCCGCCAGCCTGTTGTGGCCCGCCCCCTGGTGGGTTCATGTTGCCGGCCTGGCAGGGCTGGCGGTGCTCTTCAGTTTCAACTTTCGGCAGTCGCGACGGAACAGCGCACCTGCCGGGAATCCCGGGGTCCTGTCGGCGGAGCTGAAATCCTGAAATCAAACCGGGTTGTTGCAGGCCCGAATGCGCAAGCCATTTCCATCCGTCGCCGATCGACGCGGGCGTGAAGGAAATGGCTTGCGTTTTTTTTGGGGGGGCGGTGGGACAACTTTTCCCTTGACAGTAGAATGCTGTTTGTTAATCTGCCTAACAAACGTTAGGTTGTCTATGGGGAGAGTGTGCATGACCGAACGGATTTCCCGCCGCGACCTGATCCTGCAGGAGGCCGCCCACCTGTTTCGCGAAAAGGGCTATCTCGGAGCCAATCTGCGGGAGCTCGCCGCCAGGGTCGGCATCAAGGGAGGGAGCATCTACCATCACTTCGCGTCCAAGCAGGAGATTCTGTTCGAGGTGATGGACCAGACCATGACCGAGATGATCGAGCGGTTGAGTGCGGCGCTGGAGGGCGCGGAGTCGCCCTCGGAAAAGTTGCGGCGCATGGTTCGTTTTCATGTCGACTACATCGTGACCGGCGCCGATCGCGCCTATGTGACCGACGACGAACTGAAGAACCTGGAGCCGGACAACTACCGCGCCGTCATCGCCAAGCGCGATCGCTACCAGCGGCTGATCGAGCAGATTCTCGAGGAGGGACAGCGGCAGGAAGGCTGGCGGGTGCCGGATGTCAAGCTCTGCTGCCGGGCGCTGATCAAGGCCTGCGCCGGGGTCGCCACCTGGTACAAGCCGGACGGAGCGCTGAGCCTGGCGCAGATCGCCGAAGTCTACGCCGACCTGTTCCGCAACGGCCTGTTGCCGCGCTGAGCGTCGCCGTCCGCTGTAAACGACGGGATAAGGTGTCACGGACGGGACAGTCGGCGCCGACGCTGCGGAGGCGCGCAACATAGTGAAAAGACAGAGATAAAACCTGGCATGGAGGCGCCTTGCGGACTGGTACTCTCCTTGCTGTTGAACTGACTTTGCCACCGGGCCGTACCGGATTGCGGACAAAGGCCGTACCGGGGCTTGTCGTGGTGAAGCAAAAATCCAACCGGAGGTAAAGATGAACATTCTGGTCTGCATCAAGCAGGTTCCGGACATGGAGTCGCGGTTCAAGGTGGCGGCGAACGGGACCTGGATCGAAGAGAGCGATCTGGCCTGGCGGATGAACGAGTACGACGAGTACGCCGTGGAGCAGGCGGTCCAGCTCAAGGAGCAGGTCGGCGGCGCCGATCTGACGGTGCTGTCGATCGGCCCGGCGCGGGTCAAGGAAGCGATCAAGAAGGCGCTGGCCATGGGCTGCGACCGCGGCGTGCAGGTGGTCGACGACGCCACGCACGAAAAGGATCCCTTCCAGATCGCCTCGGTCATCGCCGCCTTCGCCAGAGAGAAGAATTTTGACGTCATCTTCACCGGCATGCAGTCGCAGGACCGCGGCAGCGGCCAGGTCGGCGTGCTGCTGGGCGAGATGCTCGGCATTCCGGTTCTGACCACGGCGGT
>NZ_VNIB01000018.1 GCF_008124615.1 Geothermobacter ehrlichii
CTGGCCTGCATGATCTTCGCCGCCGTCTCCGGCTCGTCGCCCGCCACCGTCGCCGCCATCGGCTCGATCGTCATCGCCGGCATGGTCAAGGCGGGCTATCCCGAGGAACTGGCCGCCGGCGTCATCACCAACGCCGGCACCCTGGGCATCCTCATCCCGCCCTCCATCGTCATGCTGGTCTACGCGGCGGCGACCGAAGAATCGGCCGCCCGGCTGTTCATGGCCGGATTTCTGCCCGGCCTGCTGATGGGCACCATGCTGATGATCGTCATCTACGTGGTGGCCCGCATCAAGAAACTGCCCCCCCAGCCCTGGCAGGGCTTCGGCAACCTGGCCAAGTCGTTCGCCAGCGCCTTCTGGGGGCTGATGCTGATCTTCATCGTGCTCGGCTCGATCTACGGCGGCATCTGCAGCCCGACCGAAGCGGCGGCTATCTCGGCGGTCTACGCCTATTTCGTCGCCATCTTCGTCTATCGCGACATGGGTCCGCTCAAGGGCGTTCCCTGGCGGCAGAACCCGGACGACTCCATCGGCCGGATCATCTTCCACAACGTCAGCCAGCTCCTCCTGGCCCTGCCGCGCTCCATCGTGCATCCGGATACCCGCAAGGTGTTCAGGGACGCCTCCAAGGTCTCCATCATGCTGCTGTTCATCATCGGCAACGCCATGCTGTTCGCCCACGTGCTGACCAGCGAACGGATTCCGCACCACATCGCCGAGATCATCGTCGGCTGGGGCCTGCCGTCCTGGGGCTTCCTCATCGTCGTCAACCTGCTGCTGCTGGCTGCCGGCAACTTCATGGAGCCATCGGCCATCCTGCTGATCATGGCGCCGATCCTCTTTCCCATCGCCGTCAAGCTCGGCATCGACCCCATCCATCTCGGGGTCATCATGGTGGTCAACATGGAAATCGGCATGATTACGCCGCCGGTCGGCCTGAACCTGTTCGTGACCGCCGGCATCACCGGCCACAACATCACCTGGGTCCTCAGGGCCGCCCTGCCCTGGCTGCTGATCCTGTTGACCTTCCTGGCGCTGATTACCTACATTCCGCAGATTTCACTCTTTCTGCCGGAATATATTGACCATCTCAAAGGCTACTAGCCGAACGTTGAAAAACGGCATCTCCGGACGAAAAAGGCGGGTCTTCCCCGCCTTTTTCGTCCGTGCCCTGCCAGCACGAGCGATTGTGATAAAATTGTAATTCGAACGACAACCCACAGACAGTGCCGCGAAGGAGGTTTGCCATGCTTCCAGCTTACAGAACCATCCTGGTCACCACCGATCTGACGCCCAATTCGGAACATGCCTTCAAGCACGCCGTGGTTCTGGCCCGACAGACGGACGCAAAGATCCACCTGCTGCACGTCGTTCCGGAAATCGACGCCACCTTCCGTACTTACGTCTCGGCGGTGATGGGTGAAGGGAAACTGGCCAAATTCGAAAAGACCCACGAAGAGGAGGCCCGGGAGGAGGTCCGCCAGGAACTCGACCACCTAGCCCGGACCGAACTGAAGAATCACCCAGAAGACCTCGACCGTTTCGCCGGCACCATCGTGCTTCACGGTCACCCGGTGCCGCAGATTCTGAAAACCGCCGACGTGATCGTGATGGGAACGCACGGCAAAGGTGCCCTCGAATACACCTTTCTCGGCAGCACCGCCGAAAAGGTGCTGCGTAAATCGAAGCGGCCGGTCTTCGTCGTTCCACTGCCCGCCTGAACGCCGACAACGATTATGAAGTACCTGCGTCTTCTTGCCCTCTTGCTCGGCCTGGTGCTGTTTCCCGGAGTTGTCCCTGCGACACCGGCCCGGCTCTCCTTCGTCGGCGGGCCCGATGGCGGCACCTTCCAGTATTTTTCCAACGGCATCGCCACCCGGCTCAACCGGCAGCGCCCGGCGACCTTCCAGGTTGTTCACCTGCCCTCCGCCGGATCAGTGGAAAACATACGCCGGGTCAACAGCGGCGATGCCGATTTCGGCATCGCCTACTCGGGAGACACCTGGCTGGCCCGGCAGGGTAAACTGAGCGACGATCCGAAACCCTACCGCAACATCCGGGCCGTGGCCTTTCTCTACGGCGCGCCGGCGCATCTCGTCGTTCCGGCCGACAGTACCATCCGCAGCGTCGAGGACCTTGCCGGCCACAGCATCGCCGTCGGTGCCACCGGTTCCGGCGCCGCCACCGCCGCCCGGCGCTACTTTTCGGTCCTGGGACTCTGGTCGAAGCTGCGGGTGAAGATGATCGGCTACAACCGGGCGGCCCAAGCCTTGGCCGCAGGCCAGGTCGACGCCATGTGGGCCTTCGCCGGTTTTCCCAACGCCAGCATCACCCAGCTGGCGGCCAAGATGCCGATCCGGCTGCTCGACACCTGGCCGGCAGGCCGGAAACAGGGGCTGGACAGGGTCTTCCCCTTCTACACGCCAGTCACCATTCCGGCCGGCACCTACGCCGGGGTCGATACCGAAATTAAAACCTTTCAGGATGCGGCCATCTGGATCGCCGGCAAGCACCTCGACGCCGACCTGGTGCGGCAGGCACTGGAAGAAATCTTCTCTCCCGAAGGGCTGACTTTCATGGTGCGGGTCAAAAAGACGGCGAAAGAGATGTCCATCGGCAGCGGGCTGACCGGCATCGTCATTCCGGTGCATCCCGGAGCGGCCGCTTTCTGGCGCAGCAAGGGGCTGAAAGCGATCCCGGTCGAGTAAACATCGGGACGAAACCGCCCCCACCAGCGTTGGCCGCCCCCCCTGCCTGAGGTTCAAAACCAGGCCCGGCCGCCGCTTCCGTCCAGAGACGGTACTTGCCATCCGGATCGCTTCGATTGGCGACGGCGCGCTCTCCTCAGGCATCCTCGCCGTAGTCGCAGGAAACCAGGGTCACCGGCGCCTCGAGGTAACTTTTCAGGGTCAGCATGAACTCGGCGGCGTCGACTCCGTCGAGAATCCGGTGGTCGGCGGCCAGGGTCATGCGCGCAATCGGGGCCACCGCCGGTTCGCCGTTTTCATCGACCACCACCTCCCCGCGCACGGTGCCGACGGCGAGCACCGCCGCTTGCGGCGGCGTGATGATGGCGCGAAAGGACTCGACCCCCAGCATCCCCATGTTGGAGATGGTGAAGGTGCCGTCTTCCAGATCCTCGGGAGCCAGCCGGTATTGATGGGCCTTTTCGGCAAGCGCCGCCGCCCGGCGGCTGATCTCCTTCAGGCTCAGCCGGGCGCAGTCCTTGAGCACCGGATTGTAGAGACCACGCTCGGTGGAGACGGCCATGGCGATGTTGACCTGCGGCTGCTCCACCGCCTCGCCGTCAACCCACCAGCTGTTGACCCAGGGATGCTCGTGCAGGCTCCGGGCGACAGCGGTCAGCACGAAATCGTTGATGGTAACGCCGAGATCCTTGCGAAAGCGGATGACATCGGTCATGTCGATGGCGTAGGTGACGTAGAAATGGGGGATGGTGGTCCAGCCCTCGGTCATCTTGCGCGCCATGATGCGACGGATTCGGACCGACTTCTGTTTGCCGCGTCCTTTCTCCGGCGGCTGCTGCGCGGCCTTCGCCGCACCGGCGGCCGCCTCGACATCCCGCGCCACCACCCGGCCGCCGGGTCCACTGCCCCGAACAGCCGTCAGATCGACACCGAGTTCGCCGGCCTTTTTCCGCGCCAGGGGTGAGACCGCCCGGCGGTCGCCGGGCGCGGATTCGGCACCTTTCTCCGCTTCGGCCGTCGACGACGCCTGTGGAGCGGCAACGGCCGTTGCGGCATCTGCCGGCTCCCTGTCGGCAGAAGGCCCGAAAGACTCCTGCTTCACGTCTCTGTCGACCGCGGCCTGTGCCGTCGCAACCGGCCCGTCAAGAACGGCGATGACCGTACCGACCGGAACCGTCTCCCCTTCGACCACGGCAATGCGGCTGATCACGCCATCCTCCCAGGCCTCCATTTCCATGGCGGCCTTGTCGGTCTCCACCTCGGCGATGATCTCCCCCTGCCGGACGGCATCCCCTTCCTTGACCCGCCATTCGAGAATGGTTCCCTCTTCCATGGTGTCGCTCAGCTTGGGCATGATGATTTCCGTGGCCATTGTCGCCTCTCTCCTTACTCCACTCAGAACAGCTCTTCGACCCGCCGGCAGACGGCTTCGGCGTCGGGAATGGCGGCCTTTTCCAGCTCGTGGTTGTAGGGCATGGGGACATCGGCGCCGCCGACCCGCAGCACCGGTGCATCAAGCTCGTCGAAGGCAGCCTCCATGATCCGCACCGCCACTTCGCCGCCCCAGCCGCCAGTCAGCCAGCTCTCCTCCACGGTCACCGCCCGGTGGGTCCGGCGGACGGACGCGATCACCGTGGCCATGTCGAGGGGGTTGAGGCAGCGCAGATCGACCACTTCCGCCGCAATGCCCCGGCCAGCGAGCATCTCTGCTGCCTCGAGGCAGACATAGACCATACGCGAGACGGCGATCAGGGTCACATCGCGCCCGGGCCGCTTGATGTCGGCCTGCCCGAGCTGGACCAGGTGTTCGCCTTCCGGCACCTCTCCCTTGACGCCATAAAGCCCTTCGTGCTCGAGAAAGATGACCGGATCCCGGCAGCGGATGGCGCTTTTCAGCAGCCCCTTGGCGTCGGCCGGCACCGATGGCGCCACCACCCGCAACCCGGGACAGTGCATGAACAAGGGCTCGAGGGAATGGGAATGCTGGGCCCCCAGCTGGTTGCCGCCGCCCCCGGGGGCCCGGATGACCAGCGGCACCTCCACCTGCCCGCCGAACATGTAGCGCACCTTGGCGACATGGTTCATGATCTGATCGAGGGCGACGATGGCAAAGTTGACGGTCATCAGCTCCGGCACCGGGCGCAGACCGACCATGGCCGCGCCGCAGGCCAGGCCTACGATGCCGGCCTCGGCGATGGGGGTATCGACCACCCGCTTTTCGCCGAAACGGGCCAGCAGGCCCCGCGTCACCTTGAACGAACCCTCGTAGAGACCGACGTCCTCGCCGAGGATGAAAACCCGTGGATCTCGCTCCATCTCCTCGGCCAGGGCCTGGTTCAGCGCTTCGCGGCAGGTAATCTCAGCCATGGGGTATCGTCCCTTTCTCCGGCAGAATCACCGCCGGCCAGGGTTCGGCATAGATGTCCTGCCACAGCTCCTCGCGGGGCGGATCGGGGCTCTCCTCGGCAAAGTGGATAGCCTCGGCCAGCAGCGCCTTCTCCTCGGCGTCGACAGCCGCCAACTCCTCCTGCGTGGCCAGCCCTTGCGTGGTCATCAGAGCCGCCAGCCGGGGAATCGGGTCGCGCTCCTTCCACAGCCGGCGCTCCTGCTCGCTGCGATAGGTGCCGGGATCGGAAATCGAATGACCGCGAAAGCGGTAGGTCAGCGCCTCGATGTAAGTCGGCCCGCCCCCTTCCCGCGCCCGGACGACGGCCTCGCTGACGGCCTGCAGCACGGTCAGCACATTCATGCCGTCGACCTTGACGCCCGGAGTCTGATAGGCGCAGCTCTTCTTGTAGAGCTCCTCGACGGCACTGGCCCGCCGGACGCTGGTGCCGATGCCGTAGCCGTTGTTTTCGCAGACGAAGACCACCGGCACATGATAGAGGGCGGCCATGTTCATCGCCTCGTGAAAGACGCCCTGGTTGGTGGCACCATCGCCGAAGAGACAAACCACCACTTGGTCGCCTTCCTGGTAGAGAATGCTGTAGCCGATGCCCACCGCCAGCGGCAAATGCCCGCCGACGATGCCGTAACCGCCCATGAAACGCCGGTCGACATCGAACAGATGCATCGATCCGCCCTTGCCGTGGCTGCATCCGGTCTGGCGACCGAACAGTTCGGCCATCACTTCGTGCGGCCGGGACCCGCGGGCCAGCAGCAGCCCGTGCTCGCGATAGGCGCCGATCATGTAGTCGTCCTGGCGCAGGGCATGGGCCACCCCCACACCGACCGCCTCCTGGCCGCTGTACAGGTGGAGAAAACCGCCAATCTTGCCCTGGCTGTAGAGCCGCGGGCAGGCTTCCTCGAACAGTCTGATCCGGACCATGTCCCGGTACAGGGTGAACAGCTCTTCCCGTTCGGGCAGCCCGGCTTCCTTCGGTTCCGTCATGCCTCACCGGCCTTTCCGGTCCCGTAACGCCGGGACCTGAAAAAAGTCTACCAACTGCCCCGAGCATGACAAGGGCGAGAAAATATTACCCGCCCTTTCCCTGCTCCATCCGGCAAGTGCGCAGCCGTAGCCATGACGCCGCACCGGTTGGAGACGACCCGGACAGTCACGATCTCCCTTTGCCCGACGCCCAAACGAAGAAAAGGCCGGGCAAAGCTTGCCCGGCCTGAGATTGCCGACAAAAAAACAGGTGGCGCGAAAAGGTTCGGCTGCAAGACAACCGACGCTTCAAGGCACGAGAGGTGCCATGCACCGCAAGTCGAGTGTCGAGAAACAAGTAACGCAGCAGAAGGGGTTTGTCCAGCAACCCGAAGGCCGGGCGACAGGCCCGGCCTTCGGCATCATTCAGGAGGTAAGGAGTTGAGGTTCAACCAAGGAAGGTGTTGTTGTTTCTGGCGCGGTTGGCGAGAATCGTCGGGTCGATCACCTCACCGCAGGAGCAGCACTTCCAAGCTTCGAACGACCTGACAAAATCGTAGAATTTTTCAGAATACATCCGGCCACGGCATTTGGGACATTTCATGATCTTCCTCCTTGGGATCGATACGACGAGTTGATTGCCGATCGTTTCATGGGTGCCCCTTGGTATTTCACAGGCCGTGCCAAGCGCCGGAAAAAGGCAGGACATCCGCTACAGACAGGCACAAGCAGACATTTTTCCACCGTAAAATCAATATGTTAGTCAGGCATAAAAAATTCCTTCCAGGCAATGATGGTCTGCTCACCGACCCCGCGAACCCGTTTGAGCGCCGACAAGGAGCCAAAATCGCCATTAATTTGACGATTACGTTCGATGCGCGCCGCCAGCGTCGGGCCGATACCGGGCAGATCCTGCCAGTCATCGAAGGTCATCCGGTCCGGATGCAGGGGAACGCCCAAGGCAATGCGCCGGGCCGCCGACATCCAGCGGCGCACGACAAGACGCTTGCCTCCGCCATCAACATCAATGATTTCAATATGTTCCCCCGAAACAAGGGGCCTTGATGCCAACACCTCGGCCAGCAGCCGCCGATCGGCGGTCGCTGCCGTCAATTCAATGACGGTTTTGGCCCTGCAGGCGTCAGAAAATTGATGCACCCCCCTGGAGACAAAGCCGGCGCCAAGAGAAATACAACAGCGGGGCTCGGAAAGAAAACGGGCGGCGGCCTGTCCGGCAGGGACAGACCGGCCGCCCGCAACGAGGCAGACAAGAAGAACCAGCAGACTCAGGCCGCGCCAGCCGCGCGGATCAGTCCTGCCGATTCTGGCGTTCCTGGTGTTGCAACAGCTTGTACTGGTAGGCATCGACCAGGGCCTGGTAGGAGGCGTCGATGATATTGTCGCTCACGCCGACCGTCCCCCAGCGCGCGAGCCTGTCGCCCGATTCGATAAGCACCCGCGTGACCGAAGCGGTCCCCTTGCCGGTCGGCAATACCCGCACCTTGTAGTCGAACAGACGCATGTCCTTCAGCTGCGGATAGAAGCTCTCGAGGGCCTTGCGCATGGCGTTGTCCAAGGCGTTGACGGGCCCCTGCCCTTCGGCGGCGGTGTGTTCGATCCGGCCGCCGACCTTGACCCGCACCGTCGCCTCCGACAGCGGCCGGGCATCACCATGTCCGCGATAGTCGATGACCCTGAAGCCGAGAACCGAAAAGAAATGTCGCATGGTGCCGAGGGCCCGCCGCATCAGCAGTTCGAAGGAGGCTTCGGCGCCTTCGAACTGGAAGCCCTGGTTCTCGAGGTCCTTGATGTTTTCGAGAATCTCCTGGGTCACCGGATCCTTGCTGTCGAGATTGATGTTGAATTCCTCGGCCTTGGCCAGGATGTTCGACTTGCCGGACAGATCGGAAACCAGCACCCGGGTGATGTTGCCGACCTTCTCCGGCCGGATGTGCTCGTAGGTTTCGGGATGGCGCTGGATGGCCGAAACGTGCACCCCGCCCTTGTGGGCGAAAGCTGAATTGCCGACGTAGGGCTGGTGCTTGTTGGGGACCAGGTTGGCCAGCTCGTAGACGGTGCGGGAAACGATGCGCAGGTTGCGCAGCTGCTCCTCACTCATGCAGGGCCGGTCCATCTTCAGGTTCAGCGCCGGCGCGATCGAACAGAGATTAGCGTTGCCGCAACGCTCGCCGAAGCCGTTGATGGTCCCCTGCACGTGGACGATGCCGTGTTCGACGGCGACCAGGGAGTTGGCCACGGCGCATTCACTGTCGTTGTGGGCGTGAATGCCAAGAGGGGTCCTGATCTGCTTTCGGACCTGATCGATGATCCGTCCGATTTCGAAGGGAAGCGTGCCGCCGTTGGTGTCGCACAGAACGATGCAGTCGGCGCCCGCCCGCTCGGCCGCCTCCAGGGTCTTGATGGCGTACTCGGGATTTGCCTTGTAGCCGTCGAAGAAGTGTTCGGCATCGTAGACGACCTCGTCGACATGCTCCTTGAGATAGGCGAGAGAATCGTAGATCAGCTCGAGGTTTTCCTCCAGACTGATGCGCAGCGCCTCGCGCACGTGGAAATCCCAGGTCTTGCCGAAAATGGTGATCGTGTCCGGCTCGGCCTGGATCAGGGTGCGGATGTTGGTGTCCTTGGCCGGGGTCGTCCTGGCGCGGCGGGTCGAACCGAAGGCGGCGATTTTGGCCTGCTTCAGTTCGACCTTGCGGATCTCCTTGAAAAAGGCGATATCCTTCGGATTGGACCCGGGCCATCCTCCCTCGATGTAATGAATGCCCAGCTCGTCGAGCAGCTGGGCGATGCGCACCTTGTCGGCCACCAGAAAGGAGATGTCCTCCGATTGGGTGCCGTCGCGAAGGGTGGTGTCGTACAGGTAAATCTGGCTCATTGGCATTCTCCCCGAAATACAACAGGGCGGCTCCCATCCTGGAGCCGCACCCGGTCAACAATCGATCAGAGCTTCTCTTCCTTGACGTCTTCGTTGCCCAGGCCGAAGGCCTCGTGCAGCACGCGAACCGCCAGCTCGGTGTACTTGGCGTCGATGACACAGGAAACCTTGATTTCGCTGGTCGAGATCATCTCGATGTTGATCCCCTCCTGCGACAGGGTCTGGAACATCTTGCTGGCGATGCCCGAGTGGGACCGCATGCCGACGCCGACGATGGAGACCTTGGCGATGGAATCGTCGCTGCGCACCTCGCTGGCACCGATCTCGCCGGCGGCCGCCTCGACGATCTGCAGCGCCTTCTTGTAGTCGGCCCGCGGCACGGTGAAGGTCATGTCGGTGTGGCCGTCGATCGAGACGTTCTGGATGATCATGTCGACGGTGATATTGGCGTCCGACAGGGGGCTGAAAAGCTGCGAGGCGATACCCGGCTTGTCGGGCACCCGCAAAACGGAAATCTTGGCCTCGTCCTTGTTGTAGGTCACTCCCGAAACCAGAACGGTTTCCATATCGGCATCCTCCTTCATGACCAGGGTCCCTGAATTGTCGTTGAAACTCGAACGGACATGGATGACCACGCCGTATTTCTTGGCGAACTCGACACTGCGAATCTGCAGCACCTTGGCACCGAGCGATGCCATCTCGAGCATTTCGTCGTAGGAAATCTTTTCGATCTTGGAGGCATTCTCGACGATGCGCGGATCGGTAGTGTAGACCCCGTCGACATCGGTGTAGATCTCGCAGACATCCGCCTTCAGGGCGGCGGCTACGGCGACGGCCGAGGTGTCGGAACCGCCGCGGCCGAGAGTGGTGATGTTTCCTTCTTCGTCGATGCCCTGGAAGCCGGCGACGATGATGATCGTGCCCTTTTCCAGATCGGCGCGCATGCGGCTTTCGTCGATGCTGGCGATGCGTGCCTTGGCGTGGGCGCGGTCGGTCATGATGGGGATCTGGTGGCCGAGATAGCTCTTGGCCTTGTAGCCCATGCTCTTCAGGCACATGGCCAGCAGACCGATGGTGACCTGCTCGCCGGTGGAAACAACCACATCGTATTCCCTCTCGTCGGGAATCTCGCAGATTTCCTGGGTCAGGGCAACAAGACGGTTGGTCTCCCCCGCCATGGCGGAGACGATGACCACCACGTCGTTGCCTTCATCATAGGTCTTGGCGACCCTGCGGGCGACATTGCGGATACGCTCGATACTGCCGACCGAGGTGCCGCCGTACTTCTGGACAACCAAAGCCATAGTCCTTCCATCCTCCTTCGATTCCGCCGGCGCATCGCCGGCGGCGGATCAATCGTCGACCAGAGCCGAAAACCCGGCCCCGGCGGTCATTTTTTGCGGCGGCCGACCTTGTGGACGGCCTTGCCTTCGACATCCTCGGCCGCCTCCTTGACCATCTCCGGCAGAGTCGGATGCGCGTGGATCACCTCACCCAGCTGCCCGGCCGTCATGCCGGCCGCCATGGCGGCGCCGATCTCGGCGATCAGGGTCGAGGCATCGGCCCCGGCGATGGCGGCACCGAGGATGCGCCCCGATGCCTTTTCGGCGATCAGCTTGATCGAACCCTGAACCTCGCCTTCACAGACCGCCTTGCTGGTCGCCATGTAGGCGAAGCGCCCCACCGAAACCTCGATCCCCTGCTGCTTGCACTGCTCCTCGCTCAATCCGACCTGGCTCACTTCCGGCAGGGTGAAGATCGAACTGGGAACCACCCGGTAGTCGGCCCGGGCATCGCCGCCGAGGGCGTTCTTCACGGCGATGCCGGCCTGATAGCTGGCGACATGGGCCAGCTGGATACCGCCGGTGACATCGCCGATGGCGAAAATCCCCTCGGCACTGGTGCGCATCCCCTCGTCGACGACGATGGCGCCGCGCTCGTCGGTGGCGACCCCGGCGCTGTCCAGCGCCAGCCCCTCGGTGTTGGGCCGACGGCCGATGGCGACCAGCACCTTCTCCACGGTCAGGCTCTCACCACCGGAAAGCCGCGCCGTCACCTGGCCGTCGCCGACCTCGAGCCCTTCGACGGCGGTCTTGGTCAGAACCTGCACCCCCTGCTGCCTGAAGGCCTTTTCCACCTCGCGCACCGCCTGCCGGTCGGTATTGGCGAGAATGGAGGGCAAGGCCTCGACCACCGTCACCTTGCAGCCGAAGGTGGAAAAAATGCTGGCGAATTCACACCCTATGTAACCACCGCCGACTACCAGCAGGCTTTCGGGAAGCTCCTTGATAGCAAGAATTTCGGTACTGGTCAAAATATTTCGCCCGTCCACCGCCAGCGCCTTCGGCACCGCCGGCAGCGAGCCGGTGGCGATAATGATGTTGCGGGCCTGGATGTGGCCGACCACCCCCTGGCGCCGGATGCGAATCCGGCCGGGGCCTTCCAGCGAGGCAAAACCGCGGAAAATCTCGACGCCGTTCCCCTTGAGCAGCTGCTCCACGCCATTGACCAGCTGCGCCACCACCCTGTCCTTGCGTTCGGCGGCCCGGGCATAGTCGAAAGCGGGTTCACCAACATCGATGCCGTGGTCGGCGGCATGCCGCAGCCTGTTCAGCATCTGCGCCGTGCTGAACAGGGCCTTGGTGGGAATGCAGCCCCGGTTGAGGCAGGTACCGCCGGGGCGGTCGTTTTCGATCACGCACACGCCGGCACCGGCCTGGGCCGCCTGTATCGCCGCCACATAGCCGCCGGGTCCGGCTCCGATCACCGCAATATCGAACTCTTTCATGGCCTCTCTTCCGTTTCCGCCAGCAACTGTCTGGCGCGCTGCAGCCAGGCGGCCGCCTGCGTCCCCCTGGCCGTGAATGACAGATGTCGCTCCCCGGCGCCGGTGCCGTAGTCCAGCCGGACCAGCAGCCCGTCGGGCTGCAGATCGGGAAAGCGATCGAGCCACTCGACCAGGGTCACCCCCTGGCCGTAGAGGCATTCATCGAACCCGATCTGAAGCAGCTCGTCGGGATCACCGAGCCGATAGAGATCGAAATGGTAGAGGGGAAGGCGCCCCTGGTAAAGGTTGAGCAGGGTGTAGGACGGGCTGGTCACCGGCACCGAAGCCGGCACGCCCAGCCCCTCGGCCACGCCCTTGGCGAAACAGGTCTTGCCGGCACCAAGTTCGCCGCAGAGAAAGAGTGCGTCGCCGGCCGCCGCGGTCCGTCCGAAAAAACGGCCGCAGGCGCGGGTCGCTTCATCGCTGTGGCTTGCCAGCTGCCAGTCAGTGCTCATAGGTTCATCGAGCGGATGATGTCGAGGCGGGCCACCACCCCGACCACCCGGCCTTCGTCATCGACCACCGGCACCAGGTGGGCGGCATGGTCGACCATCAGTTGCGCCACCTCGGCCACCGGCGTCGACTCGCGGCAGGTCACCGGGTCCTTCCGGCAGATTTCCTCCACCGTACGGGCGGTCATCCGTTCGACCTGCTCGCGGAAGCGCTTTTCGCCTTCGAGGTAGATGACGGCGTCGAACAGACTGATCACGGTCGGGATGTGCAGCGGCTTGTCCTGTTCGATCAGGTCGTTCTGCGATACCAGTCCGACCAGAACCCCGTCGTCATCGACCACCGGCAGGGCGTTCTTGTTCAGCTCGACGAACATCTTCGCCAGATCGTCGACCGAGGTTTCAGGGGCGACGGTGTACACCTCGCGGGTCATGATTTCACCTGCGGTCAGCATGCTGTCTCTCCTTTCGGATTCAGGGCCGCCCGGGCGGCGGGCAATTCGCGGCAGATGTCGCCTGCCAGCACGCCGGCGGCGCCGTGCCGCCTGGCCAGCCGGTCCCCGGCCAATCCGTGCAGGTAACATCCGAGACGGGCGGCCTCGAAAGGCGCCAGCCCCTGGGCGATGAGCGCGCCGATCAGGCCGGTGAGGACATCGCCGCTGCCGGCGGTAGCGAGAACCGGGCCGCCGCTGCCGTTGATGCCGATCCGCCCGTCCGGCGCCGCCACCAGGGTCGGTGCCCCCTTGAGCACCAGAACCACGCCGTGGCGGACGGCGAAGGTCCGGGCGACAGCGACCCGATCCTGCTCGACCTCGGCGACGGAACAGCCGACCAGGCGTGCCATCTCCCCCGGATGCGGCGTCATGACCGGGGGAATCCGGCGGCCGGGCGCCAGAACCGACAGGTCGGCGGCCAGCAGATTGAGGGCATCGGCATCAAGCACCAGCGGTAGTCCACAGTCCGCCACCAGCTGCCGCACGAAGGCGGCGGTTCGCGGCGTCTGGCCGAGTCCCGGCCCCAGGGCCAGGGCCGCCTTGCCCTCCAGCAGGCGCCTCACCGCCGGCAGGGCGTCGACGCTGATGCCGCCGTCGTCATCGGCCAGGGGCTCGGTCATGGCCTCGGCCAGGGCCGCGGCGACCACCGGCTGTGCGGACGCCGCCGTGGCGAGAGTCAGTAGACCGCAGCCGCCGCGCAGCCCGGCTTCGGCGGCCAGGATGGCGGCGCCGGTCTTGCCGCGCGATCCGGCGATCACCAGCAGATGACCGAAAGTCCCCTTGTGGCCGGTCGCCGGCCGCTCGGGGAGCAGGGTGGCGGCTTCCTCCCACCGGGTCCAGAGATGAAGGTCGTCGGGCCGGGGGCGCAAATGCTTCGGAATGCCGATGTCGATCACTTCCAGCCGGCCGCAGCACTGCGCACCGGGCGACAGCAGATGCCCCAGCTTGGCGGCGGCGAAGGTGAGGGTCAGATCGGCCTGCACGGCGCGGCCGAGAATGTGTCCGTTGCCGGCATCAACCCCGGAAGGAATGTCGATGGCGACGACGGGCAGGCCGCTGGCGTTGATCCAGTCGATGGCCCGCCGGTAATGCCCCCGCACCTCGGACGAGAGGCCGGTGCCGAACAGGGCGTCGACAATCAGGCCGGCACGGGCATCCACCAGCGCCGCGGCGAGGCTCTCGTCGTCGGGAACGAAGCGGACCGTCTGCCCGCAGCGTTCGAGAATGGCCAGATTGACGGCGGCGTCGCCGCCGATCTTTTCGCGCGGCGCCAGGACCAGCACCTCAACCTTCAGTTCCCGGTTGCGCAGATGCCGGGCGACAACGAAGCCGTCGCCGCCGTTGTTGCCCTTGCCGCAGAGGATCAGCACCGGCGCGCAGCAGCGGTCGGCAAAGGCGCGCAGCAGCGCTTCGGCGCTGGCGCGACCGGCGTTTTCCATCAGCACCAGACCGGGAATACCGATCTCCTCGATCGCCTGCCGGTCGAGATCGCGCATCTGTTCAGCGGTCAGCACACGCATGACGCCTCCAGTATAACAGTTGCCATGGCGTAGTCACCGTCGTGACTGTAGGAGAGCAGAGGCGGCCGCAGGCCGCGCTCCGCCAGCAGTTGCGCGGCCCGGCCGGAAAGATGGAAGGAGGGCTTGCCCAGTTCGTCGCGAACGACCTCCATGTCCTGCCAGCTGAGGCCGTCGCGCAGTCCGAGACCGAAGGCCTTGAGCAGGGCCTCCTTGGCCGCAAAACGGGCGGCCAGGTGCGGCGCCGGATCGCGGCGCGCCAGGCAGTAGGCCCTTTCGTCGGGGGTGAACAGCCGCTCGAGAACCCCCTGCCGGGATCCGTCGAGAAAACGCCGGAAGCGGGAGACGCGCACCAGGTCGACCCCGAGCCCGACCGTGGCGGCGCGACCGGGATTCATCCCTCGACCAGGGCGACCATCTCCCGGACCGCCCGTTCCATGCCGACCAGCACCGCGCGGGAGACGATGCTGTGGCCGATGTTGAACTCGTGAAAACCGCTCATGCGCGCTACGGCCCGGACATTCTGGTAGTTGAGACCATGGCCGGCATTGACCCCCAGCCCCAGCTTTCTGCCGGCCCGCAGCGCGGTCTCGATCTTTTCCAGCTCCCGGCGCTGCTGGTCGGCAGCGCGGGCCTCGCAGTAGGCGCCTGTGTGGATCTCGATGAAATCGGCCCCGACCCGATGCGCCGCCTTGACCTGTTCGATGTCCGGATCGATGAACAGGCTGACGCTGATGCCGCCCTGTTTCAGAAGCCCGACCTGCCTCCGGATCAGGTTGCGATGCAGGCAGACGTCAAGCCCGCCCTCGGTGGTCAGTTCCTCGCGCCGCTCCGGCACCAGGGTAACGCTGTCGGGCAGAATGTCCAGGGCGATACCGACCATCTCGTCGGTCGCCGCCATCTCGAGATTGAGGCGGGTCTGCACGGTCTGCCGCAGCAGGCGCACGTCCCGGTCCTGAATGTGCCGCCGGTCCTCGCGCAGGTGCACGGTGATGCCGCTGGCCCCCGCCAGTTCGGCCAGGGCGGCGGCCGTCACCGGGTCCGGCTCACTGCCGCCGCGGGCCTGGCGGATGGTCGCCACATGATCGACGTTGACACCGAGCAGAGCCATCAGATCACCTCCCCCGTTTCGCTTCCGATCTCGCGCCGCACCGCCTCGGCCATGGCGTCCGCCAGGTCGGTGATCTCTTTTTCGTCCTCGCCTTCGAGCATGATGCGCAGCAGCGGTTCGGTCCCGGAATAGCGGACCAGAACCCGGCCTCGGCCTTCGAGCCGACGTTCGGTGTCAGACAGCATCGCATCGAGAGCAGGCACCTGGCGCAGATCCTTCTTCTCGCGCACGCGCACGTTGACCAGCACCTGCGGCAGCGCGGTCATCACCGACGCCAGCTCCGAAAGGGGTCTGCCACTGCGCTGCATGATCGCCAGCACCTGCAGCGCCGACAGCAGACCGTCGCCGGTGGTGTTGTGATCGAGAAAAATCATGTGTCCCGACTGCTCGCCGCCGAGATTGTAGCCCCCCCGGCGCATCTCTTCGACCACGTAACGGTCACCGACGGCAGTGCGCACGACCTCGCCGCCGACCCGACGCAGGGCGATTTCCAGCCCCATGTTGCTCATCACCGTCGCCACCAGGGTCTTCTTCTCCAAGGCGTCGCGACGCAACATGTCGGTGGCGCAGATCGCCATGATATGGTCGCCGTCGACCTCGTCCCCTTTTTCGTCGACAAAGATCACCCGGTCGGCGTCACCGTCGAGGGCGATACCGAGATCGGCACCATGCTCGCGCACGGCGGCGGCGATCCCCTCCGGATGCAGGCTCCCGCAGTCGCGGTTGATGTTGGTGCCGTCGGGCGAAACCCCGAGCAGAACCAGCTCGGCGCCGAGCTCCGACAGTACCGCCGGCGCCACTTTGTAGGCGGCTCCGTTGGCGCAGTCGAGCACGATTTTCAGCCCCTCCAGATCGAGTTCGCGGGGGAAGGTGTTTTTCAGAAAGACCACGTACCGCCCGCCGGCATCATCGACCCGGAAGGCCTTGCCGACCTCCCCGGCGGTCGGCCGCAGCGCGTCGATGCTGTTGGAGAAGATCAGTTCCTCGATTCTGAGCTCCTGCTCGTCCGGCAGCTTGAAGCCGTCGCGCGAGAAGAACTTGATGCCGTTGTCCTGGTAGGGGTTGTGGGAGGCGGAAATGACCACCCCGGCGTCGGCGCGCATCGACGCGGTGATGAAGGCGATGCCGGGCGTCGGCAGGGGGCCGACCAGCAGCACGTCCACTCCCATCGAGCAGATGCCGGCGGCCAGCGCGTTCTCGATCATGTAGCCCGACAGCCGGGTGTCCTTGCCGATGACGATCCGGTGCCGACGGTCACTGTCCCTGAAAATGTGGGCGGCGGCGCGCCCGAGCTGCATGGCGATCTCGGTGGTCATCGGGTGAATGTTGGCCACCCCGCGCACACCGTCGGTTCCAAAGAGGCGTTTCTTCATTTCTCCTTCATGTCCTTTTTCGAAGAGGCGGCGGCGTCGGCCGGAATCTGTTCGACCAACCCCCCGGCCGGCGGCTTCGGTCCTTCGATGGCGACCCGAACCTCGACCGCGGTCTCCTCCTTGAGATAGGTGAACTTGCCGCGGTAGACGACCGGCACCATCAGGGTGAAACTTTCCCGGGACTGGGAAAGGTCGACCGGCTCGGTCTCCACCTCACTGACATCCTTCAGTTCGCTCTCCGCCCCCTCGACCGTCACCAGCCCCGGCCTGACCTTCACCTCGCCGAGACGGTAGCCCTCGGGCGGCTCGCCCTGGAGCAGCACCTTGACCGGCACCTTCTTCTGGCGGATCCGCTCGAGCTTGACATCGACGTACGAAGGCGACAGGCGGGTCACCTTCAGGGCGGTGGGAATGTTGAGACGTTCGTCCAGCCGCTTGAACGAGGTCACGCCCGGCTTCAGGTCGCGCAGATCGACGGAGATGCTGATGTCCTGCGGGCTCAGATTCATCAGCAGGGTGCGCGGCCCGCTGATGCGGACATCGATCAGGTTGGGCACCTCGTTGGCCACCATCAGACCCTCGGGGATGTTGACCAGGTTGAGGGGAACGGGAAAGCCGATCTCCTGCTTGCGCTCGCCCATGACAAAAAACCAGAGCATCAGGGCGAATACCAGGGACACCAGCTTGAGCAACCAGTTCTGCGTCAGACTCTCGAACATGGTCTACCTCTTCCTGGTCCTGCGCTGCCGACGCCGGTCCCGCGGCTCAAGAAGCCGGGTCAGCACCCGCTTCAGGCTGGTGGCGTCGAGGTCGCGGGTGATGCGGCCGCCGATGACCACGGAAATCTTGCCCGTCTCCTCCGAAACAACGATGGCGACGGCGTCGACCAGCTCGGTCAGGCCGACCGCGGCCCGGTGACGAGTGCCGAGATTGCGGCTCACCTCGGTATCCTGCGCCAGGGGCAGAAAGCAGCCCGCCCGCTTCAGCCGCCCCTGCTGCAGCACCAGGGCGCCGTCGTGAATCGGCGACTTGGGATTGAAGATGGCGACGATCAGATCGGCGTTGACCCTGGCGTCGAGTTCGACGCCGATCTCGAGAAAATCCTTCAGGCCGGTTTCGCGTTCGATGACGATCAGGGCACCGATCCGGCGGCCGGCCATGGTGACGCAGGCCTTGACCAGCTCCTCGAGCACCTCGGTCTCTTCACGGAAGGACATGTCAGCGAAAAACGGATTGCGGCCGACATGAATCAGCGCCCGCCGGATGTCGTTCTGGAAGATGACGACGATGACCAGGATGATCGACGAGAGGAAGTTGTCGAGCAGCCAGTGCAGGGTGTAGAGGCCGCCGACCTGCGAGGCGGTGTAGACGATGAGAATGACCACCAGCCCGAGCAGCATCTGCACAGCCCGGGTGCCCTTGATCAGGAGGATGATCCGGTAGATGATGAACGCCACCAGCCCGATATCGATGATATCGAGCAGCCAGCGCATATTCTGGAATCCGTCGGACAATCCTCCCATGACCCAACTGCTCCGCCGGCAACGGCAGGCGATCGAAAAAAACGCTTTTCACCCGCCCGCTAGGTTCCCCTGCCGGACCCTCCCCTTTCGATGGCCCAGGCGACCAGCGCCGTTTCGCGCGCCGGACGCACATCGTGTACCCGGTGAATCATAACGCCGCGGCTGACCCCCAGGGCCACAGTGGCCAGGGTACCGTACAGCCGGTCGCCGGGATCTTCCAGGCCGAGAATGCGGCCGATGAAGCTCTTGCGCGAGGTTCCCAGCAGCACCGGAACGCCCAGCCCGGCAATTTCGTCCAGTCGGCCAAGCAGCTGCAGGTTGCCGTCGAGATCCTTGCCGAAGCCGATGCCGGGATCGACGGCCAGGTGGTCCTTCGGCACACCGGCCGCCCGCGCCCGGGCGAGAGCTTCGCGCAGAAAGGCAATCACCTCCTGGCAGACATCGGCGTAGGCGGTTCGCTGCTGCATGATCTCCGGCCGGGCCGGAGTATGCATCAGAAAGAGCCCGGCCCGGTGACGGACAACCGGAACGAGAATCTCCGGATCGAAGGTCAGTCCACTGATATCGTTGACAAAATGGGCGCCGGCGGCCAGGCAGGCCGCGGCGACTTTCGCCTTGGTCGTGTCGATGGAGAGGGGAATGTCGAACCGCCGGACGATCGCTTCGACCACCGGCACCACCCGCGTCAGTTCCTCGTCGACGCTGACGGCGGGAGCCCCGGGACGCGTGCTTTCGCCGCCGATGTCGATCAGGTCCGCCCCCTCCCCAACCATCTGCTCGACCCGCCGCAAAGCGGCGTCCAGCCCCCGGTAACGACCGCCGTCGTAGAAGGAGTCGGGCGTCAGGTTGAGAATGCCCATGATCCGCGGCCGGTCCAGGACCAGCTCCCGGTCACGCCCTTTCAGAACGGACGGAGCAGCCGAATCAGGCATCCTCCGCCACTCCGGCCTCGCCTTCACTCAGGGCCTTGCCCTTGCCGACGCCCGGCCCTTCCGGGGTGCCTCCCTCGGGACCGAGAACCATTGCCCGCAGCTCCTTGCCGTCGAGGGTTTCCCTCTCCAGCAGAGCCTCGGCCACCTTGACCAGATCGTCGTGGTGCTCCTGCAGCAGCTCGCGGGTCCGTTCGTAACACTGACGGACAATGGCCTTGATCTCCTCGTCGATCTGAACGGCCGTCGCCTCGCTGTAGTTCTTGATGTGCCCTATGTCGCGGCCGAGGAAGACCTCGCCCTCCTTCTCGCCGAAGGTCACCGGCCCCAGCTTGTCGCTCATCCCCCATTCGCAGACCATCTTGCGGGCGATGGCGGTAGCCCGCTCCAGGTCGTTGGAAGCGCCGGAAGTGACACTGTCGAAGGTCAACTCCTCGGCAACCCGGCCGCCGAGGAGGGTGCAGATCTTGGTACAGAGCCCGTCTCGGGTCTCATTGTACTTCTCCTCTTCCGGCAGGTACATGGTCACACCCATCGCCCGGCCGCGCGGAATGATGGAAACCTTGTGCACCGGATCGGCACCGGGGATGAAGAGGCCGATCAGGGCGTGTCCGGCCTCATGGTAGGCGGTGACCCGCTTCTCCTCTTCGGTGATCACCATCGAGCGCCGCTCGGCCCCCATCATCACCTTGTCCTTGGCCGACTCCATGTCCTCCATGTCGACCGCCTTCTTGTCGAAGCGGGCCGCCAGCAGGGCCGCCTCATTGACCAGGTTGGCCAGATCGGCCCCGGAAAAACCGGGGGTGCCGCGGGCGATGACCTCGAGATCGACGTCGGATGACATCTGCACCTTGCGGGCATGCACCTGCAGGATCTTCAGCCGCCCCTTGACATCCGGACGCGGCACCACCACCTGCCGGTCGAAACGGCCGGGCCGCAGCAGCGCCGGATCGAGCACGTCGGGACGGTTGGTGGCGGCAATCAGGATCACCCCCTCGTTCGACTCGAAGCCGTCCATCTCGACCAGCAGCTGGTTCAGGGTCTGCTCCCGCTCGTCATGGCCGCCTCCCAGGCCGGCGCCGCGATGCCGGCCGACGGCGTCGATCTCGTCGATGAAGATGATGCAGGGGGCGTTCTTTTTCCCCTGCACGAAGAGGTCACGCACCCGACTGGCGCCGACGCCGACAAACATCTCGACGAAATCGGAACCGGAGATGGAGAAGAAGGGGACCCCGGCCTCGCCGGCGATGGCCCTGGCGAGCAGGGTCTTGCCGGTACCGGGCGAGCCGACCAGCAGCACTCCCTTGGGAATGCGGCCGCCAAGTCGGGAGAACTTCTTCGGATCCTTCAGGTAGGAGACGATCTCCTCCAGCTCCTCCTTCGCTTCGTCGATGCCGGCCACGTCCTTGAAGGTGACCCGCGTCATGCCGTCGCTGAGCAGCTTGGCCCGGCTCTTGCCGAAGCTCATCGCCTTGCCGCCGCCCGACTGCATCTGCCGCATGAAGAAGATCCAGACGGCGATCAGCAGCAGGATCGGCCCCCAGGAAACCAGCAGTGAAAACCAGAAGCTGCGATCCTCCTCCGGCCGGACCTCGATGACGACATCCTTGGCGCGCAGGTTGTTGATCAGGTCGGGGTCGTCGGGGATGTAGGTCTTGAAATGGCGGTCATCGGCAAAGCTCCCCTCCAGATTCCGTCCCTGGATGGTCACCTCTTTGACCTGGCCGTTTTCGACGGCCTCGAGAAAAGCGGTATAGGATATCGGTTTCTGCACCTGTTCCCGCTGGGTCATCATGTTGAAGAGCAGGATCATGACCAGAGAAATGACCAGCCACAGGGCAAGATTTTTGTAAAACTGGTTCACGCTACCCCCTAGAAGTTTTTTTCAGTCTCGACGCGGCCTTAACAGGCCGGAACAATCAGCAAAACTTAACATGAAAGCGATGCCGCCTCAAGCCGTTTCAGCCACTTTCGCCCTCCGAAAAGGCGACTTTGAGGGTCTTCGCGCCGGCGTGCGGACGCCGGCCCTCGCATCGGCGCAGGCCGACCACCCACAGGATGGTATCGTCCGACAGCAGCAGCGGCAGGGCATCCCGCCTCTCCCGGGGAATCTTGGCGTCGATGAAGAAGTCCTTCAGCTTGCGCCCTCCCGGCGCCCCGGCCGGATGAAACCGGTCTCCCGGCCGCCGGTTCCGCGCCCGCAGCGGAAAGGGCGTCTCGGCCAGGGCGAACTCGGCAACCCCGCCGGTCTCCCCCGCCGGTCCCTCTTCGACCGATACCAGCAGCTCTCCCCCGGTCGGCAGCATATAGCGACCCGGACCGTCGATGAAAACCTCCCAGGATGTGGCAGGTTCCGGCGGCCGGCGCCGGATGAGAATCGCCTGGTAGCGGCGACCGACCCAGAGCGAAGGCAGGTGAATCTCGGCCTGGGGGCGGCCGGACAGCAGGTTGTCGCAGGCGGCGAGGTGAACGGAGGTCAGGTCGGTCTGGCGTCCGGCCACCCGGCGCAGCGCCGCCAGCCAGATTCGCAGCCGCAGGGCTTCATGACAGGATCGCAGGGCAGGCAGCTCGAGACACAGACCCTCTTTTTCCGGCGCGGCGTGCCTGGCCAGCCAGGCCTCCACACGGCGGCGCCAGTCATCCTCGTCGATGGCCGTCCGGGCGGCAAAATCCGCCAGCTTGTCGACCACGTCCGGCTGCAGCTCGGTCAACAGGGGGAGCACCCGGTGCCGCAGCAGGTTGCGCGCCCGGCCCAGATCCCGATTGCTGGCGTCCTCCCGCCAGCTGATGCCTTGGGACCGCAGCAAAGAGCGCAACTGTCGGCGACGAAAACCGAGCAGCGGCCGGATGAAGGGAGGATCGCTCCAGGCCATGCCGCGCAGCCCGGTGGAGCCGCTGCCGCGCAGCAGGCGGAAGAGAACCGTTTCGGCCTGGTCGTCGCGATGGTGGCCGAGGGCAATGAAACGCGCCCCTGTACGGTCGGCAACCTCGCGCAAGAACTCCCGCCGCAACCGCCGGCCGGCAGCCTCCAGGTTCTCTGCCATGCGCTCGGCGACCTCCGCGACATCGACTCGCCGTTGAAAAAAGGGCAGATCGAAACCGGCGGCGAGCTCCGCCACGAAACGGGCGTCGTCGCCGCTCTCCAGGCGCAGACCGTGATCGAGGTGGGCAACCTGCAGCCGCAGTCCGAGCCGGTCAGCGGCTTCGACCAGCAGCGTCAGCAACGCCGTCGAGTCGGCACCGCCGGAACAGGCGACGACAATACCGTCTCCCGGCTCGACGCCGCAGCACCGCTGCAGGCGGTCAAGAAAGGACGGGAGCACCTTTTCCATCACAGAACAGAACAGCCCCCTCCGGCCTGGAGGGGGCTGCGTCGTTTTGGTGGCGGTGCAGAGATTCGAACTCCGGACACTGCGGATATGAGCCGCATGCTCTAACCAACTGAGCTACACCGCCTGAAACTATGGCAAGAGGTCCGCAAACGAACCGTCTCGATGACATGGTTGCGGGGGAGGGATTCGAACCCCCGACCTTCGGGTTATGAGCCCGACGAGCTACCTGACTGCTCCACCCCGCGTCAGGACTTGGAAATTTACCCGCACGATTCGACAAAGTCAAGAGATTTTTCCGCCTTCCTGCCGGCACTACTGACGGCGGACGAGCGGCGAGAATTTCTCCTTGAGTTTCAGCTTCTTCGCCGCCTTTTCCGCCGTCGGCCGATCGCTGTAGGGACCGACGTAAACCCGTTGCCAGATGCCCTTGCCACCGAGATCGACCCGCCGGACGAAAGCGTCATATCCCTTGCCGGCCAGGCGGCGGCTCAGGGCTTCGGCCTGTTTGACGTCCCTGAACGAGGCCACCTGCAGCACATACCCGGACTCGTTCGTCGACGACGTGGCAGCCGGTTCCGCTTGCCGTTCGGGCGCGGCCGGCCGGGCCGGCTGTACAACCGGCTCCGGTTTGCCGGCAGGCGCCGGCTGCGGCGACGGAGCGATGGTCGCCGCCTGCTCCGGTTGCGGTTGCTTCGCCGACGGCTTGGGCAGGTTGATGCCGCTGCCCAGAGGCTGCTCTCCCCGGGGCAGGGTATCGTAGAACGTCAGTTTCTCTTCCACCGGCGCCGCGGCGGACTTTTCTTCGTCATGCTCGACCGCCGGCGGCTCCAGCGGCGCTGGCTTCGCCTCAGGCAGAATCAGGGGCTTGCCGGCGGCAGCGGACCGGGGCGCCGGGCGATGCCCGCTCCGACCGACCATGACCCCAAGGGAAAACGAGACGAGCGCCACCACCAGAACGGCCACGAAAAGGAGCATCGCCTGACGGCGCGCCATGCGGCGCTGGGTTCGCGTCCCCGCTTTTGCAGTCATGCCTCCCCTCCTACATTCTTTCCGGCGCGCTGACTCCCATCAGATGCAGGGCGTTGGCCAGTACGATCCGGACGGCATTGACCAGGTAGAGCCTGGCCCGGCTGGTCGCGATGTCGTCGACCAGAATGCGGCTACGATTGTAGTAGCTGTGAAACTGCGCCGCCAGATCCTGCAGATAGTAGATGACCCGGTGCGGCTCGAGATGGCGCGCCGCCGCGACAAGGACTTCGGGGTACTGCTGCAGCAGCTTGGCCAGCGCCAGTTCATCCTCCTGCTCCAGCCGGTCGAAATCGACCTCTCCGGCCGTCGGCAGGGCGATTCCCGCCTCGGCGGCGTTGCGGTTGACGCTGCAGACCCGGGCATGAGCGTACTGGACGTAATAGACCGGGTTGTCGTTGCTCTGCTGCTTGGCCAGCTCCAGGTCGAAATCGAGCTGGCTGTCCGGCCGGCGGGTCAGAAAAAAGAAACGGCAGGCGTCCCGCCCCACTTCGTCGACCACTTCGCGCAGGGTGACGAACTGCCCCGAACGCTTGCCCATGGCCACCGGTTCGCCGCCGCGCAGCAGGTTGACCATCTGGATCATCAGAATCTGCAACGCCTCGGGATCGCGGCCGAGTCCGGCCAGCATCGCCTTCATGCGCGGCACGTAGCCGTGATGGTCGGCCCCCCAGACATCGATCACCCGCTGGAAACCGCGGTCGAACTTTTCCATGTGATAGGCGACGTCAGAGGCGAAATAGGTCGGCGATCCGTCGGAGCGGATCAGAACCCGGTCCTTGTCGTCGCCATGGTCGGTGGTGCGCAGCCAGAGAGCGCCGTCCCGTTCGAAGGTCAGCCCCTTTTCGGTCAGCTTGGCCAGTTCGGTCTGCACCAGGTTGCGCTCGTAGAGGGACGATTCGCTGTACCAGGTGTCGAAACGGATGCCGAACTCGGCCAGATCGTCCCGGATGCGGTCGAGCAGGAAGCGGACGCCGAAACGGCTGCAGACCTCGACCGCCTCGTCATCGGCCAGCTCGACGACATCCTGTCGCTCCGCGAGCAGGGCGCGGGCGACATCGCGGATGTACTCGCCCCGGTAGCCATCCTCGGGAAAATCGACCTGAAGGCCGGACAGCTCCTTCGCCCGACAGAGGATGGAGCGGCCGAGCAGCGTGACCTGGTTGCCGGCGTCGTTGATGTAATACTCCCGCTCGACCCGGTGGCCTGTCGCTTCCAGCACGCTGGCGACGGCGTCACCGACCACGGCTCCCCGGCCATGACCGATGTGCAGCGGACCCGTCGGATTGGCGCTGACGAACTCCACCTGCACCCGTTCGCCGCCACCGATCCCGCTGCGGCCGTAGGTACTGCCCTGACGATGGATCTCGTCCAGCACCCGGTACCAGCAGCGGCGGCTGAGAAAGAAGTTGACAAATCCCGGCCCGGCGATCTCCACCCGCTCGAGGAAGCCTTCACCGTCGCCCAGCTCGCCGACCAGAATCTCGGCGATCTGCCGCGGCGCCTTCTTCTCGGCGCGGGCCATGAGCATGGCGACATTGGTGGCGAAATCACCGTGCTCCGGGTTGGCCGGAACTTCGATGGTCAGCTGCTCGGGGATCTGGCCGGAGACGAGGCTGCCGCTGTCGAAACAGCGCCGCAGACCGGCGTGAATAAGATTCCTGATTCGTTCTTTCATGGTGTCAGTCTTGCTCGTCGCCGGCCCCGGATTCGTCCGTTCCGGAAGCAGCCGGCGTCTTTTTCAGGGTCAGATCTTCGGTAAAATCCGGGCAGAAGAGGGTTTCGTCCTTGCCCATGGTGAAGCGCTTGACGCAATTGGCGCGCCAGGCGCAAATCAGACAGGCGGCCTGCTTGTTCTTGCTCATGCGCGATTCTCCTCGGCAGGGCAGGGTATGGTAGCCCCGCCCCCGCAGGGTGTCAAGCTTGCGACCGACGCTCAGGGCAGGGGCGCCGGCCCGGAAGCGCTCGTCTTGCCGCGGCTTCCCTTTTCGGCCTGGGGAAACTGGTAGATGATTTCATCCTTGCGCACCATGCCCAGTTTCTGCCTGGCGATGGCTTCGATATAGCGCCAGTCGTTCTTCAGGGCGTCGATCTCCCGCCGCAGCCGGTCGTTCTCGCGCTGCAGCCGCGCAACCTCGACCTGCAGCTGCTGTTTCTGCCGATAGCGCTTGAACATGTGAACGACGCCGTTCTCGCCGAAAAAGGCGAACCCGAGAAAGAGCAGCAGCGGCACCAGCCACCAGGCCGGAAAACGCCACCTCTCTTTTCTGACCTGTTCACCCGCCATCGTCATTCCGCCTCAGTTTCCGCCGCCGAGACTTCCGCCGATGCTGCCGACCCGACCGAGTCCGGCCAGCTCGAAAGTCACCATGAAGGAACGATCGCCTTCACGATCGCGCAAAGTCAGAAAGAGACTCCAGCACTGGCTGCGGTATTCCAGGTCGAGAGCCTTCTCCAGTTCTTCATCGTCGCGCAGATCGTACCGGTGCCGGTAATCGAGATAGACGGGTCGGAACAGATCGAATTCGAGCGTCGCGTCGACGTATTCGACCTGGTTTCTGGCATAGCGGTACTCGGCCTTGATGCCGTTCCCCCGACCGTCCCGGTAGCGCCCCAGCAGGTTGAAGGTGGAAAAACGCTGCCGGCCGGCATCCGGATCGTAACGGAAATCGAGATCGAGCAGGGTGCCGGCATTCGGCCGCAGGATCATCTCGGTCCGCAACGATGAAAAGGGACGCTTTTCGTCGGTCGGATCGAGCAGGGACCGGCGCGACTCCCTGATATCATACTCCTGGGAGAGCCGCAGATAAAGGAATTCGTGGTAGACGGGACTGCCGTCCTCGCCGCTCCACCTGCCGACAAAGCGGTTGACCAGGCCGTAGCTGATCCGGTTGCGAGCATCGATCCGGTCACGGACATCGAATTCGGGCAGCTGCGACTGATCGCGGTTGGGGACGAACTCGTAGCGGATATCCGGTTCGATCGAGTGCCGCAGGCGCTCGACCCGCATGTCGACGGGCTGATAGACGCGGGAGATGCGAGTGGAGACTCGGGTGCTGAAATCGAACAGTCCCTTCTCCTCGTAACCAGGTCCGTCGTTCGACGTCCAGTAGAGACGCTCGGTGTAGCCGATCGTCGGCTGTATCTCGAAGACATCCCACAGGGACCAGTCGGCGGACAGGGCCGGCCGCAGCAGAAGCCGTTCTCCCTTGATTCCTTCCCGCCGCCAGAAATAGGTGGCGGACGACTCCAGCTCCCATGAATAGGCCGTCTGGCCGATACGCTGTCGCAGCACGTCGAGGCGGACCTCGGGCAGCCGCTGCAGGGTCTGATCGTTGTCGCCCTGCAGATCCTTGCTGTAACGCAGCTGTCCGGTCAGGTTGATGCGCCGCCAGCCCTTGCCGAGAGTGAGAGTCGAATCGACCTTGTCCTTGTTGTACTCGCCGGCGACTTCGCCGAAATCCTGCCAGTAGTCACGGCTGCTGACATACTCGCTGTCGGAAGTGAAAATCCAGCCGCCCGGCAATGGCCCGACATGGTCCCACTCGACCGCGTAGCGGTCGCCAGCCCCCCCGGTTCCGCTGACATGATAGTAGCGGGCTTCGCCGGCGTTCTCCTGTCCGAAGATGTAACGGTACTCGATCCCCTTGCCCAGGCCGAGCTCGGAGAGCCAGTCGAGATAGAAGGTGGCGTCCTGGTTGCGGGCGATCGCCCAGTAGAAGGGAACGGAAATCTGGGTGCCGCGCCGCTGCGAATAGCCGAAACTCGACATCAGCAGGCCGGTCTCCCGCTCCCTCTTGACCGGGAAAAGGATGTAGGGAGTGTAGAGTACCGGCAGCCCGCCGAGGTAGAAGAACGCGTGCCGCCCCCGGGCGTAGCCGTCGACGGTCACCTTCAGGTCGCGGGCGGAAAAATGCCAGTCAGGATCAATGCCGTCGCAACTGGTGAAGGTGCCGCGGCGAACGGTATAGGTCTTCTCCCCGATCTTCTCGATCAGGTCGCCGGCAATGTGAAAGTTGTTTTCACGCAGAAAGACGCTGCCGCCGTCGAGACGTCCCAGGCCGGTGCCGAGGTTCATGGCCAGCCTGTCGCCCCGCAAAATGCCCTCCGGCCCCTCCAGCACGACATGTCCCTCGGCCAGAACGTCCTCGGTTTCCGGGTTGACCCGCACCCGGTCGGACAGGAGGCTGACCGGGCCGGAGGTGACACGGACATTCCCCTCGGCGCGGTACCAGCCGGCCTGCTCGTCCTGTTCGAGCCGGTCGGCGGCGATGTCGACCGGTCGGCGCTGGAGTTCTTCGAGCGATGTCTTTCCGTCCCTGACGGCCTGTTTGCCTCGATTGGCGGCCTTCGGCTGCGCGACGGCGGGCACGGCGGCATCCTGCTCCGCCACGGCGACCGGCACACCGTCCACTGGCGACGGTTTCCCCTTTGTCGCCGTTTCGGCAACGGCCTGGCCGGCGAAAGCCAGCAGCAGGCAGAGATGAAGAAGAACGCGAAACTGCATGAAATCAACCCGTCGAAACCTGCCTGGTGCCGGCCGTCGGCACAGCCATCCCGACAACCTGCGGCCGCAACTCCCCCACCAGGTAAAGGGATCCGGCCACCAGCACCCCGACGCCGGCCCCGGCCGCCTTGACCGCCTGGCGCAGGGCATCCCCGGCGCTGGCGCAACAGACGGCCTCCAGACCGAACTTCTGCGCCAGTTGCCGCATCCGCTGCGGCGCGACACAATCCAGGTCCGAGAGCGGCGCGCAGTAGACACCTGCAAGATGCGGCGACAAACGCTCCACCGCATACTGCCAGGCCTTGTCCGCCTTGAAGGCGGCCACCCAGGACCATCCCGGCCTGCCGAGACCGGCCAGATAGTCGGCCAGTGCGTCGATGCCGGCCGGATTGTGGGCGCCGTCGAGCAGCACCGGCGGCCGGGTGTCGAACCATTCGAGACGTCCCGGCCAGGCAAGCTGCGCCAGCCCCTGCCGGACATGAACCGGTTCAATGCCGAAATCGGCGGCGAGGCATTCGGCCGCCGCCAGGGCCAGCCCGATGTTCTGCCGCTGATGCACTCCGGCCAGGGGAAGGCTCAGTCCGGCCAGCTCCCAGAGGCGGCCGGAATAACGGCAGCGCCCCTCCGGCTCCGGCAGCATCCGCCAGTCACGATCGGCCGTCAGCAGGGGTGAGCCGAGCTCGCCTGCCCGGCGCTTCAGAACCTCTTCGGCCTCCGGCGGTTGGACCGCCGTCAGGACCGGCACACACGGCTTGATGATGCCGGCCTTCTCGGCGGCGATCGCCGTCAGTCCGGAGCCCAGGTGTTCCTGGTGATCAAGGCCGATCGGAGTGATCAGGCAGAGCCGGGGGCAGACCGCGTTGGTGGCGTCGAGCCGGCCGCCCATGCCGGTTTCGAGAATGGCCAGCTCGATCCGGCGCCGCCGGAAGTATTCCAGCGCCAGCACGGTGGTGAACTCGAAGAAAGTGGCCGGGATGCCGGCAAACTTCCTGCGCAGCTCATCGGTCAGGCCAGCGACCTCCGCTTCACCGATCGGCCGACCGTCGATCCGGATCCGCTCGGTAAAGGAATGCAGATGCGGTGAGGTGTACAGACCGGTGCGGACGCCGGCAGCCGTGGTCACGGCTGCCAGGGCGGCGGCCGTCGAGCCCTTGCCGTTGGTTCCGGCCAGATGGACGATGGGGAAAGCCTCGTCCGGATATCCGAGCCGGCCCAGCATCCGGCGGACGTTGTCCAGCCCCAGCTTGATCCCGAACCGCTGCAGGCCGTACAGGTAGTCGAGGCTCCGCCGGTAGTCCAAGGGTCAGCCCTTGGTGAAGATGCGCAGAATCTGCGCCAGCCTGGCTTTCATTTCCTGACGCGGCACGATCATGTCGATCATGCCGTGCTCCAGCAGGTATTCCGAACGCTGGAAACCGTCGGGCAGCTGCTGGCGGATGGTCTGTTCGATGACCCGGGGGCCGGCGAAGCCGATCAGCGCCTTCGGTTCGGCCATGTTGATGTCGCCGAGCATGGCGAAACTGGCCGTCACGCCACCGGTCGTCGGGTCGGTCAGCACCGAGATGAAGGGAATGCCGGCCTGTTTGAGCTTCGCCAGGGCGGCACTGGTCTTGGCCATCTGCATCAGCGACAGAATGCTCTCCTGCATGCGGGCGCCGCCGGAAGAGGAGAAGACAATGACCGGCTTCTTCTCGGCAAGTCCGCGTTCGATGGCCCGGGTGATCTTCTCGCCAACCACCGACCCCATGCTGCCGCCCATGAAGCCGAAATCGAAGACACCGACCACCACCGGCAGCCCTTCGATGGTGCCGGTGCCGCAGATGACGGCATCGCCGCCGCCGGACTTGGCGACTGCGGCCTTGATGCGGTCCTTGTACTTTTTCGAGTCTTTGAAGTTGAGAAAGTCGACCGACTCCATGCCGGCGTCCATCTCCTCGAAGGAACCGGCGTCGAGTACCAGGTCGATGCGCGCCCGGGCGGAGATGCGGAAGTGGTAGCCGCACTTGGGGCAAACGTTCAGATTCCGCTCGATTTCCCGGGTATAGACAATTTCGTTGCAGTTCTTGCACTTGGTCCAGATCCCCTCCGGCATCTGCACCTTTTTCTTTTCCACCTCTTTGGTCAGAGGTTTCTTTTTTCTCTTGAACCAGGACATGGGTTCACCTCACGGCTCGGGCCCGGTCGGCGATCTCGAAGATCTCGCCGCCCTCAAGCAAGCTGATCCGATCGTCGCCGAGCTCCTTGAGTTCAGATTCAACCTCCCCGAGAAACTGGGGTTTGACATGAAAGACCAGAACCGGAACGTCGGGCCGGTCGAGCTTGGACAGTTCCGTCGCCAGCATGGCCGGCGTCAGATGACCGCTCGCCTCCGCCAGGCCACGCAGCCGGTCGGGGAAAGAGGTCTCGACAAAGGCGAGTTTCAGTTCGGGACATTCGCGCCCCAGCCGCCAGACCGCGTCGGTGGTTGCGGTGTCCCCTGAAAAGAGCATGGCCGCTCCATCGGCGCGCAGCAGATAGCCGGCAGTCGGAACCGGATGCCGGGTCCAGCGCCATTCGACCTCGATGCCGGCGACCCGCGTCCGTCCCTCGTCCGGCAGGGGGCAGAAACGCAGAACGGGACGATCCGGTTGCGGTATGCGGGTAAAATCGGGCCAGACTTCGTCGTTGAAGAGGTTCCGGTGCAGGCTGTCGAGAACCGCGGCCGGCGCCCAGATGCGAAGCGGGTGCGTTCTGCGCGTCAGTACGTTGTCGACCAGAAAGGCCAAGTCGACCATGTGGTCCAGATGGGCGTGGGTCAGCAGCACATCGTCGATGGTCGCCTGCTCCTCGAGATCGAGGATGGCGGTCACTGTGCCGGCATCAACCAGCAGCCGGTCGTCGATCAGCAGGCTGCTGGTATGGAACCCCGGCAGGCGGGATCCATAACTGCCCAGGACCTTGATCTTCATCCGTCTCTCTTTCGACGCGCCTCAGACGCCGTCGATCCCTTCCCGCAGGGCCCTGACGAAAGCGGCGACCTTCTCCGCCAAGTCAGGCGAAGCACCGTGTTCACCGATGATTTTCACCAGGGCGCTGCCGACCACCACGCCGTCGGCGAAGCGGGCGACAGCGGCGGCATCGCCGGGGCTGGTGATCCCGAAGCCGACCGCCACCGGCACGCGGCTGAAACCGCGAATCTCCTCGACCTCGACGGCAATGGCCGTCGGATCGATCTGGCGGCTGCCGGTAACCCCGGTCATGGAGACATAGTAGAGGTAGCCTTCGGCTCCTGCTGCCAGCTGCCGCCGCCGCTCCGCCGGCGTCGTCGGCGCCAGCAGGGTCACCAGATCGATCTGCCGCTGCTGCAGATACGGCTGGAGTTCCCCGGCCTCCTCGGGCGGCAGGTCGACCAGCAGCAGGCCGTCGACACCGGCCTCGGCGGCCCTTTCGGCGAAACGTTCGGGGCCGAAGCGCAACACCGGATTGTAGTAGCCCATCAGCACGATGGGGGTGTTGGTGTGCTGCCGCACCCGTTCCACGGTCTGCAGGACTCCGGCCAGGGTCGTCCCCGATTCCAGGGCCCGCAGGGAAGCTTCCTGGATGGTCGGCCCGTCCGCCATGGGATCGGAAAAGGGGATCCCAAGTTCGATGACATCGGCGCCCTCTTCCACCAGCAGGTGCAACAGCCGCTCGGTGGTGTCCAGGTCAGGATCACCGGCGGTGAGAAAAGGGATCAGCGCCTTGCGCCCTTCCCTTTTCAGCCTGGCAAATGTCTCCGCGATACGACTCATCTCTGCCCGATCTCGATCAAATTCCGTCAGTCTATAAGATGGGACCCGCCTTTTCAACCATTATCCCCGGCCAGCTCCCTGACCGTCTGCAGCAGCTCACAGAACATGGTCTCGGTCAGCCTGCCGGTCTGGATGTTGTAGCGGCTGGTGTGATAGCTGCCGACCAGAACCGGCGCGGCCGCGAAGCGGTAGACCACGCCGTGGCCGAAGGGATAATCAGCCAGACGCTGCAGATGCCCCTGCTGACGGTAGAGGCGCAGCAGGCTGCGAAAGGCATCTCCCCCGAGGGCGAGAATCACCCGCAGATTCTTCAGGGCGGCAATCTCCTGCGCAAGAAAGGGACGACAGGCGGTGAACTCGTCCGCCTTCGGCTTGTTCTCCGGCGGCAGGCACTTGACGACGTTGGTCAGGTAGAGATCAACCAGCCGCAGGCCGTCATCGCGAGAGACCGCGTCGGGCCGGTTGCTGAAGCCGGCCTGGAAAAGAAGCGGATACATGAAGTCGCCAGCACCGTCGCCGGTGAAGGGGCGTCCGCTGCGATTGGCGCCATGGGCGCCGGGAGCCAGGCCGACCAGGCAGATCCGGGCTTCGGGATCGCCGAAGCCGGGCACGGGACGCGACCAGTAATCGGACCGGCGGTAGCCGGCTTTCGGCTTCAGCTCCACCATACCCCGCACCAGCCGGTCGCAGCGACGGCAATCGAGCAGCCCCGGCAGCTCAGCACCCAGCATTGCGCGCTCTCCTCCGAGGATCAAGCATCGGATTTGCGTTCCCTGGCACCGCCGCGCCGCCGGCGGCGCGGCCGGCGCTTCTTCTCGCCACCGCCGGTCGCGGGCTTCGGCGTCCTCTTTCGCGAAGCCGGGCGCCGGTAGTCCCAGACAAAATCGTCATCAAGCGGAAAACAGCTGGGAATCTTCTGCCCGAGATAGCTCTCGATATCCTCCAGGTGAAAGACCAGGTCCTCGTCGGCCAGGCTGATCGCCTTGCCGACGGCGCCGGCGCGGGCGGTGCGGCCGATCCGGTGCACGTAATCCTCGGGATCCTGCGGCAGATCGTAATTGATGACGTGCGTCACCCCTTCGATGTGGATGCCGCGGGAGGCGACATCGGTCGCCACCAGGAAATTGAGCCTGCCCGCCTTGAATTCGTCGAGAATCCGCATCCGCTTGCGCTGCGGGATGTCGCCGGAGATAACCGCCGCCTTGAACTCGTTGGCCTTCAGCCGCTCGACCAGGTGTTCGGCCTCTTTCTTGGTGTTGACGAAGACGAGCACCCGTTCCATTCCCGGATCCTTGCGCAAAAGCCCCATCAGAAGCGGAAATTTTTCCCGCCGGCTGACATGGTAGAGCACCTGCTCCACCCTCTCGGCCGTCACCTGTTCGGGAGCGATGCGCACCTTTTCGGCAATGTCCATGAACTCGTAGGCCAGCTCCATGACCCGCTGGTTGAGGGTGGCCGAAAAGAGCATGGTCTGCCGCTTGTCGAAGGGCGGCAGCTTGCGCAACAGGTAGCGCAGGTCGCGGATGAAGCCCATATCGAACATGCGGTCGGCCTCATCGATGACCACCGCCTCGATCTTCTTCAGGGAGAAGACCCGCTGCTTGTAGTAGTCAATCAGCCGGCCCGGCGTGGCGACGATGATGTCGACACCGGAACGCAGGGCACTGCGCTGTTTTTCGTAGTCGACGCCGCCGAAGATCGGCTGAACCCTGAGGTCGCAGCCGCTGCCGAGCACCTCGGCATCGGCACAGATCTGTACCACCAGCTCGCGCGTCGGCGCCATGATCAGCGCCCGCGGATCGGGGGAAGCCGGCCGGCGGTTGCGCAGCAGGCGGGTAAACAGCGAAATGAGAAAGGCGGCGGTCTTGCCGGTACCGGTCTGCGCCTGGGCGGCGACGTCCTTGCCCTGCAAAGCCAGGGGGATGGATTCTTCCTGCACCGGGGTCAATTCCTTGAACCCCGCCTTTTCAATCCCTTGCAGAACCTCTTTCGGCAGGTCAAGTTCGGTGAATTTCATCATTTTCTTTCCGCTCGGCGCGCCGTCGCCGGAAGGCGGCAGCGGCAAGCCAGGCCGCGCCGGCATACTGCCGGCGCGGCCTGATTCTAGAGTTCGGCGTTCATCGCTTCGGCGACGGTATGGATGTCCTTGTCCCCCCGGCCGGACAGGCAGACGACGATGACCTGGTCCTTCTTCATCGTCGGCGCGCGCCGGATCACTTCGGCGATGGCGTGGGCGCTCTCGAGCGCCGGGATAATCCCCTCCAGCCGGGTCAGCAGATTGAAGGCTTCGAGCGCCTCGTCGTCGCTGGCGGCGACGTACTCGGCCCGCCCCAGGTCACTGAGCAGGGCATGTTCCGGTCCGACCCCCGGATAGTCGAGACCGGCGGAAATGGAATGGGCGTGTTCGATCTGCCCGTCTTCGTCCTGCAGCAGATAGGTCTTGTTGCCGTGCAGCACCCCGACCCGACCGGCGCCGATGGAAGCGGCGTGGCGGCCGGTCTCGACGCCCAGCCCCGCCGCCTCGACCCCGACCAGCTGCACCTGTTCGTCGTCGATGAAGGGATAAAAGAGCCCCATGGCGTTGGAGCCGCCGCCGACGCAGGCGATGGCCACGTCCGGCAGTCGTCCCTCGGCCTCCAGGATCTGCCGGCGGGTCTCGCGACCGATGACCGACTGGAAATCCCGCACCATCTCCGGGTAAGGGTGCGGTCCGGCGACCGTTCCGATGACGTAGAAGGTGTCGCGCACATGGGTGACCCAGTGGCGCAGGGCATCGTTCATGGCGTCCTTCAGGGTCGCTGTGCCGCTGACAACCTCGTGCACGCTGGCACCGAGCAGTTTCATGCGGAAGACGTTCAGCGCCTGCCGGCGGATATCCTCGGCCCCCATGAAGACCTGGCATTCCATGCCGAACAGGGCAGCCACGGTGGCGGTGGCGACGCCGTGCTGGCCGGCGCCGGTCTCGGCGATCACCCGGGTCTTGCCCATGCGCCGGGCGAGCAGCGCCTGGCCGATGGTGTTGTTGATCTTGTGGGCGCCGGTGTGGTTGAGATCCTCGCGCTTGAGAAAGACCTTGGCGCCACCGAGATGCTCGCTCAGCCTCCGGGCGAAATAGAGGGGACTGGGGCGACCGACGTAGTGACGGAAGTAGTAGTCGAGCTCCCGCTGGAAGGAAGAGTCGGCCCTGGCCTTGCGATAGGCGGCCTCCAGTTCCTGCAGCGCCGGCATCAGGGTTTCGGCGACATAGCGGCCGCCGAAAGGTCCGAAATGTCCATTCTGGTCGGGATAATGGTAACTCAACAGTTCACTCCCCCGCCCACCCCATCCTCGGCGGGCGCATTCTTCCTGGCATTGGCGATGAAGGCGGCGACCTTCGCCGGATCCTTGATTCCCGGCGAGGACTCGACGCCGCTGGAGACATCGACGGCAAAGGGGGCGACCCGGCGCACCGCCTCGGCCACATTGTCCGGGTTCAGGCCACCGGCGAGAATCAGCGGCCGGCGGCGGGCCAGACCGGCGGCCAGCTCCCAATCGAAGGTTTTGCCGGTGCCGCCGTAACTCTCCGGGCACCAGGCGTCGAGCAGAAGGCCGTCGACCCGGTAGTCGTCAACCCGCTGCAGGCTCTGCCGGTCCCGTACCCGCAGAGCCTTGATGACCTTCAGCCCTGGCAGCCGACAGTCTTCGGGGGACTCGTCTCCATGCAACTGTACCAGGTCGAGACGGCAGGCGGCGGCCGTGCGCCGGATCGTCTCGGCATCGGCATTGACGAACAGGCCGACCAGGCTGACAAAGGGCGGCAGCCCCTCGACCAGCCGGCAGGCCGCCTCCAGTTCAACGTAGCGCGGACTGCCGGGGTAGAAAACCAGCCCCAGGGCATCAGCGCCACAGGCGATGGCGTGTTCGGCGTCCTGCCGCCGGGTGATGCCGCAAATCTTGACCCGGACGTTCACTCAGTCTCCCAGCTCAACCTTCGGCAGCCTGCAGAGGGACTCTCTGATCGCCTCGGCCGGATAGGCATAGTCCTCCAGCTCGCCGGCGAAATAGGCATCGTAGGCCGCCATGTCGACATGGCCATGACCGGAGAGGTTGAAGAGGATGGTCCGCTCGACCCCTTCTTCCTTGGCCTGCAGGGCCTCCTCCACCGCCGCCTTGATGGCGTGGGAGGCCTCGGGCGCCGGGATGATCCCCTCGGCGCGGGAGAAGAGGACCGCCGCCTCGAAGCAGCCGGTCTGGCCGAAGGCCCGCGCCTCGATCAGGCCGGCGTCGAGCAGCTGCGAGACCAGCGGCGCCGCACCATGATAGCGCAGGCCGCCGGCATGAATGCCGGGCGGCATGAAATCGTGTCCCAGGGTGTACATCTTGGCGATAGGCGCCATCTTGGCGGTATCGCCGTAATCGAACTCGTAAACCCCCTTGGTCAAGGTCGGACAGGACTGGGGTTCGGCGGCAACGATCCGCACCTCCTTGCCGGCCGCCTTGTCCGCCAGGAAGGGGAAGGAGATGCCGGCGAAATTGGAACCGCCGCCGTGACAGCCGATAACCACGTCCGGATAGTCGCCAGCGATGGCCATCTGCTCCTTGGCCTCCAGACCGATGACCGTCTGATGCAGGCAGACGTGATTGAGCACGCTGCCCAGCGAATAGCGGGTATCCTCGTGGGTGGCCGCATCCTCGACCGCCTCGCTGATGGCGATACCGAGCGAACCGTTGCTGTCGGGATCCTGCTCGAGAATCGCCCGGCCGGCGTTGGTCCGGTCAGAAGGCGAAGCCAGCACCTCGGCCCCCCACAGCTGCATCATCGACTTGCGGTAGGGCTTCTGGTTGAAGGAGACCTTGACCATGTAGACGGTACATTCCAGACCGAACATCTGGCAGGCCATGGCGATGGAAGAACCCCACTGCCCGGCGCCGGTCTCGCTGGCGATGCGCCGGGTGCCGGCCAGCTTGTTGTAGAAGGCCTGCGGTACGGCGGTGTTCGGCTTGTGACTGCCGGCCGGCGATACCCCTTCGTACTTGTAGTAGATTTTCGCCGGCGTTCCCAGCGCCTTTTCCAGCCGGCGGGCGCGGAACATCGGCGTCGGCCGCCAGAGCCGGTAGATTTCGCGCACTTCCTCCGGAATCGGAATCCAGCGCTCGGTCGAAACCTCCTGCTCGATCAGCCCCATGGGGAAGAGCGGCAGCAGGTCGTCGGGCGTCACCGGCTTGCCGGTCGCCGGATGCATGACCGGAGCCGGCGGGCCCGGCAGGTCGGGGATTATATTGTACCAGGATGCGGGAATGCGGTCCTCGGACAGGATAATCTTGCTCTGATCAGACATGGGTTCCTCCATTCGTTCCCAGTAGTTCGTAAAGCTTGACCGCCGGATCAGCCTCGCGCATCAGGCTTTCGCCAACAAGAAAGGCCCTGGCCCCGGCTCTCAGCAGGCGTTCGATATCGTCCCGGCAGTGAAGGCCGCTTTCGGCGACCGGCAGGCAGTCTCGCGGCAGCAGCGGCAGCAGCCGCTCGCTCACCGCCAGGTCAGTGTGAAAAGTCTTCAGGTCGCGGTTGTTGATGCCGATCATCGGCACCGCGGCGCCAGCGCTCTTCGCCAGTTCGGCCTCGTCGTGCACCTCGAGCAGCACATCGAGTTCGAGCTCCGCCGCCTCGGCAGCGAAATCCTCGAGCTGGGCCGGTTCGAGGGCCGCCGCGATCAGCAGCACGGCGTCGGCGCCAGCCGCCCGGCTCTGATAGAGCTGATAGCGGTCGATGATGAAATCCTTGCGCAGCAGAGGCAGAGCGACCTGCCGGCGGATCTGCTCCAGATAAGCCAGCTCACCATGGAAGAAATCCCGGTCGGTAAGCACCGACAGGCAGGCGGCACCGCCCCGCTCATAGGCGGCGGCGATGGCGAGCGGATCGAAATCCTCGCGGATCACCCCCTTGGAGGGCGACCCTTTCTTCACCTCGGCAATGATGGCAGTTCCGGTTTCGGCCCGCACCGACAGGGCGGCGGCGAAACCGCGCACCGGTTCGGCGTCGCGGCAACGGGATCGCTGCTCCCGCAGGTCGCTTTGGCCACGGGCGGAAGCGACTTCCTCCCTTTTCCGTTCGATGATTCTGTCGAGTATGGTCATGCGCTCTCTGTCAGCTCCTGAACCTGCAGGTCGCCTCGACCAGCCGCTCGAGGGTCTGCCGGGCCCGCCCGCTGTCGATCGCGGCGGCGGCAAGCTCCAGTCCCTGATGCGGATCGGCGGCGGCATCGGCCGCAACCAGGGCGTAGGCGGCGTTGAGCAGCACCACGTCCCGTTTCGGCCCGGCGGCGCCACCGAGAATCTCGCGAACGATGGCGGCGTTACGGCTCGCATCGCCGCCCTGCAAGTCCTCCAGCCGGCAGCAGGTGAAGCCGAATTCGGCCGGGTCGATCTCGCCCGGCTCCACCCGGCCGTCGACGATGGCGGCCATGGTCGTGCGGCCGGTCAGGGTGATCTCGTCCATGCCGTCGCTGCCGTGGACGACGAATCCCTTGCGGCAGCCGAGCCCGGCCAGCACCTCCGCCAGGGGCCGGACCATGTCCTGGCGAAAGACGCCGAGCACCTGCCGGTCGGCTCCGGCGGGATTGGTCAGCGGCCCGAGGATGTTGAAGATGGTGCGGATGCCGATCTCCCGGCGCGGCCCGATGGCGTGCTTCATGGCGCCATGCAGCGCCGGGGCGAACAGAAAACCGACCCCGACCTGCTCGATGGTTTCCGCTACCTGTTCCGGGGTCAGCTCGAGATTGACGCCGAGAGCCTCCAGCACGTCGGCGCTGCCGCAGGCCGACGAGACACTGCGGTTGCCATGTTTGGCGACCCGCACGCCGCAGGCGGCCACCACCAGGGCGACAGTGGTCGAGATGTTGAAGCTCCGGGTGCCGCTGCCGCCGGTACCACAGGTGTCGAGAATCGACTCCCGGTCGAGATTGATCTCGTCCCGGTCGAGATCGACGGTTTTGCCAACCCGAATCGGCGTCGCCCGGTCGCGCATGACGCGGGCGGCGCCGCGGATCTCCTCGACCGTCTCCCCCTTGATGCGCAGAGCGGTGATGAAAGCGCCTATCTGGGCCGGGGTCGCCTCGCCGCCCATGATCTGGTTCATGACCTCGATCATTTCCACCTCGGTCAGATCCTCTCCTTCCACCACCCTGGCAATCGCTTCCCTGATCATACGCCCTTCTCCATCACGACGCCTGTTTCAAATCGAGAAAGTTTTGCAGCAGCCTCTTGCCCTGCAGGGTCAGAATCGACTCGGGATGAAATTGCACCCCCCAGACCGGCAGCTGGCGGTGGGCCAGCCCCATGATCAGTCCGTCATCGGTCCAGGCGGTCACTTCCAGGCAGTCCGGCAGCGACTCCCGCTCGACGATCAGGGAATGGTAGCGGGTCGCCTCGAAAGGATCGGGCAGACCGGCGAAGACCCCCTGACCGTCATGATGGACGGCGCTGACCTTGCCGTGCATCAGGTAGGGGGCGCGAACCACCTTGCCGCCGAACGCCTGGCCGATCGACTGGTGCCCCAGACAGACCCCCAGGATGGGGATGCGGCCGGCCAACTCGCGGATGGCCTGCACCGAAATGCCGGCCTGGTCGGGGGTGCAGGGCCCGGGCGAAACCACCAGGTGGGTCGGTGCCAGGCGAGCGATCTGCTCGACCGTGATCCGGTCGTTGCGCCAGACCCTCACCTCGGCCCCCAACTCCCCCAGATACTGGACCAGGTTGTAGGTAAAGGAATCGTAGTTGTCGATCATCAGCAGCATGGTCAGTCCAACCCTTCCCTGGCCATTTCCACCGCCCTGAAGACGCTGCGTGCCTTGTTCAGTGTTTCCTGGTATTCCATCTCGGGATCAGAATCGGCGACGATGCCGGCGCCGGCCTGCACGTGAATCCGCTCCCCCTTGGCCACCAGCGTGCGTATGGCGATGGCCATGTCCATGTTGCCGGAAAAGCTGAAATAGCCGACGGCGCCGCCGTAGATCTCCCGGCGGACCGGCTCAAGCTCCTCGATGATCTCCATGGCTCTTATCTTCGGCGCTCCGGAGAGGGTTCCGGCGGGAAAGGTCGCCCGCAGCACGTCGAAACAGTCTCGGCCCGGCTCGACCTCGCCGCGCACGTTGGAGACAATATGCATGACGTGCGAGTAACGCTCGATGACCATCAGCTCGCTCACTTCGACACTGCCGATCCGGCAGACCCGGCCGATGTCGTTGCGGCCGAGATCAACCAGCATGATGTGCTCGGCCCGCTCCTTGGCGTCGGCAAGCAGCTCCTTTTCCAGCGCCAGGTCCTCCTCGGGCGTTTTGCCCCGCGGCCGCGTTCCGGCGATCGGCCGCACCTCGACCCGCCCCTCCTCCATGCGCACCAGGACCTCGGGCGAAGCGCCGATCACCAGCACGTCGTCGAAACGGAGAAAGAACATGTAGGGCGACGGATTCAGCGTCCGCAAAGCCCGGTAGACGTCGAAAGGATCGGCGCCCAGATCGCCGGAAAAGCGCTGGGACAGCACCACCTGGAAGATGTCACCGGCAGCGACGTACTCCTTGCAGCGCCGCACCGCCGCCATGAAATCCGGCTTGCTGAAATTGGGAACCAGTTCGGATGCCGGCCGGCCGGCGTCAGATGCGGCGGGAACGGCCTGCCGCAGCCGGGTGATCAGCTCCCGGATGGTGGTGACCGCCCGGTCGTAGACCCGGCCGGCGTCTTCGCCCGGACCGGCAAAAGCGTTGCATACAACCTTGATCGTCTGACGCACGTTGTCAAAGATCAGCAGGCTGTCGGTGATGAGAAAGCAGGCGTCCCAGACGTCGACGGCGCGCGGCCGGGTCGCCGGGATCTCCTCGACGAAACGGACCATGTCGTAGCCGTAATAGCCGACGGCGCCGCCGAAAAAACGCGGCAGGCCGGGAACGGAAACCGCCCTGTAGGCCGCCATCATCTCCTGCAGGGCGGCAAGCGGATCGTCGCTGTCGCCGCTGACGGCGACCACGCCGTCCTCGAGAATTTCGTAGTAGCGGTCCTTGCAGCGAAAAACCCGGCGGACGCCGCTGCCAAGAAAGGAATAGCGCGCCCACTTTTCGCCCCCCTCGATACTCTCGAGCAGAAAGGATGTCCTGCCGTCGTCGATCTTGCGAAAGGCCGAAACCGGGGTTTCCATGTCGGCCAGGATCTCGCGCCAGACCGGGATCAGGTTCCCCTGGGCGGCCAGCTCGACAAATTGTTCTCTGGTGGGTGAAAACATGGAGACTCCAGGGAGTTGCAATCGTTCATGATTAGCATTTTAACCCCGGATGCGTCAAGAACGGCGCCATAAAAAAGGCAGGGCGAATCCGCCCTGCCTCCGGGTCTGTTCCAGGACCGTGATCAGTCCTTATTCTCTTCCTCGGCGGAAGCCTTTTCGGCCTGCTCTTCCGCCGGAGCCTCGCCGACCGGCTGCTCGTCAGCCACTGCCTCCTGCCCTTCGGCTTCTTCGGCCGGAGTCTCCCCAGCAGCGGCTGCTTCACTGGCGCCCTCTTCCACCGCCGGTGCCTCGGCCTTGGGCTCGGCCTGCTTCGCCGCCGGCGTTTTCTTCTTCGGCTTCACCCGGATTTCCTCTTCGACCAGCTCGATGATCGACATTGCGGCATTATCGCCGGAGCGATGGCCGATCTTGATGATGCGGGTGTAGCCCCCGTTGCGCTCCTGGTAGCGCGGCGCGATACGCTCGAACAGCTTGGCCACCACCTTCTTGTCACGAATCACCTCCAGAGCCTGCCGCCGGGCGTGCAGCGTGCCGCGTTTGCCGAGGGTAATCATCTTCTCGGCGAGCTTGCGCAGCTCCTTGGCGCGGGCATCGGTGGTGGTGATTTTCTCATGCTCGAACAGCGACGTCACCATGTTGCGGAGCATGGCCTTGCGGTGACTGCTGTTGCGGCCAAGTCTCCTTCCTGTCTTACGATGGCGCATATGTCATGAATCCTTTCCGGCAGAAATATGGCGGACTACTCTTCGTCGGCCTGTTTCTGCAAAATTTTCAGGTACTCGGGATCGGGGAAGTTCTCCAGGGTCATGCCCAGGCTCAACCCCATCTCGGCCAGGATGTCCTTGATCTCGTTCAGCGACTTGCGGCCGAAGTTCTGCGTCTTGAGCATTTCGGCCTCGGTCTTCTGCACCAGGTCGCCAATCAGGCGGATGTTGGCGTTCTTCAGACAGTTGGCGCTGCGAACGGACAGCTCGAGCTCCTCGACCGACCGGTAGAGGTTTTCGTTGATCCGCCGATCCTCCTCGCTGATCTCCTCTTCCTGCGGCTCCTGGTCCTCATCGAAATTGATGAAGATCTGCAGCTGCTCCTTCAGGATCTTCGCCGCGTAGGCGACGGCGTCGTCGGGCCGGACGCTACCGTCGGTCCAGACCTCGATGGTCAGCTTGTCGTAGTCGGTGATCTGGCCGACACGGGCGTTGGTCACCGTGAAGTTCACCTTGCGGATCGGCGAATAGAGGGCGTCAATGGGGATAGTTCCGACCGGCGCCTTCTCGTCCCGGTTGCGGTCGGCGGGGACATAGCCCTTGCCCATGGTGACCACCATGTCGATCTCTACGTCGGCGTCCTTGGAGCAGGTCGCGATGTGGTGGTCGGGATTGAGGATCTCGACATGCGAGTCGGTCACGATGTCGCCGGCAGTGATGACGCCGGCGCCCTTCTTGACGATTCGCACGTTTCTGCTCTCGTGACCGTGCAGCTTGATCAGCACCCCCTTAAGGTTGAGGATGAGATCGGCGACGTCCTCGGTCACTCCCGGGATGGTGGAGAACTCGTGCAGGACACCCTTGATCCGCACCGAGCTGATCGCCGCTCCCTGCAGGGATGAAAGCAGAACCCGACGCAGCGAGTTGCCGAGCGTCGTCCCGAACCCGCGCTCGAAGGGCTCGGCGAAGAACTTCCCGTAGGCATCCGTCAGGGTATCCGCTTCAACCTGGAGACGCTTGGGCTTGATCAGGTCTCTCCAGTTTTTATACATGCGCTTCCCTCCGCTTCAGGCCGGAGCCTGAGGTCACGATGTTTTATTTCGAGTAGAGTTCGACGATGAGGCGTTCGTTGAACGCTGGGGTGGTCATCTCCTCGCGAACCGGCAGCGTCTTGACCACGCCCTTGAAGTTGTCGCGGTCGAGCTCGACCCAGGACGGGATACCGCGCCGCATCACGCCGTCGAGAGCCTCGGAAATGCGGGCGATCGAACGGCTCTTCTCGCGCAGGACAATCTCATCCCCGGGACGAACGAGGTAGGAGGGGATGTTGACCTTGCGGCCGTTCACCAGAAAATGGCCGTGACGCACCAGCTGCCGCGCCTCGTTGCGCGAGGTGGCGAAACCGAGCCGGTAGACGATGCTGTCGAGACGCCGCTCGAGCAGGACCAGCAGGTTTTCGCCGGTCACACCCCTCATCCGGTCAGCCTTCTGGAAATAGGCGCGGAACTGCTTCTCAAGCAGGCCGTAAGTGCGCTTGACGCGCTGCTTCTCGCGAAGCTGGGTCCCGTAGTCGGACACCTTGCTGCGGCCCTGACCATGCTGGCCCGGCGCGTAATTGCGCCGTTCGATGGCGCACTTGTCGGTATAGCACCTGTCCCCCTTGAGGAACAGCTTCATGTTTTCCCGCCGACACAGACGGCAGACGGAACCTGTATATCTAGCCAACGTTCGTCCTCCTTAACTGGTTAGACTCTGCGACGCTTGGGGGGGCGGCAGCCGTTATGCGGGATCGGGGTGACGTCGCGGATCGACGTCACCGACAGCCCGGCGGCAGCAATGGCCCGCAGGGCCGACTCGCGGCCGGAACCCGGCCCCTTGACCCGAACCTCGACGCTGCGCATACCGTGCTCCTGGGCCGCCTTGGCGGCGCGCTCGGCGGCGACCTGGGCGGCAAAAGGAGTACTCTTGCGGGAACCGCGGAAGCCCGATCCTCCTGCGGTCGCCCAGCTGATCACGTTGCCAGCGGGGTCGGTAATGGTGACGATGGTATTGTTGAAGGTCGCCTGGATATGCGCGATACCCGTGGCGATGTTCTTCTTCTCGACCTTCTTTCTCGATGTACGCTTGCCTGGCTTGGCCATGATTCCTCCGCCTTATTTCTTCTTGCCAGCGACAGTCTTGCGCGGCCCTTTACGGGTCCTGGCGTTGGTTTTGGTCTTCTGCCCGCGAACCGGGAGCCCCCGGCGGTGCCGCAGGCCGCGATAACAGCCAAGGTCCATCAGCCGCTTGATGTTCATGGTCACATCGCGACGCAGATCGCCCTCGACGGTGTAATCGCTGTCGATAATGGAGCGAATCTTGGCGACTTCACTTTCGGTGAGATCGTCCGACCGGGTGTTGAAATCGACGCCGGCCTTCTTCAGGATTTCCTGCGAGGTCGACCGGCCAATGCCGTAGATGTAGGTCAGGGCAATCTCGATCCGTTTGTTCCTCGGCAAATCAATACCAGCTATACGTGCCAATGTCTTGCTCCTTTACCCCTGTCTCTGCTTGTGCTTGGGATTCTCGCAGATAATGCGAACAACACCCTTGCGCTTGATGACTTTGCATTTGTCGCAGATCTTCTTGACCGAAGCTCGAACTTTCATGGTCCGTTTCCTTTTCTGGCTTTATGCGAATAACCGTCTGTCCAGGTCTCAGTCCTGGAGCCGCGTCAGTATTTCAGGCCCGTTCTCGGTCAGGGCGACGGTATGCTCGAAGTGCGCCGAATCCTTGCCATCGACCGTCACCGCCGTCCAACCGTCCTCGAGGATCCTGACCCCCGGACGTCCGGCGTTGATCATTGGCTCGATGGCCAGAACCATGCCGGCCTTCAGTTTCGGCCCCTGGCCTGGAAGACCGAAGTTGGGCACCTGCGGCGACTCGTGCAGCTTGCGTCCGATACCGTGGCCGACAAACTCGCGGACCACGCTGAAACCTTCAGGTTCGACACAGGACTGAACGGCGTGGGAAACATCGCCCAGACGCGCATCGAGCCGCATGTTGTCGATCGCCGCCGCCAAGGAGCGTTCGGTGACCTCGAGCAACCGTTTTCTCTGCGGCGAAATCTCGCCGACCGGAATGGTCAGGGCGGCATCGCCGTAAAAACCGTTGTACAGAACGCCGAAATCGATGCTCAGGATATCGCCTTCCCTGAGCGGCTCGGCATTCGGAAAACCGTGCACCACCTTTTCGTTGGGCGATGCACAAATCGAAAAAGGAAAACCGCCGTAGCCCTTGAAGGCTGGCGCGGCCTTCCTTTTGCGACATTCACGTTCGGCGAGCCGGTCGAGCTCAGCCGTGGTCACGCCAGGTCTGACCTTTTCCCGCAGGATGGCCAGTATCTCGGCGACCATCCGCCCGGCAACCCGCATCCGCTCGAGTTCCTGCCGGGTCTTCAGGACGATCATCTAGAGCTCCCGAAGGGTGGCCAGGATGTCCTCCTGGACGGCTGCCATCTCCTGCATGCCGTCGATCGCCACCAGAAGCCCTTCACGCTGGTAATACTCTACCAGAGGCGCCGTCTGCTCCTGGTAGACCTGCAACCGCTTGCGAATCGTTTCTTCGCGGTCATCGTCGCGCTGGAAAAGCTCGCCGCCGCAGGAATCGCAGACATCCGCCTTGGCCGGCGGATCGAACTTCAGATGAAAACCGCGGCCGCAGTCGCGGCAGGTCCTGCGCCCGGTCAGCCTCTCGATCAGGGCCTCGACATCGACCTCCAGCGAAATCACTGCCGACAGAGCCTTGTCCAGCCCGGCCAGGGTCGCCTTGAGCGCATCAGCCTGAGGCACGGTGCGCGGAAAGCCGTCGAGAATGAAACCCTTGTCACAGTCAGCCTGCTGCAGCCGCTCGCCGACAATCCCGATAACCACCTCGTCAGGAACCAAGGCTCCGGCATCCATGCACGCCTTCGCCTTCAGCCCCAGCTCGGTCTTCGCCGCGACGGCGGCACGAAGCATGTCCCCAGTGGAAATCTGCGGGATCCCGAAGCGTTCGATCAGCATTTTCGCCTGCGTGCCCTTACCGGCACCGGGCGGTCCAAGCAGAATGAGATTCACCGTTCAGCTTCCGTTTCAGCCACGCCGTCCCTTGAGGGTAACCCCCTTCATGAAACCCTCGTAAGACCGCGAAATGAGATGCGATTCGATCTGGGCTGCCGTATCCATACCGACGCCGACCACGATCAGCAGGGAGGTCCCGCCGAAGTAGAAGGGGACGTTCAGCTTGCCAATCAGGATGGTAGGCAGCACACAGACCAGCGACACGTAGATGGCGCCAGCAAAAGTAATGCGTCCGAGTACCATATCGATGTACTCGGCCGTTGCCTTGCCGGGACGGATCCCCGGCACATATCCTCCCTGCTTCTTGATGTTGTCGGCAACATCGACAGGGTTGAAGGTGACAGCCGTGTAGAAGTAGCAGAAAAAGATGATGAATGCAACGAAAAAGACGTTGTAGAGCCAGTGGCTCGGCGTCATCATCGAGGCGATCTTCTGCACCCACGGCACGTCGACCAGGTTGGCCACCGTCGCCGGGAACATGATGATCGAGCTTGCGAAGATCGGCGGAATGACACCGCTCATGTTGATCTTCAGCGGCAGGTGGCTGGTCTGGCCGCCCATGTTGCGCATACCGACCACACGCTTGGCGTAGTGAATTGGCACCCGCCGCTGGGCGCGCTCCATGAAGACGATGGCCCAGACGACGGCCACCATGATCACCAGGATGACCAGCAGGGTGATCGGGCCGAGCTCGCCGGTCTTGAGCAGGCGCACGGTGTTGATCAGGGCCGCCGGAATGTTGGCGACGATACCGGCGAAAATGATCAGCGAAATGCCGTTGCCGATCCCCCGCTCGGTGATCTGCTCGCCGAGCCACATGATGAAGGCGGTACCCGCCGTCAGGGTGATGACCGTCAGCAGAATGAAGCCCATGCCGGGGTTGGGCACCACCGGCTCGCCGGCGGGACCAGTCATGGTCTGCAGACCGAAGGCGATGCCGGTCCCCTGGATGACCGAGAGGATGATGGTGCCGTAGCGGGTCCACTTGGTGATGGTCTTGCGTCCCTGCTCACCCTCCTTGGCCAGCCGCTCGACCGGCTCGAAGACGACGGTCAGCAGCTGCAGGATGATCGACGCCGAGATGTAGGGCATGATGCCCAGGGCGAAGACCGTCATCCGTTGCAGGGCACCGCCGGTAAAGGCACTGACCAGACCGAGAAGCGTTCCCTCGGTCCCCTCGAAGAACTTGGCCAGAACATTGGCGTCGATCCCCGGGGTCGGCACATGGCAACCCACCCGGTAGATGGCGAGCATGCCGAGGGTGAACAGGATCCTGCGACGCAGCTCGGGTATGGAGAAGATATTCTGGATGAAGGCGATCAATTTAGACAACCTCGGCCTTGCCGCCGGCCGCTTCGATCTTGGCTACGGCCGACTTGCTGAATTTGTGAGCCTGGACCGTCAGAGCCTTGGTCAATTCCCCGTCGCCGAGAATCTTGACCCCGTCGCCGATCTTGTTGACCAGACCGGCCTTGCCGAGGGCGGCGACATCGACCACGCTTCCGGATTCGAACAGTTCAAGGTCACGCAGGTTGACGAGCGCATAGACCTTCTTCTTCAGCGGGGTGAACCCGCGCTTGGGCAGACGGCGCTGCATCGGCATCTGGCCGCCTTCGAAGCCGGCCTTGACACCGCCGCCGGAGCGGGCGTTCTGACCCTTGTGCCCCTTGCCGGCGGTCTTGCCTGTACCGGAGCCGGGTCCGCGTCCGATCCGCTTTCTATTTCTGGTAGAACCGATTGCCGGTTTCAGATTGCTCAAATCCATGGTGCGATTCCTTGTCGATTCTTTAATCCTCAACCAAAACCATGTGGGAGACCTTGTTGATCATCCCGCGAATTTCGGGAGTGTCCGGCAGCACGACCGTCTTGTTCAGCTTGGTCAGGCCGAGTCCCTTGAGCACCTTGCCGAAATAGGCCGGACGCCCGATGGGGCTGCGCTTGAGCGTGATTTTCAGTTCCTTCGCCATGGGTACCAATCTCCCGCTAGCCTTCCTGGGACGACTCGACCAGGCCGCGCCGCCGCAGGATGGTTTCTTCACTCTTGAGTTTCGAAAGGGCGTTCATGGTGGCCTTGACCACGTTGTGCGGGTTGTTGGACCCGAGGCACTTGGAGAGGATGTCCCCGACCCCGGCCACCTCGAGCACCGCACGCACGGCGCCGCCGGCGATGACGCCCGTACCTTCGGATGCCGTCTTCAGCAGCACCTTGCCGGCGCCGTACTTGCCGATGACATCATAGGGCACGGTCGTCCCCTTGAGCGGAACCTTGATCATGTTCTTGCGGGCCTTCTCCACGCCCTTGCGGATGGCTTCAGGAACCTCGCGCGCCTTGCCGAGTCCATAGCCAACCTGTCCTTTGCCGTCACCGACGACGACCAGCGCCGAAAAGCTGAAACGCCGGCCACCCTTGACGACCTTCGCGCACCGGTTGATGTGGATGACGCGATCAATCAGTTCGTTTTCCACCTGATCATTGCGTTGCAAGGATAACCTCCTTCACCTTAGAACGACAGGCCGGCTTCCCGCGCCGCGTCGGCAAGGGCCTTGACCCGACCGTGGTAAAGAAACCCGTTACGGTCAAAAACCACCTTGTTGATGTTCTGGGCAATCGCTTTTTCGGCGATGGCCTTACCCACCGCCCGCGCTGCCTCGACATTGCCGGTCGAATTCAGCTCGCCGGCGATCTCCTTGGACATGGTCGAAGCGGAAACCAGGGTCTTCCGCGCGACATCATCGATCAGCTGCACGTAGATGTGACGCGAGCTGCGAAACACACTCAGACGCGGGCGCTCGGCCGTACCACGGACCTTCTTCCGCACCCGGGTCTGTCGCTTGATTCGGGACTGGCGCCGCTTTTCTGCGATATTCACCGTCTGACTCCTTGCCCAGTTACTGTTTATTTCTTACCGGCCTTGCCGGCCTTCCGGACGATGCGCTCGTCGGCGTACTTGATCCCCTTGCCCTTGTAGGGCTCGGGAGTACGGAAGGACCGGATCTTGGCGGCGGTAGCTCCCACGAGTTCCTTGTCGATCCCGCGCACGATGATCTTGGTCTGCTTCTCCACCTCGGCGGTGATGCCTTCCGGCAGCGCGTAGACGACGGGATGGGAGAAGCCGAGGGACAGATTTAGGTTCTTGCCCTGCAGATCGGCACGGTAACCGACGCCGTTGATCTCGAGGACCTTTTCAAACCCCTTGCTGACGCCTTCGATCATGTTGGCAATCAGCGAGCGGGTCAGGCCCTGCATGGCGGTTCCCTTGCTGTCGTCGACCATCCTGACCTGAATCGTCTCGGCATCGACCTCGACGCTCACGGCAGGGTTGAGAACGCGGCTCAGCTTCCCCTTGGGACCCTCGACGTTGATGCAGTTACCCGAGAGCGCGACCTTGACTCCCGAGGGTATGCTGACTGGCTTTTTTCCGATTCGAGACATCCGAAACTCTCCTTTTACCCCTACCAGACGGTACAGATGAGTTCGCCACCGACCTCTGCCTCACGGGCGGCGGCATCGCCCATGACCCCTTTCGAGGTTGACAGGATGGCGCAACCGAGGCCGTTCTTGACCTTCGGAATGTCATCCTTGCCAACATAGACGCGACGCCCGGGAGTCGAGACCCGCTGCAGTTCGTGGATGACATGCTGCTGCTGCTCGTCGTACTTCAGGTAGATTCGCAGCATTCCCTGCTTCTGGTCAGGGGTTTCCTTGAAATTCTTGATGTACCCCTGCTCCTTGAGCACCGTGGCGATGGCAACCTTCATCTTCGACGAAGGCAGATCGACCTTCTGGTGTTTGGCCATCCCGGCGTTCCGGATCCGGGTCAGCAAATCCGCGATAGGATCTGTCATTGACATGGGCTGTAACTCCTCAGGGTATTACCAGCTGGACTTGATCACGCCGGGGATCTTCCCCTCGGACGCCAGCTTGCGCAGACAGATTCTGCAAAGGTTGAACTTGCGATAATAGGCACGGGGACGGCCGCAGACAGGGCAGCGATTGTACTCACGCACCTTGAACTTCTTGGGCCGTTGGGCCTTGATGATCATCGATTTCTTCGCCACTTTTTTCCTCCGCCTGCCTAGTTTTTACGAAACGGCATGCCAAGCTCGCGCAACAGCGCACGGCCCTGCTCGTCCGTTTCGGCAGTGGTCACCACGGTGATGTTCAGCCCCTTGACCTTGTCGATCTTGTCCAGATCGATCTCGGGAAAGATGATCTGTTCCCGGATCCCCAGGGTATAGTTGCCGCGGCCGTCGAAGGCCTTGGGCGAAATGCCCTTGAAGTCGCGGACCCTCGGCAGGGCGATGTTGATCAGGCGATCGAGGAACTCGTAGGCCCGTTCCCGACGCAGGGTCACCATCGCACCGATCGGCATCCCCTCTCTCAGCTTGAACTGGGCGATCGATTTCTTGGCCTTGGTCACTACCGGCTTCTGGCCGGTGATCCGCTCCAGTTCCTCGACGGCGGATTCCAGCACCTTGATGTTCTGGATCGCCTCGCCAAGCCCCATATTGACAACCACCTTCTCGATCCTGGGCACCTGCATGATGTTCTTCAGGCCCAGCTGCTCCATCAGGCGGGGGACCAGCTCTTTTTCGTATTTTTCTTTCAGTCTGGCCATGGAAAAAACTCCGTTACTTGTCGACGATTTCGTTGCACTTCTTGCAGAAGCGGACCTTGGAACCGTCATCCAGGAAGCGATAGCCGGTGCGGGTGGCCTTGTTGCAGGCACCGCAGACCAGCATCACGTTGGAAATGGCGATCGGCGCCTCTTTTTCGATGATCCCGCCTTCCTGGTTGGCCTGGCTGGGACGGGTGTGCCGTTTCACCATGTTGAGGTTTTCGACGATGACCCGGTCACTGTCACGCAGCACCCGCAGGACCTTGCCGGTCTTCCCCTTCTCCTTGCCGGCAAGCACCATGACGGTGTCATCCTTTTTTACATGATATTTCTTCGCTGCCATAGCTTTCGATCTCCCAGCGATACGCGTTACAGGACTTCCGGAGCGAGGGAAACGATCTTCATGTACCGTTTGGCACGCAGTTCCCTCGCGACGGGACCAAAGATACGGGTCCCGATCGGCTCGCCGGCATTGTTGATCACAACGGCCGAGTTGTTGTCGAAACGGATGTAGCTGCCATCCTGCCGCCGGATCTCCTTCTTGGTGCGGACGATGACAGCCTTGACGACATCACCCTTCTTGACCTTGGAGTTCGGCATCGCTTCCTTGACGGAACAGACGATGACATCCCCCAGGCCGGCGTACTTGCGCTTGGACCCTCCCGGGACCTTGATGCAGCAGAGTTTCCTGGCCCCGGAATTGTCCGCCACATCGAGCATGGTTTGCATCTGGATCATGGCCTGTATCTCCTGAAACTACCTGGCTTAGACGTTCTTTTCGAGAATCTGGCGGACCCGCCAGCGTTTTTGCTTGGAGAGCGGCCGGGTCTCGACAATCAGAACCTTGTCGCCGACCCTGCATTCGTTTCTCTCGTCATGAGCTTTGCAGGTGTAGCGACGCTTGATGTATTTCTTGTACACGGGATGCTTGACCAGATTGTCAACCTTGACAACGACGGTCTTGTCCATCTTGTCGCTGACCACGATCCCTACCCGCTCTTTTCTGTTACCACGCTGCGTCATCTGTCTTCCTCGTCGCGTTGGTTAAGCCTGCTTCTCGCGCAGGATGGTCCTGGTCCGCGCGATGTCCTTGCGCACCTGCCCGATGCGGGCGGTATTTTCAAGGTGGCCGGTATGCAGCTGGAACCGGAGGTTGAACAGCTCCTGGTTCAGCTCGCTGACTTTCTTCTCCAACTCAGCCACACTGAGCTCTCTCAGTTCCTTAGCCTTCATGGGAGTCCTCCCTGCACACAAACTTGGTCTTCATGGGCAGCTTGTGGGCCCCAAGGCGCATCGCCTCGCGGGCGACCTCTTCAGACACCCCCTGCATCTCGTACAGCATCACGCCCGGCTTGATGACGGCGACCCAGCTTTCGGGCGAGCCCTTGCCCTTGCCCATTCGGGTCTCGGCCGGCTTGCGGGTCAGCGGCTTGTCGGGGAAGACCCGGATCCAGATCTTTCCGCCACGCTTGATATAGCGCGTCATGGCACGGCGTGCGGCCTCGATCTGACGCGACGAAAGCCAGCCGCATTCGGTCGCCTGCAGACCATAGTCGCCGAAATTGAGCTCGGTGCCACCCTTGGCGGCGCCCTTCATGCGCCCCTTGAACTGTTTTCTATGCTTGACCTTCTTGGGCATTAACATGGTCAGGGAACTCCTCTGGAAATCGTCTTTTTCTTACTGGCCTGCAGCCTGCTCCTGGCTGAGGACCTCACCCTTGAAGATGAGGACCTTGACGCCGATGATGCCGTAGGTCGTCTTGGCTTCGGCAAATCCGTAGTCGATGTCGGCGCGCAGGGTGTGCAACGGCACCCGGCCTTCGCGATACCACTCCCGGCGGCTCATCTCGGCGCCGCCGAGACGGCCGGAACACTCGACCTTGATCCCCTCGGCCCCGAACTTCAGCGCCTGGCCGACAGCCTTCTTCATCGCGCGCCGGAAGGCGACACGCCGCTCGAGCTGCAGGGCGACGTTCTCGGCGACCAGCTGGGCATCGACTTCAGGCTTACGGACCTCCTGGATGTTGATGAAGACTTCCTTGTCGGTCAGCCTGGCCAGTTCACTCTTGAGAGCTTCGACTTCGGCGCCCTTCTTTCCGATGATGATGCCGGGCCGGGCGGCGTGAATGTTGACCTTCACCTTTCCGGCTGCCCGCTCCAGCTCGATCTTGGAGATACCGGCGTGATAGAGCCGCTTCTTGAGGTAATCCCGGAGCTTGATATCCTCATGCAGCAGGTTCGCATAATCCTTCGAGGTGGCGAACCACTTCGAATCCCAGGTACGGATGACTCCGAGACGGAATCCTATCGGATGAACTTTCTGGCCCAAAGTCTTACCTCCTCAACGCCTATTTCTCATCCAGGACCACGGTAATATGGCTGGTCGGTTTACGGATGCGGGTGGCACGGCCCTGGGCGCGCGGGATAAACCGCTTCAGCGCCGGCCCCTGGTCGACAAAAATCGATTTGATATAGAGTCTGTCGACATCGGCAACGCCCTTCTGTTCAGCGTTGGCGATGGCCGAGTTGACGACGCCGGCGACAATACCCGCCGCCTTCTGCGGCGAAAACTTCAGGGTCGTCAGGGCGTCCTGCACCCGCTTGCCGCGAATCATGTCGACGACCCAGCGCGCCTTGCGGGGCGACAGACGTGCGTATCTCAATCTGGCCTTGGCTTCCATGAGAACAACTCCTCGCCGGAATTACTTTTTCTTCTTCTTGTCCGTACCATGACCGTAATAGGTCCGGGTGGGTGCGAATTCGCCCAGCTTGTGACCGACCATGTTTTCGGTGACGAAAACAGGAACGAACTTGCGGCCGTTGTGCACAGCGAAGGTGTAGCCGACAAACTCGGGGATGATCGTCGACCGACGGGACCAGGTCTTGATGACCTTCCGGGAATCGGGTGCAGCATCGGGGTCGATCTTGCGCATCAGGCTCTCTTCGACGTAAGGGCCCTTTTTGATCGATCTGGCCATTTACCTATCTCCTGTAACTTGCATCCGCCAGGCGGAATGGATTACTTCTTGCGCCGCCGCACGATGAAGCGGTCGGAGCGCTTGTTGGTTCGCGTCTTGTAGCCCTTGGTCGGCACGCCCCAGGGGGTGACCGGATGCCGACCGCCCGAACTCTTGCCCTCGCCGCCGCCGTGCGGATGGTCGACGGGGTTCATGGCGACGCCACGAGACTGGGGCCGACGGCCGAGCCAGCGGGCGCGGCCCGCCTTGCCGAGCTTGACGTTCTCGTGATCGAGGTTGCCGACCTGGCCGACGGTGGCGAAGCAGTCCTGCAACACCAGCCGCACCTCGCCCGAAGGCAGCCGCAGCTGGGCGTACTTGCCTTCCTTGGCGGCGATCATCGCATAGGCGCCGGCGCTGCGGGCGAGCTGGCCACCCTTGCCGATCTTCAACTCGACATTGTGCACCCAGGTACCCAGCGGGATGGAGCGAATGGGCATGGCGTTGCCGGGCTTGATATCGGCACGTTCGGAGGCGATTACCTCCTGCCCGACCTGAATGCCGTGCGGTGCGAGAATGTAGCGTTTCTCGCCGTCGGCATAGGTCAGCAGCGCAATCCGCGCCGAACGGTTGGGATCGTACTCGACGCTGACGACCTTGGCCGGGATATCCCGCTTGTCGCGGCGGAAATCGATGATCCGGTACTTGCGCTTGTGACCACCGCCGGTGTGACGCTTGGTGATCCGCCCCTTGTTGTTGCGGCCGCCGGTGCTCTTCAGGGGGGCCAGCAGCGACTTTTCCGGGGTCGAACGTGTAATCTCGTCGAAATTGGCCGAGGTCATGTGCCGACGGCCAGGTGATGTCGGTTTGTATTTCTTGATGCCCATTTTCAGCAACTCCCTTTCAACCCGTCCAGGCCGTTAAACACCAAAGAGATCGATTTCACTGCCCTCGGCGAGGGTCACGTAGGCCTTCTTCCAGTTGCTGCGCTTGCCGATATTGCGGCCGAAGCGCTTTACCTTGCCGGCAACCAGAACCGTGTTGACAGTTTCCACCTTGACGTCAAAGACCTTTTCCACCGCCTGCTTGATCTCGATCTTGTTGGCATCACGGGCGACTTCGAAGGCAACGACATTGCCGCCTTCCCTGATCATGCTGGTCTTCTCGGTAATCAGGGGGCGCTTGAGAATCTGATGAACGGGTTTCATGATGCCAAAGCTCCTTCCAACTGGGTCACCGCACCTTCGGTCAGGACCAGATTCGGGTATTTCATGATGTCATAGACATTCACGCCTTCGGCACGCAGCACCTTGACACCGGGGATGTTGCGGGCGGAAAGCTCGACCGTCGGATCCGACTCCTCGATGACCACCAGGGTGCCGTCAAGCTCGAAGCGCTTGAGGAACTCGGCAAACCCCCTGGTGCTGATCTTCTCGAGCTTGAGACTGTTGAGCACAGTCAGCTTCTCTTCCTTGAAGCGGGCCGAAAGAGCGCTGCGCAGGGCCGCCTTCTTCACCTTGCGGTTCAGCTTGAAGCTGTAGTCGCGCGGCACGGGGCCAAACACGGCACCGCCGCCAACGAACTGCGGGGCGCGGACCGTACCCTGGCGGGCGTTGCCGGTCCCCTTCTGCCGGTAGGGCTTCTTGCCGCCACCAGCCACTTCGCTGCGGCCCTTGGTCTTGGCGGTACCCTGACGGCGCTTCGCCAGCTGGTAACGAACCATGTCGTGAATCAGGTAACCCTTGACATCGTCATTGAAGACGGTATCGGCCAGGTCGCGCTCGCCAACCGCGTTTTTCTGAACATCGTATATCGTGATCTTAGCCATTTTCAAAACCTCACAGCACGTGCGTCCAGGCCGTTATTCGCTCGGCACCTTGACTCCGGGTCGAATCATCACCAGGCCGTTGCGCGGACCGGGCACCGCCCCCTTGACCATCAGCAGGTTCTCTTCGGGGCGAACATCGACAATGGCCAGATTCTGAACGGTAACCCGCTCATTCCCCATCTGGCCGGCCATCTTCTTCCCCTTGAAAACGCGGGAAGGCCAGGCGCTGCAGCCGATGGCGCCGGGAGCACGGTGGAACTTGGAGCCGTGGCTCATACGGCCGCCGGCGAAGTTCCAGCGCTTGACGACGCCCTGGAAGCCCTTGCCCTTGCTGGTTCCGGTCACGTCCACGATGTCGCCGATCTTGAACAGGTCGGCGCAGCGGATCTCATCGCCGACATTGACGGCGTCGACATCGGAGGTACGCACCTCGCGCTTGAAGGCGAAGGCACCCTTGCCGGCCTTCTTGAAGTGTCCCAGCTCCGGCTTGCGCACCCGGTGCGCCGGCTTCGGCTCGAAGCCGAGCTGCACGGCGTCGTAACCGTCGGTTGCGGCCGTCTTCTTCTGCAACACGATGCAGGGGCCAGCCTGAATCACCGTTACCGGCACCATGCGCCCATCGGCCGCGAAGATCTGGGTCATGCCCAGTTTTTTACCCAAAATTCCCTTTATCATTGTCATCACCCCTGATGCGGCGAAAACGTCCGTTTTAGAGCTTGATTTCAACGTCGACCCCAGCCGAGAGATCGAGCTTCATCAGCGCATCCACGGTCGCCTGGGTCGGTTCAAGAATGTCGAGAAGCCTCTTGTGGGTACGCATCTCGAACTGTTCGCGGCTCTTCTTGTCGATGTGCGGCCCACGCAGCACGCAATACTTGTTGATGACCGTCGGCAGCGGGATGGGCCCAGCCACCCTGGCGCCGGTACGCTTGGCGGTATCGACGATTTCGCTCACCGACCGGTCGAGCAGCTTGTGGTCGTAAGCCTTCAAACGGATTCTGATCTTCTGGCTCTGCATGGAACCGCTCCTGTTACTCGATGATTTCGCTGACGACACCGGCGCCGACGGTCCGGCCACCTTCGCGGATGGCGAAGCGAAGCTCCTTGTCCATGGCGATCGGGGTGATCAGCTCCACTTCCATCGCCACGTTGTCGCCCGGCATGACCATCTCGACGCCCTCGGGCAGGGTCACCACGCCGGTCACGTCGGTCGTACGGAAGTAGAACTGCGGACGGTAACCTTTGAAGAACGGGGTGTGACGTCCGCCCTCTTCCTTGGTCAGAATGTAGGCCTCGGCCTTGAACTTGGTGTGCGGCGTGATGCTGCCCGGGGCCGCCAGAACCTGGCCACGCTCGATCTCCTCGCGCTTGATGCCGCGCAGCAGAACGCCGATGTTGTCGCCGGCCTGACCCTGGTCGAGCAGCTTGCGGAACATCTCGACCCCGGTGACCACCGTCTTGGCGGTCTCCTTGATGCCGACGATCTCGACCTCCTCGCCAACCTTGACGATGCCACTCTCGACACGACCGGTGGCCACGGTGCCGCGACCGGAGATGGAGAAGACGTCCTCGACCGGCATCAGGAACGGCTTGTCGATGGCACGCTCGGGCTCGGGAATGTAGCTGTCGACGGCTTCCATCAGCTCCAGAATCTTGTTCTTGCCGATCTCGTCGTCGCGACCCTCCAGGGCGGCCAGGGCGCTGCCGGCGATGATCGGAATGTCGTCGCCGGGGAAGTCATAGCTGGAGAGCAACTCGCGAACTTCCAGCTCGACCAGCTCCATCAGCTCTTCGTCGTCGACCATGTCGGCCTTGTTCAGAAAGACAACCATGGCCGGAACGCCAACCTGACGGGCCAGCAGGATGTGCTC
>NZ_VNIB01000019.1 GCF_008124615.1 Geothermobacter ehrlichii
CACGAGTGTACTTCCTTCTCTTCGAAACCATGCCAGTCCTCCTGACGCTGTTGTAGCAGCTTTTCGGACTGTCCACAATTTCGGGGGAAGGTCAATACACTTCCCGGCGGGCAACATGAGGTGTCCCCCATTTTTCAGCCAGCAAGCGCAGGTCGGTCCTTTCCATCTCCAATCCTCCCCGGTATCAACAGAAACATTTCCGCCGCCAAACCCAAAACCGACTGCCAAGTGACATCCCTGGCCGTCCTGCAACATCTTAATGACGACGGGAGCTTTCTGCCTGGTAAATGCAGGAAGAGGGCATGCGCTCGGACCGGAAATTTTGCAAAGAGAGAACAGAAGTCAGGAATTCCTCCATATTTGCCCCCCAGAGGCCGATCTGCCACCCAGTGCACAAAGGGGCGCACCAAAGCCAGATCACGCAAAGACGGAGGCATTCCGGCCTGTTCGTGACGAATCCAGACAACAGCTTAGGCTACCAGAGACGACACTTCGTCAAGCCTTCGCTTACAACTGTCGACCCTCACGCCGTCAGACCATCTTTCCATCAGTCAAACAAATATCAAATTCAGACCTGCGTGAAAAAAAATCTTTCCACCCATCTTTCCACCAAACTCTCATTTTTGCAGAAAATCAAAAAAACAAGGGCCTAGCCAGAATTGGCTAGGCCCTTGTTTTTATTTGGCGGAGGGGGTGGGATTCGAACCCACGGTGCCTTTCGGCACAACAGATTTCGAGTCTGTCACCTTCGACCGCTCGGACACCCCTCCGAACTGTCAGTCCGTCTTTCCTTTCTGCGCCCTGGCGGCCTTCTTCTCCGCACGCAGACGGCGGAAAAAGCCGCTGAGCAGGGAGCTGCACTCCTGTTGGAGCACACCCTCGACCACCTCGACCCGGTGGTTGAACCGGTCGTCCCGATGCAGTTCGTAAATCGAGCCGACTGCTCCGACCCGCGGATCCCGGCAGGCGAAAACCAGCCGCGGAATGCGGGACAGGATGATCGCCCCCATGCACATGACACAGGGTTCCAGAGTCACGTAGAGCGTCGTCTCCAGCAACCGCCAGGAGCCGAGACGTTCCGCCGCCTGGCGGATGACCAGCATCTCGGCGTGCGCCGTCGGATCCTGGTCGCATTCGCGCCGGTTGTGTGCCCTTGCGACAATACTATCGCCCCGGGTGATGACCGCCCCGATCGGAACCTCGCCGATCCCGGCAGCCCGTTCCGCTTCGATCAGGGCCTGCTGCATCATCGCCTGATCGATTTCACTCCATAAAGGCGCCATTCACATCACCCGGACCGCAACTGCGGAGGCTACTTTTAACACGAACCGGCATCCAGAAACAAGCCTCTTCCGTCCCCCTCCGGGGACATGCAGCCCGGCCGTGAAAAACGCTTAAGAAATTCGCCGATCCGTCGAAAAGGGTAGCAACCGCCAAAAAGACCAGGAGGAGAAAATGGCCCGCACACAAGCCAACCAGATCTGCATCGACAAACGGGACCGGGTCACCAACCTGCTGGGGCTCTTCACCCTGCTCGCCCTCGCCGTCTACCTCGGCACCCTGGCGCTGCAAGCACTGAACGGTCCGGACATCATCACCAGCCTCTCCGAGCCGGCCATGTTTGCGCCCTCCGACGCCATCGTCGCCGACCTCGGCCAGCCTTGGCGCCACTGAACCCGGGAAACAGCCAACTCCAAACGAAAAGGGCTACGGATGCAATCCGTAGCCCTTTCTCTTAAGTGGCGCGCCGCGGAAGATTCGAACTCCCGACCTTCTGATCCGTAGTCAGACGCTCTATCCAGCTGAGCTAGCGGCGCAGAGAGAAGCGTTTATCTCCTACTTTCGGCTTCTTGTCAACCCTTTTTTCCTTCCGCCGGGATGTAATCGACCAGACTGAAGGTATAGCGGGGATGTTTGAAGGCGTGGGTGTTCGGATAGAGACTGAAGAGCCAGCCATCGAACACCATCTTGCCGTTCTCCTTGATTTCTACCTGGACAGCCGGATTCCGGGTATCGTTGCTCATCGAAGTCAGCTTCCTGCCGTCCATTACGAAATGGGGCAAAAAGGCGTTGACCTTGAAGGTTATTCCGGCCCCGGGGAGCTCGAAAGAGTGCCCGATGTCGACCGTGTAGACCTCCTCGGTACCCGCATCCTTGTCTCTGACACTGATCTTGACCGCCTTCCAGTGTCCCTTGACCGAATCGGGAACCTCGACCGGCGTGGTGCTCTTGCGCACCTGAACCTCCGTTTTCGCCGGCCTGGCCTCGACTTTGGGCTTCTTCTCTTCCTGCTTGCCGCAACCGCCCAGGCCGAAAGCGGCGAAGACGGTCACGACGAAAATCACGAGACCAGCTCTTTTCACGATCAGGCACCTCGCTGTCACGCAGACATCGTGCCGGAGCCTTTCCCGCCAGCTGCGAGATCCGACTGCGTGATTGAAAATGACAAAGGGGGAAGGATTCGCCCACTTCGTCGCCGCCATCACGGCAACTCCTGCGTCGGCTCCCCTCCGCTCGCTGCCGCCGGCTTTTTGTCCACAGGATACGCTCGCTCCGCTTCGAATCCCTCTTCGGAACTTGCGTGTTGATTGTGGCGGAGAGGGAGGGATTCGAACCCTCGGTACGGTTGCCCGCACAACACCTTAGCAGGGTGCCGCCTTCAGCCGCTCGGCCACCTCTCCGTGTCTACCTAGATCTTTTCGGCAAGCAGGTTAGATAATTAAATGTTTTTCTGCAGAATACGTTTTGTTCACCGGACGCGCTCGCTACGCTCCGAATCCTGCCACGACCGTCCGGTTCCTATTTTGAATGTGGCGGAGGAGGTAGGATTCGAACCCACGGAACTTTCGCTCAACGGTTTTCAAGACCGCCGCCTTAAACCACTCGGCCACTCCTCCGTTGTCGCCGCTCTCAGCTCGAAATCCGCTCCATGCCTCCCATGTAGGGCCTGAGCACTTCCGGAATCACCACTGACCCGTCGGCCTGCTGGTAGTTTTCCAGGATCGCCACCAGGGTCCGCCCGACCGCCAGCCCCGATCCGTTGAGGGTATGCACGAATTCGGGCTTGGCCCCCTTCTGCCGGCGGAAACGGATGCCGGCCCGCCGAGCCTGGAAGTCGGTGAAGGTCGAGCAGGAGGAGATTTCCCGGTAGCAGTCCTGTGCCGGCAGCCAGACCTCGATATCGAAGGTACGGGCGGCGGAAAATCCGATATCCCCGGTGCACAGGTCGACCACCCGGTAGGGAAGCTGCAGCAGCTGCAGCACCTTCTCGGCGTCGGCCAGCAGCTTTTCCAGTTCGGCATCCGAATCTTCCGGCCGCACCAGCTTGACCAGTTCGACCTTGTTGAACTGGTGCTGCCGGATCAGGCCCCTGGTGTCCCGACCATGCGAACCGGCCTCCTTGCGGAAACAGGGGGTATAGGCTGTGTAGCAGAGCGGAAGCTGGTCGCCGTCGAGGATTTCGTCCCGGTGGATGTTGGTCACCGGCACCTCGGCGGTCGGGATCAGGAAAAGATCGACATCTTCAGTATGAAAAAGATCGTCCTCGAACTTGGGGAGCTGTCCCGTCCCCGTCATCGTCGCCCTGTTTACCATAAAGGGTGGCAGGGTTTCAATATAATTGTGCTCGCCGGTGTGCAGGTCGAGCATGAAGTTGATCAGGGCCCGCTCGAGCCGGGCGCCGGCCCCCTTCAGCAGGGAAAAGCGGGCACCGGAAATCTTGCCGGCCCGCTCGAAATCGAGAATGCCGAGTTTCTCGCCGATATCGACATGGTCACGGATTTCGAAGTCGAAACGCCGTGGCGTTCCCCAGCGCCGGACCTCGACATTCTCCTCTTCGGAAGCACCGATCGGCGTTTGCGGATGCGGGATGTTGGGCAGCGTCAGCAGAAAGGCGCGCAGCTCCTCGTCGACCTGGCGCAGCTCCTCGTCGAGCCCCTTGATCCGGGCCGATACCTCTTTCATCCGCGCGATCTCGTCCTGTACCTGGCTCTTGTCACGGGTCTTGCCGATCAGGGCCGAAACCTGGTTGCGCTCGGCCTTGAGCGCCTCGACCTCGGTCAGCAGTCCGCGCCGGCGGCCGTCCAGCTCCTGAAAGACGGAAAGATCGATATCCCCGCCGCGGGTCGCCAGAGCCCTTTCGGCCTCTTCGAGATGTTCACGCAGATAACGGCTGTCCAGCATCGCCAACTCCGGGTGGAAAAGTCAGAACGAGTATATCTAACACCAATCCGGGGGCAGGTCAAGCAGGGTCGTCCTCTCGCCGCCCCCCCCTCACCCACCACTCGTGATCGTCATCGAACCACCAGCGGCTGGAATCGGTCTCCCAGATAACCTCCGCCAACCTGCGCGCCGCACAGGTCCGCAGCCGGTCGCAACAGGAGGGATACCACTGGTCGGCATAGCGGTTGCCGAGGTCCTTGTACTCCTTCAGGGCCAGGATCATTTCCAGCTGGTCGGCGTCGTTGGCCAGCTGCGCCTCGCGCGTCCGTTTTTCGACGAACTCCTGCCACAGCCCCCGGTAGTCTTCCCCGAACGGGAGGGTCCGCGCCAGATCCTCCACCGCCTGCCGCTCGTCGCTGCGAACGTATTTCTTGTGCACGTAGTTCAGATCCCCGGTTCGCGCCTCGGGCAGGTCGTGAAACAGGCACATCTGCACCACCCGGCCGGTGTCGACCCCGCCGTCGAGATGTGCCAGTACATAACCGATCATGGCGGTGCGGAAGCAGTGCTCGGCCACCGACTCGGCCCCGGAACCGAGAAACTGGAAACCGGTACGCGGCGTCCGCTTGAGCATGCCGGTTTCAAAGAGAAAATTCGCCAGATTCTTCATCGCAGACACCCTCCCCGAAAAACGGTCTGCTGCCGTTATAGCACGGCAACAGAGATGACCGGAACGACCTTATCCGAAGCGGATGAGAAAAACCCCGGCCAGAATCATGCAGGCGGCCAGAAACCGGATGCGCCCGCAGGTTTCGCCGAGAAACAGCACGCCGATCAGCACGCCGATCAGCAGGCTGACCTGCCGCAGGGGAACGGCATAGCTCATCGGCGCCAGCTTCAGCCCGAACCTGAAGGTGAGAAAGGAGCTCATCATCACCGGTCCGCTGCAGAGAATGATCAGCCGGTTCCGCCGCCATTCGGCCAGCAGCCTCCCCGGCGCGTCGAACGGCAGGAGCATGAGGGTCAGATAGACAAACATCGACATCACCAGCAGGTAGGTGAAATACAGGGGGGGATAGCCGGAAACGCCCAGCTTGTCGGTCACGGCGCCGACCGAATAGACGAATCCGGCCGCCAGCGCCGCCTGCACCGAGGCATCGCCGAGACGCCGGAAGGGACGCAGCACCTCGTCGAGGGCCAGCCGCCGCAGCTGCACGCAATAGGCCCCGGCTGCGATGCAGACAATGCCGGCCAGACCGACGGCGCTCAGCCGCTCACCGAGAAAGAGAAAGCCCCAGAGCGGGACGTAGAGCATGGCGGTCTGCGACAGAGGATAGGTCAGGGAAAGGTCACCCTCCCGGTAGGCCCGGCCGTTGAAGAGATGATAGGACACGAAGCAGAAACCGCCGGCCAGGGCCAGCAGCAGGGTCCGCCAGTCGGGCACGGGAAAAGGCTGCGGCAGAAACAGCAGGAGCAGGTTGAGCAGGCCGCCGGAACAGAAGAACATCCACCAGATGAAAATCGTCTTGTCGCGGCTCTGCTTGACCAGAAGGTTCCACAGGGCGTGCGCCAGGGCCGACAGCACGATGAGTATGAAGGCGAAGGTCGTCACCGGAGCATTCTAACCGAAGGCCGGTGGAGAGCGAAGCGTTTTTTAGCCAGACTAAAACATGGCGCTTTGACTCCCCCTGCTCTGCTGGTAAGCTGAATCCTGAATCAATGAGCTCATCATCGGCGAATAGCGCAAGTCATTGACCTGCCTGCGGTTTGCAAAAATCACCGGCGAACCTGTGGGTGCGCCCTGGATTTTTGCAAACCGCATTCAAACCAAGCACTTGCACTCTTCATCCGGCATGAACTTGCACTCTTCATCCGGCATGAACTTGCACTCTTCATCCGGCATGAACTCACTGATTCAGGAGAACGAAAAGGAGGAGCCAGATGGAACGCTATCGCACCGAAACCGATTCCATGGGGGCCATGCAGATACCCGCCGACGCACTTTACGGCGCCCAGACCGCCCGCGCCGTCGAAAACTTTCCCGTCTCCGGGTGGCGCCTATCGCGGCCGATGATCCGGGCCCTGGGCCTGATCAAGCAGCAGGCGGCGCTGACCAACGGCGAGCTGGGCCTGCTGCCGGCCGAACTGGCGGCGGCCATCGCCGGGGCCGCCGGCGAGGTGGTGGACGGCCGACACGACGAACACTTTCCCGTCGATATCTTCCAGACCGGATCGGGGACCAGCAGCAACATGAACGCCAACGAGGTCATCGCCAGCCTGGCCGGCCGCCAGCTGGGCCGAAAAGTACATCCCAACGACCATGTCAATCTGGGACAGTCGAGCAACGACGTCTTTCCCACCGCCCTGCACCTGGCGGCGACAGCCGAGGTTCACGACCGGCTGCTGCCCGCCCTGTCGCGACTGCGCGACCGGCTGGCGGCCAAGGCCGACGATTTCGACGACATCGTCAAGCTGGGACGCACCCACCTGCAGGACGCCGTCCCCATCCGGCTCGGCCAGGTCTTCTCCGGCTACGTTCGGCAGCTCGAACTGGGCGTCCGACGCATCCGGCAGGCCACCGAAGGACTGCTCGAACTGCCCCTGGGCGGCACCGCCGTCGGTACCGGCCTCAACACACACCCGGAATTCGCCCCCAGAACCTGCTCTCGCCTGGCCGAGGTCACCGGCCACCCCTTTGTCGAGGCAACCAACCATTTCGAGGCGCAGGCGGCGTGCGACGCCGCCGTGCAGCTGAGCGGCGCCCTGCGGACCTGCGCCGTCAGCCTGTTCAAGATCGCCAACGACATCCGCTTTCTGGCCAGCGGACCACGGGGCGGCTACGGTGAGCTGAAGCTGCCGGCCGTCCAGCCCGGATCATCGATCATGCCCGGCAAGATCAATCCGGTGATGGCCGAAAGCCTGTTGCAGGTCTGCGTCCAGGTGATCGGCTTCGACAGTGCCATCGGCCTGGCCGGCCTGTCGGGCAATTTCGAGCTGAACGTGATGCAGCCCCTGCTGGCACACAACCTGCTCGAGGGCATCCGCCTGCTGGCCAACGCCGCACAGCTGTTCGCCGACCGCTGCGTTGACGGCCTGCAGGCCGACCGCGAACGGTGTGAAGAGATGGTCGAGAAGAGTCTGGCCATGGTCACGGCGCTGGCGCCGGAAATCGGTTACGACCGGGCGGCCGACCTGGCCAAGCAGGCCTTCGCGGAGGGAAAGACCATACGCGAGATCTGCCTGGAAAAGGAGATTCTGCCGGCCGAGCGACTCGAAAGGCTGCTCGATCCGCGACCGCAGACCGGTCCGTAGAAAGGGAGCAGACGGCAGCGGAACCGGCCGTCTGAACGTTGCGGTCAAAGGCAGGCCAGCAGCTCGGCGCCGAGCACCTGCCGTTGCCAGTCGCGCATCCCCTCGATCGCCTGCAGCTCTGTCTCGCGCCGGGGATTGAGGCGGGCCACCGCCTCGAGCAGGCTGTTGTTGATCAGCACCCCGGGGTCGAGCCCGAGGTCCGCCGCCTTCGCCGTCCGCCAGGCCTTGAGCCGGGCCAGTCGCTCCTCCACCCGCGGATCCCGCTCCTGCCGGCCGCGACGCGGAAAACTCGGCAGCCGCTCGACCGGCAGGCTCAGCCCCTCCTCCACGCAGCGCAACAGCTCCCGCCCGTAGCGGTCGATCAGCTTCGGAGACAGCCCCTCCAGGCCGGCCATGGCGCGCAGGGTCCGCGGTGCCGCCGTCGCCACCGACAGCAGGCTCTTGTTGCCGATGATGCGAAACGGCGGCACGTCGCGCCGCCGGGCCCTTTTGTCCCGCCAGCGAAGCAGGGCTTCGAGAATGGCGAGCTGCCGTCTGCCCAGGCGGCCGGCCCCCTTGAAACGCATGAAGAGAGGTCCGTCGCCGTTCTCGAAAGCGACTTCCTGCAGCAGCCGGCATTCCTCCTCGAGCCAGAACAGGCGGTCGAGCTGCCGCAGACGCTCTTCCAGCAGGCCGGCGAGCCAATCCAGAAAGGCGGTGTCGCCGGCGGCGTAGGCGACCATCTCCTCCGGCAGCGGCCGGACGGTCCAGTCGGCTCGCTGGTACTTCTTGTCGATCTCCAGCCCGAAGTACTTGCCGAGCAGGTCCGCCAGGCCGATCTTCTCTTCGCCACAGAACTGCGCCGCCAGCATGCTGTCGAACAGGCCGCGCACCTGCAGGTCGAAATCGCGCCGCAGGCAGCGCAGATCGTAGTCGGCGGCATGAAAGAGCTTGCGGATCGCCGAATCTTCCAGTGGCGCCCGCAACGGCTCCAGGTCGGGCAGCGCCAGGGGATCGACCAGGGCCGTCCGCCCGGCGGCGGTGAACTGCAGCAGGCAGACCTTCTCGGTGTAGTGATGCATGCTGTCGGCCTCGAGGTCGACGGCGATCACCGGCTGCTCGCCGAGAAAGCGGGCGAATTCCCGCAGCTCGCGGGTCGTGTCGATAATCGGTGTCTTGTTCATAGGCTCGCCATGGTGCCAGAATCACCTGCGGGCGTCCAGTCTTTCAAGAGCGCCAGCGCCTTCCTGTGGGCGCCATGCAGCGGATACTCCGGAGAGGCGGCAGGGGCCCAGACAGACGCCTCCCCTTCGGCGATCCGACGATCGGGGCACGCCTCAGCCACAAAAAGGGAGAGCCGCAGACGAAAGTGGGAATAGACATGCCTGACTTCACCGACGGCCGCCACCTCCCCTTTTCCGCCGAGTTCGGTCAGCAGTCGGCGAGCCGCCTGCTCCGCGCTCTCACCGGATAGAGGCTCACAATTCGGGAATTCCCAAAGTCCCGGCAACATGCCCGTAAGCGGACGCCGTCGCAACAGCAACGCCCCGTCCCGGCGCAGCGCCAAAGCCACCTGCCGCCGCAACGGAACCGGTTTGCGGCGGGAGGTAACAGGCAGCTCCCGTTCCAATCCCAGCCTCAAGGCCTGGCAGAGCCCGGCAAGAGGGCAAGCCTGGCATGCCGGCTGTCGCGGCAGACAGACTCCGGCCCCGAGGTCCATGATCGCCTGGGCGTAATCCCCGGGGCGTTCGACGGGAGTCAACACTTCGGCCCATCGCCAGAGTCTCTTTTCCGCGGCACTGGAACGGGCGGGCTGCCGCAGGGCGAAAAGCCGGCAGAGGATCCGCCGCACGTTACCATCAAGAATCGGCGCCGATTTTTCAAAGGCGATGGAGAGGATGGCGCCGGCGGTGGAACGGCCGATTCCCGGCAGGGAAAGAACTTCCTCCATGGTGGCGGGGAAAACACCTCCGAAATCCTCTACCAGACGTACCGCCGCCGCGTGCAGGTTGCGGGCGCGCCGGTAATAGCCGAGTCCGGCCCACAGCTCGATGACCGCCTCCACCGGAGCCGCCGCCAACGATTCGATATCGGGAAAGGAGGCCAGAAATCTTTGGTAGTAGGGGATGACCGCCGCCACCGTCGTCTGCTGCAGCATGATCTCGGAAAGCCAGACATGGTAGGGGTCGCATGTCCGCCGCCAAGGGAGATCACGGCCGGATTCGGCGTACCAGGCCAGCAGACGATCGGCGACTTCGGCGGGGTTGAAGGGGAGAGGTTCGGGCATCAGTTTTCACCACGGAGACACCGAGGACTGCTTGATGGTCAGCACACAATCCCGGTACATTTTCGGACTTCTGGAAAATCTGGCATCAACTTAAGGATTTTCTCCGTGTCTCTGTACCTCCGTGGTGAATGATTCCTACCCGATCTCTGCCAGCGCCGCCAGCACCACGTTCATCTCCGCGTCGGTGCCGATCGAGATGCGCAGTCCGTGAGCGAGCAGCGGATCGGAGAAATGGCGCACCAGGATCCGGCGCGCGAACAGGGCCTCAAAAACCCTCCGGCCGTCGCCGTCGGGCGGCGAGGCGAAGAGAAAATTGGTGTGCGAATCGATCACCGTGTAGCCGAGCCGGCGCAGTTCGGCGGCGACCCGCTCACGGGTGGTGCGGATGCGGCCGACCGTGGCGCGCAGCCAGTTCTGGTCACGCAGCGCCGCTTCGCCCGCCGCCAGCGCCAGCCGGTCGAGATGGTAGTGGTCGCGGATATTGTCGAGCGCCGCGACGATCTCCGGCCGGGCAACGGCCAGCCCGAGCCGCATTCCCGCCAGGGCGTAGCTCTTCGACAGGGTACGGGTGACCACCAGGTTCTCGTGGCGGCGCACCAGCTCGAGGGCGTTGGCGTCGGCAAAGTCGACATAGGCCTCGTCGACCACCAGCAATCCTGTGCAGCGGCTGGCCAGTTCCTCGATGTAGTCGTTGGCGAAAGCAAAACCGAGCGGCGCGTTGGGACTGGTGAGAAAGAAAAGCCGGCCGTCGTAGCGTTGCGGAAAGTCGGCGATGCGAAAATCCTCCGTCAGACCGAAGGTGCGCACCCTGGCTCCCTGGATCGCCGCCAGGGTGGCGTAGTAGGAGTAGGAGGGATGCACGTAGCCGATCTCCTCGCCTTCGGCGGCGCAGGCGCGGATCAGGTTGTTGAGCAGCTCGTCGGAGCCGTTGGCGGCGATCACCCAGGACGGATCGAAACCGTACAGCTCGGCTGCCACCTGCCGCAGCCGGCGGCTGGCCGCGTCCGGATACTGGCGCAGCGCGGCCCCGTCCCCTTCCAGCTCCTCCCGGATCGCCGCCACCACCTGCGGCGACGGCGGATAGGGGTTCTCGTTGGTATTGAGCTTGATCCAGCCTTCTTCCTGCGGCTGGAAGCCGGGCACGTAGCCGGCCATCTCGGCGATGTCTTTGCGAAGATAGGACATATTTGGAAATCCTTCCGGTTCACCACTGAGCCACGGAGGACACAAAGCTTGAATCCCCCTCACCCCTGCCCCCTCCCTCAAGGGAGAAGGGAAATTTCAATACTCTTCCAGAATCTCGTATTCGGTCGTCCGCCGCGCCGGGACGAATCCGGCGTCGCGGGCCAGGGCGATGATCTCCTCCTTCGACATGCGGAAACGGACGCCGGCGGCGGCGACCACGTTCTCCTCCAGCATGGTGCCGCCGAGATCGTTGGCGCCGAAAAAGAGGGACACCTGCGCCATGCGCGCCCCTTGGGTCACCCAGCTGGCCTGGATGTTGTCGATGTTGTCGAGCACCACACGCGACAGGGCCAGCACCTTCAGGTAGGGAACACCACCGAGCTTTTCGCCCCCCAGCTCGGTGTTGTCGGGCTGGAAGGTCCAGGGAATGAAGGCGGTGAAGCCACCGGTGCGGGACTGGATCTCCCGGACGCGAAACAGGTGTTCGACGATGTCCCGCGGCCCTTCGCCGCTGCCGAACATCATGGTGGCGGTGGTACGCATGCCGAGGCGATGGGCGATCTCCATCACTTCGCCCCACTGCCGCCAGCCGATCTTGTTCGGTGAGATCCGCCGGCGAACCTCGTCGACCAGCACCTCGGCCCCGGCACCGGGCAACGACCTCAGTCCCGCCGCCTGCAGCCGTCTCAGGCACTCTTCGACGCTCAGCCCCGACAGCCCGGCGATGTGGACGATCTCGGCCGCCGACAGGGAATGGATCTGCACCTGGGGGAATCTCCGCCGGATCTGCCGGAACAGCTCCTCGAACCAGTCGATCGCAAGCGTGGGGTGCAGCCCGCCCTGCATCAGCAGCTGGGTGCCGCCATGCTCGACCAGTTCCTGCACCTTGGCCAGGATGGCTTCATAGTCGAGCAGGTAGGCATCCTCGGCGCCGGCGTCGCGGAAGAAGGCACAGAAGCGGCATTTCGACTCGCAGACGTTGCTGTAGTTGACGTTGCGATCGACGACAAAGGTGACCCGGTTCTCCGGGTGCTTGCGCCGGCGCACCCCATCGGCCAGCCGGCCGAGCTGCAGCAGTTCGGCCTCGGTCAACAGCCAAAGCGCTTCGTCGCGGTCAATGGGCTCAGCCGAGTCCAGTTTGTTTTCGATCAGTTCAAACATCCAACCATCCGCTTGCGCGGCTCGCTCGAACCACTGAGACATGGAGGCATTCTGAATGCTCTCTTCTCAGTACCTCCGTGACTCCGTGGTGAAATTATTTCAGTTCGTTATACAGCGTATCCCGCTCCACCGGCGTGCGCCCCGCTTCGCGAATCAGCCGCTCGATCCCTTCCCGGCTCATCGCCTGCGGCGAATCGGCGCCGGCATCGTGGCCGATCTTCTCCTCGACCACGGTGCCGTCGAGATCGTTGACTCCAAAACAGAGGGCGGTCTGTGCGATCTTCAGTCCCAGCATCACCCAGTAGGCCTTGACGTGCCGGAAATTGTCCAGGTAGAGCCGGGCGATGGCCAGGGTTTTCAGAGCGTCGACTCCACCTACTCCGCGCGCCCCCGGCACCCGGGTGTTGTCCGGCTGAAAGGCCAGCGGAATGAAGGCCTGAAAGCCGCCGGTGCGATCCTGCAACTCGCGGATCAGCCGCATGTGTTCGACCCGGTCGGCATACGATTCCAGGTGGCCGAACAGCATGGTGGCGTTCGACTTCAGACCGGCACGGTGAGCGGTCTCCGTCACCTCGAGCCAGCGCTCGCCGCTGATCTTCTCCGGACAGATGCGCTCCCGCACCCGCCGCACCAGGATTTCCGCTCCGCCCCCCGGCATGGAGCCGAGACCGGCGCCCTGCAGCTCGGCGATCACCTCCCCGACCGGCAGACCCGAGATGCGGGCGAAGTAATCGATTTCCACCGCCGTGAAGGCCTTGATGTGCAGCCTCGGGTCGACGTCGCGAATGGTCCGCAGCATGTCGAGATAGAAGGCGAACGGCAGTTCTGGATGCAGGCCGCCGACGATGTGGATCTCAGTCGCCCCGGCGGCGCTGGCCTCGCGGACCTTCGCCGCCACCTGTTCGAGAGCCAGGGTGTAGGCCCCCGGCTCACCGTCTTCCTTCGAAAAGGCGCAGAAAGTGCAGCGATTGACGCAGAGATTGGTGTAATTGATGTGCCGGTTGACGTTGAAGTAGACCTTGTCGCCGTTTTTGCGCCGGTTGGCCACCGCCGCCAGCTCGCCAATGGCGAGCAGGTCGTTCGATTCGAACAGGGCGAGGGCCTCGGCATCGGAAATGCGGGTATTTGTCTCTACTTTTTCTTTCAGGGCCTCGAACATATTCTCGATTCCAACAACATTTTCCGCCGAGTCACAGAGCCACGGAGAAAACCAGACAGACCTGAAGTTCCCGGTGCCTACGTAACTCCGCGGTCAGGCCTTCTCTCCCCAGCGTCCGAACAACCGGTGCTCGACTCCCAGCTGATCGAGCACCTTGCCGACGACAAAATCGATCAGGTCGCCGACCGTCTGCGGCTGCTGGTAAAAGCCGGGCATCGCCGGCAGGATGACCGCCCCGGTGCGACAGAGCCGCAGCATGTTTTCCAGGTGGATGGCATTGAGCGGCGTCTCCCTCGGCACCAGGATCAGCTTCTTTCCCTCTTTCAGAACGACATCCGCCGCACGCTCCAGCAGATTGTCAGCCAGCCCGGCGGCGATCCGCCCCAGGCTGCCCATGGAGCAGGGGCAGACGATCATCGCCTGCGGCGCACTGGTGCCGGAAGCGACCGGGGCGAAAAAATCGTCGAGGGCGTACTGGCACAGCCGCGTGTCAGCATCGAAATACTGGCGCAACCTTTCCTGGCTGCGCCCGACGTCAGCCGGCAGCTCGAGTCCGGTCTCCAGTCGGACGACCTTTCTGCCGGCGTCGGTCAGCAGCACGGCCACTTCGTGCCCAGCCGTCAGCAGTTCCCGCACCAACCGCAACCCGTAGGCGGCGCCGGAAGCCCCGGTGATGCCGACCAGCATCCTGCTCATCGTCCGTCTCCTCTCACACCAGCGCATCGGTCAGGGTGAAAAGAAAGATGGTGACGCTGATGTAGCCGTTCATGTTGAAAAAGGCCGCATCGAGCCGCGACAGGTCGTCCGGCCTGACCAGCAGGTGTTCGTAGACCAGCAGCCCGGCGACGATCAGCACGCCAACAAAGTAGATCAGGCCCAGCCCCTCGATGCTGAGCAGGGCAAGCAGCAGCAGGATCATGGTCAGGTGAAACCAGCGCGCCAGGCCAATCGCTTTTTCCGGTCCCAGCTTCACCGGAATCGAGTGCAGCCCCGCCTGCCGGTCGAAATCGAGGTCCTGCAGGGCGTAGAAGATATCGAACCCGGCCACCCAGAAGAGCACCGCCAGTCCCAGCGCCACCACCTGCCAGCCGATATCGCCGCGCAGGGCGATCCAGGCCCCGATGGGCGCCGCCGCCAGACAGACGCCCAGAACAATGTGGGCATAGGCGGTGAACCGCTTGCACCAGGAGTAGAGAAAGAGAAAGAACAGAGCCACCGGCGCCAGCTTCAGGCAGAGCGGGTTGAGCTTCCAGGCAGCCAGCAACAGCAGGGCAAAGGAGAGCAGGACAAAGATCCAGGCCTCGGCCTTGCTGACCCTTCCGGCCGGGATGTGCCGCTGCGCCGTGCGCGGATTGGCGGCGTCGATGCGGGCGTCGATGATCCGGTTCAGCCCCATGGCGCCACTGCGTGCCCCGACCATCGCCAGACAGATCCAGAGGATCTGTCCTGCCGTCGGCGCCTTGCCGCTGGTCAAGGCGGCGATCACCATGCCCATCAGGGCAAAAGGAAAGGCGAACACCGTATGCGAGAACTTGATCATCTCCAGCAGCGCTCGCACCTTGCCGGGAACTGCACTCAGGATCATGGGGTCACTCCAGGGTAGATTCGGAAATCAACAGTTTACACCCAGTTTCGCCGTCGACACAAGGCATGGTAACTCTCCGCACGCGGCAAAACCTGGCAGACGGGATATAATGGAAGCAGATGCTGGCATCAGCGAAGAAAGGGGCAAACTCATGAACGGAAACGAAATTCTGCAGAGCATCAGCGCCAGCCGGACCGAAAACAGCCGGTTCATCCGTTGGTGGCGCAAGGAAAACGACTTTGTCGACTACGAACTGCTGACCGATTTCCTCCATCGCCTGCAGGCAGGTGAAGAGTTCGCCGGTTTCGAACTGCTCGACACCGAGCAGATGTGGGAACTGCTGCAGAAGATCGCCGGCGACCGCGTCCGGCGCGAACTTCGCACCAAGGGGGACTATCTGGTCTGGACCGGGGGGAAGGGCACCGAAAGGGAGACCCTAGAGCTGGTTTTCAGCGACGAAAGCATCATGCACGTCTTCAATGAAGAGACCCGCGACATGACCCTGCACTGAATACCGCCACCCAGGCGACCACGCACACCACGAAAAAAGCCCTCCGCAACGCGGAGGGCTTTTTTTCTTGCGGCAGGCAACCGGCTCAGAACAGAGCCATCTTCGCCATTTCCATGATCTTGCCAGGGACGACACCGAGATAGAGCACGCCGACGATGGCCAGAACGATGGAGATCACGGTACCGACGTTCATATTGACCCAGCCGTAGTCCTCCTGCGGCTCGCGGAAGTACATGTAGACCATGACGCGCAGGTAGTAGTACAGGGAAATGGCCGAGTTGAGCACGCCGAGGATGGCCAGCCAGATGTAACCGGCCTTTACGGCGCCTGCGAAGATGTAGAACTTGCCGGCGAAACCGGCGGTCGGCGGCAGGCCCATCAGGGCGAAGAGGAAGATGGTCATCGCCACGCCGAGGAAGGGCCGCTTGTAACCGAAGCCGGAGAAGCCTTCCAGGGTCAGGTTTTCTTCCCCCTGCTTGCCGGCCAGTACCAGCACGGCGAAGGCGCCGAGGTTCATGAAGGTATAGGCCAGCATGTAGAAGAGGATGCCGGAAATACCGATCGCGTTGGCGGCCACCAGGCCGACCAGGGCGTAGCCAGCGTGGGCGATGGAGGAGTAGGCCAGCATCCGCTTCAGGTTGGTCTGGTAGATGGCGGTGACGTTGCCGATGAACATGGTGAGCACGGCAAGGAACCAGAGCAGGCTGGTCCAGTCGGCCTGCAGTCCGCCCAGACCAAGAATGAAGACCCGCATCAGGGCGGCGAAGGCGGCGGCCTTGGGGCCGGCGCTCATGAATGCGGTGACCGGGGTCGGAGCGCCCTGGTAGACGTCGGGGGTCCACATGTGGAAGGGAACCGCCGCGATCTTGAACAAAAAGCCGATGGCGAGCAGCAGCATGCCGGCAATGGTCATCGGGTTGGCCAGCATCTTGCCGTGCGCCGAAAGGTAGAAGCCGATGTCGGCGACGTTGGTGGTGCCGGCGACGCCGTAGAGCAGTGCGGTGCCGTAAAGCAGGAACCCGGTGGAAAAGGCGCCGAGCAGGAAGTACTTCAGACCCGCCTCGTTTGACCGCAGCTGGCCGCGGAACATGCCGGCCAGGACATAGAGGGAGATCGAGAGAACCTCGAGACCGAGAAAGATGGTCATCAGATCGGTTCCTGAAGCCATCCACATGCCGCCGGCGGTCGTGAACAGAATCAGCGGGTAGAACTCACCGACCGGATAGCCTTCACGATGCAGGTAGTTGTCCGACATCAGCACCGTGAGAAAGGCGGCGATGAGAAAGATGATGTTGAAGAAGGTGGCGAAATTGTCGAGCGCCACGTGCCCGGCGAAACCGAGTTCCGGGTGATTCCAGGCGTTGATGCTCACCACGAAAGTCACCGCCAGGCCGACGAGACTGATCAGCGCAGCCGGGGTGGTCTTGCCCCGCGGCATGAAGACGTTGATCATCAGCAGAAGCATGCCAAAGCAGCAGAGGACCAGCGAGGGCATGATCGCTGCCATGTTGACGTTCTGCAGAGCCATTTGCACCAGATTTTCCATCGAAATGCTCCTTCGGAAGCTTGTTCAACGGCCTCCGCCGTAATTAGTCGACCTTGTGCTGTGCCGGCTGGACGGTTTCGACCACGGCCACCTGCTGCTTGCCCTTGATCTGCCCGATGAGCTGCTCGAGGGCGGGGTTCATCTTCTCGAGGAAGGTGTTGGGATAGACCCCGATCCAGAAAACGAACAGAAGCAGGGGGAGCATGAGGACGACTTCCCGCAGCGACAGATCCTTCAGTTCCTTGTTGGCAGGGTTTTTCAGCTCGCCGAACATCACCCGCTGGAACATCCACAGCATGTAGACCGCGGCGAAGATGACGCCGGTGGCGGCAAAGACGGTGAACCAGCGCAGCTCGCTCTCAAAGGCGCCGATCATGATCATGAACTCGCCGACGAAGCCATTGGTGCCGGGCAGGCCGATGGAGGAGAAGGTCACGATCATGAAGATGGTGGCGAACACCGGCATCTGCTTGGCCAGGCCGCCGAACTCGGCGATCAGGCGGGTGTGGCGGCGCTCGTAGATGAACCCGACGATGAGGAAGAGCGCGCCAGTCGAGATGCCGTGGTTGATCATCTGCATCATGCCGCCGGCCATTCCCTGCAGATTCAGCGCGAAGATGCCGAGCATGACGAAACCGAGGTGGCTGACCGAGGAATAGGCGACCAGGCGCTTGACATCCTCCTGCACCATGGCGACCAGAGCGCCGTAGATGATGCCGACGACGGAGAGGAAGGCGAGCACCGGCAGGCACTGCTGCAGGGCGTCGGGGAAGAGCGGCATGGCGAAGCGCACATAGCCGTAGGTGCCCATCTTCAGCAGGATGGCGGCCAGGATGACCGAACCGGCAGTCGGCGCGTCGGTATGGGCATCAGGCAGCCAGGTGTGCACCGGGAACATCGGCACCTTGATGGCGAAGCTGAAAGCGAAGGCGAGGAAGAGCCAGAGCTGGTACTGCGCCGGGATGTTCACCTGGTAGAAGTGGGTGATGCTGAAGCCCTGGTCGAAGGGCACGCCGCTCTTCTGGGCGAAATAGTAGACGAAGATAATGGCCACCAGCATCAGCAGGGAGCCGACAGCGGTGTAGATGAAGAACTTGATGGCCGAGTAGATGCGCTTGGCGCCGCCCCAGATGCCGATCAGGAAGTACATCGGAATCAGCATCAGCTCCCAGAAGACGTAGAACAGGAAGAGGTCGAGGGAGATGAAGGCGCCGAGCATGGCCGTTTCGAGCAGCAGGAGCAGAGCCATGAAGCCCTTGACGTTCTTCTCCACGGCCTGCCAGGTCGACAGCACGGTGATCGGCATGATGAAGGTCGTCAGCATCACCAGCCAGAGGCTGATGCCGTCGATGCCGACGTTGTAGTTCATCTGGAAGTAGTCACCAATGCTGATCCAGTTGGCGAACTCGGTGTAATGCATGCCACCTGAGGTCTTGAAGACCGGATCGAAGGCCAGGGGCAGGCTGATGAAGAAGGTGATCAGGGTGAAGACCAAGGTCAGTCCCTTGAGGACCGCCTCATTCTCACGCGGGATCAGGAGGACGACGATCATCCCCAGCAGGGGGAAGAAGGTCATCAGGCTCAGAAGATGCTCGGACATGAAACTCGCTCCTTGCGTTGCGCTTTTTCTGTAAACCCCAAAAGCCTGGATATCAGACGATATAGACGGCGACGATGATGACCATGCCGATGACCATGGTCATGGCGTAACCGTGGATCTGGCCGGTCTGCCAGAACCGCAGGGCGCGGCTCAGGCCCTGTACCAGCCAGCCCGTGCCGTTGACGATGCCGTCGATGATCGGCAGGTCGAACCCTTTCCAGCAGTAGCGGCCGAGCCGCTTGGTGGCGTTGACGAACAGGCCGTCATAGAGCTCGTCGACGAACCACTTGTTGAAGATCGCCACGTAGAGCCACTTGAACCGGGCCACCAGCACCGCCGGCAGGCCGGGGTTCTTCACGTACATCAGCCAGGCGAGGAAGATGCCGACCAGGGCCACACCGATGGAGGCGCCCATCAGCGGGAACTCGTAGGCGTGCAGGGCATGCTGGCTGTGGATGCCGAACAGCTCCTGGGTATGCTCGAAGACCGGCGCCAGGAAATGCTCGAAGTGGTTGGCGCCGCCCAGCGCCTTCGGAATGCCTATCCAGCCGCCGACCAGCGCCAGCGCGCCGAGAACGATCAGCGGCAGGGTGATGACGAACGGCGACTCGTGCACGTGGTCCTTGGCCCGGGCATCGGTCCGCTGCTCGCCGAAGAAGGTCATGAAGACCAGGCGGAACATGTAGAAGGCGGTCATGCCGGCGGCGGTGAAGCCGATCAGCCAGAGAATCCAGCCGCCGCGGGTCGAGGAGAAGGCCCACCAGAGGATCTCGTCCTTGGAGAAGAAGCCCGACAGGCCAGGAATGCCGGCGATCGCCAGGGTCGACACAAGGAAGGTCGCGAAGGTAATCGGCATCTTCTTGCGCAGCCCGCCCATGTTCCGCATATCCTGAGGATCGTCATGCAGATGGGCATGATGATAGGCGTGGTGCATGGCGTGGATGACCGAGCCGGAGCCGAGGAAGAGGCAGGCCTTGAAGAAGGCATGGGTCATCAGGTGGAAGATGCCGGCGGAAAAGGCGCCGACGCCCATGGCCAGGAACATGTAGCCGAGCTGGGAGACGGTCGAATAGGCCAGCACACGCTTGATGTCGTTCTGCGCCAGGCCGATGGAGGCGGCGAAGATGGCGGTGGCGGCACCGACGATGGCCACGACCATCATGGTGTCGGGAGCCATGGCGAACAGGGTGTTCATCCGGCCGATCATGTAGACACCGGCGGTGACCATGGTGGCGGCGTGGATCAGGGCCGAAACCGGGGTCGGACCTTCCATGGCGTCCGGAAGCCAGGTGTAGAGCGGAATCTGCGCCGACTTGCCGGTGGCGCCAAGGAAGAAGCAGAGGGTGACGATGGTCACCACCACGCCCCCGGCGGGCAGCAGGTGAGCGTTTTCGGCGATCTTGGTAAACTGCACCGTCCACACGCCATGCTCGCCCAGGGCCCAGAAGAGGGTGAACAGGCCGACCAGAAAACCGAAGTCACCGACACGGTTGACGACGAAGGCCTTCTTGGCGGCGTCGCCGGCGCTCTTCTTCTCGAAGTAGTAGCCGATCAGCAGGTAGGAGCAGAGACCGACACCTTCCCAGCCGACGAACATCACCAGGGCGTTGTTGCCCAGGACCAGCATCAGCATCGAGAAGCAGAAGAGGTTCAGGTAGGAGAAGTAGCGATAGAACCCTTCCTCGCCGTGCATGTAGCCGTTGGAGTAGAGGTGGATCAGGGAACCGACACCGGTCACCACCATGATCATCAGGGCGGAGAGCGGATCGAGCAGGAAGCCCCAGTCAATCTGCAGCTTGCCCGCGCTCATCCACGAGGCGATGATCACTTCATGCACCTTCTGCGGGTCTTCCAGCAGGCGGAAGAAGAGCATGCAGGAGACCACGAACGAAAGACCGATGGCGCCGGTCGCGATCGTTCCGATCACCTTCTCATTCTTGATCTTCTTGCCCAGCAGCCCGTTGATGATGCTGCCGACGAGCGGGAAGAACGGAATGAGCCAAATCAGACTGTAATCTTGCATTGACCTCTATCTCCTCTCGGATCACTGAAAACTGGCGAAATCAGCCCTACCACTTGAGCAGGTTGATGTCATCGACCTCGATGGTCTCCTTGTTGCGGAAGAAGGCAATCATCAGGGCCAGACCGACAGCCGCCTCGGCCGCGGCAACGGCCATGACGAAAAAGACGAAGATCTGGCCGTCCATGTTGCCCAGGTGGCGCGACAGGGCGATGAATGAGAGGTTGACCGCGTTCAGCATCAGCTCGATGCACATGAAGATGACGATGGCGTTACGCCGGGTCAGCACCCCGAAGGTGCCCAGGGAAAACAGAATCGCGCTCAACACCAGATAATGGCCTACGGTTATCATCTCTATCTCCCGTTGGGTTCAGACTAGACTTCTTTTTTCGCCAGGATGACGGCGCCGACGATTGCGACCAGCAGCAGAATCGAGGCGATCTCGAACGGCAGCAGAAAATCGACGAACATCGCCTTGCCGATCAGCTCGGTATGCCCCTGGCGCAGCACCACGTCGCGGGTGATCTCCCCGACCGCCCGGGTCGGCTCGCCCCGCTGGATGAAGAAGACGCTGACCAGAAAGACCAGAGCGCTGCCGATGGTTCCCCAGGCGACGTGGGTCGGCTTCTTGTACGGTTCGACGCCCATGTTCAGGAGCATGATCACGAACAGGATCAGCACCATGATGGCGCCGGCGTAGACCATCACCTGGATGGCGGCCATGAACGGCGCGCTGAGCATCACGTAGAACACGGCCAGGCAGAAGAAGGTGTTGACCAGAGCCAGAGCGCTGTTCACCGGACTCTTGGCCGTCACCACGATCAGGCCCGACAGGACGGCGACCAGGGCCACAAGGTAGAAGAAAAGTACTTGCATGGGTCAACACTCCTATTTCGTATTGAGCAGCCGCTGTTTGTCGAACACGAAATCATCCCGGTGGTAGTTAGCCAGTTCGTAGTTGCCGGTCATCTCGATGGCTTCAACCGGACAGGCCTCGACACAGTAACCACAGAAGATGCAGCGCAGCAGATCGATCTGGTAGACCTTGGGATACTTCTCGCCTTTCTCGTTCTCGGCCGACTCGACAGTGATGCACTTGGCCGGGCAGACCGTCGGACAGAGATAGCAGGCCACGCACTTTTCCCGGTCCTGGGTGGGGACCAGCCGGTGCAGGCCGCGGAAACGTTCCGACGGCTGAAGCTTGACCTTCGGGTACTGCACCGTCGTCGAGTGGCCCGGGAGAAGATGCTTGAACGTGATGCTCAGCCCTTGAATGAACTCTTTAATCATCAGTATGTACCTCGTAAACAGGTTGAGAACTTACTGCTGCAGAACCACAACGATCCCGGTCACCAGGATGTTGGCCAGGGCCAGGGGCAGAAGCACCTTCCAGCCCAGCTTCATCAGCTGGTCGTAGCGGACGCGGGGGAAGGTGGCGCGAATCCACATCAGGAAGAACATGAAGGAGAAGATCTTTCCGAGCAGATTGACCGGCCCCCAGGGCGTCGGTCCGGACCAGCCGCCGAGGAACAGGGTCGACAGGATGGCCGCCACCACGATCATGTTGGCGTACTCCGCCATGAAGAACAGGGCGTACTTCATGGAGGAATATTCGGTACAGAAACCGGAAACCAGCTCCGACTCGGCTTCGGGCATGTCGAACGGGGTCCGGTTGATCTCGGCGGTGCCGGTGATCAGGAAGAGCAGGAAAGCCAGCGGCTGCTTCCAGATGTACCAGTCGAGGATCGAGCCGCTCTGCAGGGCGACGATCTCGCGCAGGCTCAGGGTTTCCGAAAGCATGAAGACGGCGACGATCGCCAGGCCGGCGGCCAGCTCGTAGGAGATCATCTGCGCTGAGGCGCGAACGCCGCCGAGCAGGGAGTACTTGCTGTTGGACGACCAGCCGGCCAGGGTGATGCCGTAGACGCCGAGCCCGGCCATGGCCAGAATGTAGAGGATGCCGATGTTGAGATCGGTGATCTGCAGCGGAATGGCGTAGGCCTTGCCGCCGAAGTTCACCACCAGGTCGCTGCCGAACGGAACCACGGCGATGGTGATCAGCGACGGAATCAGGATCATCATCGGCGCCAGGATGAAGGGAATCTTGCTCGCCTGGGTCGGGATGATGTCTTCCTTGAAGAAGAGCTTGATGCCATCGGCGATCGGCTGCAGCAGACCGTGCCAGCCGGTCAGCATCGGACCCAGGCGGGTCTGCATGTGGCCGATGACCTTCCGCTCGACCCAAGTCGCATAGGCGACGATGCCCATGGTCAGTCCGAAGACCACCAGAATCTTCACCGCCATGGCAATGATGAACAGCAGCGGCGCGTTCGACAGGCTCAACATTTCAGCAGTCATGTGTCTTCCTCTTTACGCTTTATCGAGAGAGTTGGTGTGACTCTGTCCGTGTGAGAATCAGCCCTTCGCGACCTCGGCCGCAACCACCGCTTCGCCGCGGAAGACCCGGTTCAGACCGGTTCCCGCGAAGTGACTGGGGGCGAAGAGCAGCCCCTTCGGCAGCCGCGCCCCGACCTTCGCCTTCAGCTTCAGGTCGACGCCGCCGGCCTTGACGGTGACGCTGTCGCCGTCCTTGATGCCCAGCTCGGCGGCATCCTCCCGTCCCAGTTCGACGTAGGGCTCGGGCACCGCGGCCAGCGGGCCGTCGGCGTGGGTGGTGGTGCTGCCGGAATGGTAGAGGGAGCTGCCGGTGGTCAGCAGGAAACGTCCCTCGGCGCTCTTGCCGCCGCCGACGGCAACCAGATTGCGGGTTTTGGGTGCCAGTTTCTCGCCGCCCCAGACCACGCCCTGCGGGCCGATCTCGTCAAGACCGATCTGCGGGTAGTCGGCCAGCCCGGCGCACAGCTCGCCGAAGACCTCGGCGGGTCCGGCGGGCGCCTGGGCTCCCAGTTTTTCCAGCAGGGCGCCGAAAATGGCATAATCCGTACGCGCCTCGCCTGGGCTGGTGATACCGGGACGAACCCGCTGGATGCGCCGTTCGGCGTTGGTGAAGGTTCCATCCTTCTCGGCGAAGGAAGCGGCCGGCAGCACCACGTCCGCCTTGGCGGCGGTGGGCGACAGGAAGAGATCCTGCACCACCACGAAGCCGGCATTGGCCAGGGCCTTCTCCACTCGGTCGCCGTCCGGGTAGGTCGTCAGCGGATCCTCGCCGATGATATACAGGCTGCCGAGCTTGCCTTCGGCGGCTGCCGCCAGCATCGCCTGGGCACCCAGTCCATCTTCTTTCGGCAGCACGCCGAGGTCGATGGCGCCCTGGCTGTTGGCCTTTTCACCGCAGACGTAGAGGCCGGCCTCTTCCTGGTCGGCCAGCCCGGCCAGCAGGGCCAGGTTGGCGGCAGCAAGCCCCAGTTCGCGGCTGGCCGGCGTGTAGGGCAGACCGTAGCCGAGCAGGATCGCCCCCTTCTGAGCCTCGGCAAGCCGCTCGGCGGCGGCGACAATCGCTTCGGCCGACACACCGGTCCGCTCGGCGACCCTGGCCGGAGCGAATTCGGCCATCGCCTGCTTGAACTCGTCAATACCGGACACGCCTTCGGTCCTGGCCTTGCCGCCTTCGAGCAGTGCCACGCACATGGCGTTGAGCACGTCGACTTCCAGGCCGGGACGGGTCAGCAGGGTTTCGGCGTTGGGCAGTTTGGTGAACTTGCCCTTCTTGTCGGCCAGAACCAGCAGCTTCGCTTCGTGCCGCTTCACCGCCTGGTTGACCACCATGCCGAACACCGGGTGGGTCTCGTAGAAATCGGAACGGATGCTGAGGATCACGTCCGCCGTCTCCACCTGGGGGAAGGTGCCGGTCGAGGCGGTCAGTCCGAGCACGTCCTTCACCCCTTCGGTCAGGACCTTGTAGCACTCGCCGCCACTGTGGTCCAAGCTGGTGACGCCGGCGGCGTCGGCGAGCCTCTTCAGCAGGAAGAACTCCTCGTTGGTCAGCCTCGCCCCCGTGATGATGCCGGCCCCTTTACTGTCCTTCAGTCCGTTGGCTACAGCCTCCAGGGCCTCGTCCCAGCTCGTTTCGACAAGTTCTCCCCCCTTACGTACGAGCGGCCGGGTCAGGCGCTGGTCACTGTTCACATACGAATAGCCAAAACGGCCGCGGATACAGAGGTTGCCGTCGTTGACGCCGTTCTTGTCGTTGAAGCGGATGGTCTGGACCTGGTTGTCCTTCACACCCAGGGTCAGGGTGCAGCCGTTGCCGCAGTAGCCACAGACGGTGTCGACCTCCTTCAGCTGCCAGGGACGGGCCTTGAACTTGAAGGGGCGCGGCAGCAGGGCCCCGACGGGGCAGAGGGAGACGCACTGGCCGCAGAACTCGCAGTGCAGACCGCGATCGAAGGCGGTGGCGATCTTGGTTTCGAAACCGCGCTCGACAAAGGAGTAGGAGCCGTGGGCGACGATTTCGTCACACACCCGGACGCAGCGGCCGCAGAGGACACAGCGATTCATGTTCCGCTCGATGAACGGATTGTTCTCGTCGGTCGGGTAGTGAAACTTTTCACCCACGAAGCGGTTGGTGACAACCTCGTACTCGTAGGTCAGGTCCTGCAGCTCGCACTCGCCACCCTTGTCGCATACCGGGCACTCGACCACGTGGTTGACCAGCAGGAACTCGAGCACGGTCTTGCGGACCTTGCGAATCTCCTCGGAGGTCGTGGTCACCACCATGCCCTCGGTCACCGGGGTGGTACAGGACGGGATCAGCCGCCCCTTCATCTGCTCGACCTCGACCAGGCAGACCCGGCAGGCGCCGAAGGGGAGCAGCTTCTTGGCATAGCAGAGCACCGGGATGTCGATGCCGGCTTCCCGGGCCGCCTCATAAATGGTGTAGGTCTTGGGAACCGTGACCTGTTTGCCGTCGATTGTCAGATTAACCATCGTATCCTCTTATCCGCTTCAGCAGTTCGGCTGAGAGAGTTAGTCAATTGCCATGAAACGGCAGGCGTCGTAACAGGAGGTGCACTCGGTGCACTTGTCGCGATCGATGTAGGCGACCTTGCCCTTTTCCCAGGTGACGGCATCGACCGGACAGACCTTCTTGCACAGACCGCACTTCTTGCAGGCATCCTCGATCACGCGGAAGTGCAGAAGCGGCTTGCAGACGTGCGAGGGGCACTCCTTGTCCTTGATGTGCGCCTCGTACTCGTGCCGGAAGTAGCGGATGGTCGAAAGAACCGGGTTCGGCGCCGTCTGGCCGAGACCGCACAGCGACGATTTCTTGATGTCGTAGGCCATGTCCTGCAGCAGCTCGATGTCGCCTTCCCGCCCTTCGCCGGCACAGATGCGCTCGAGGATCTCGAGCATGATCTTCAGGCCGATGCGGCAGGGGATGCACTTGCCGCAGGACTCGCGCCGGGTGAAGGTGAGGAAGAAGCGGGCGACGTCGACCATGCAGGTGGTCTCGTCCATGACGACCAGGCCGCCCGAGCCCATCATGGCGCCGGCCTTGATCAGCGAATCGTAATCGACCTCGGCATCCAGCGCCTCGGCCGGCAGACAGCCACCGGAAGGACCGCCGGCCTGTACCGCCTTGAACTTGCGGTTGTTCAGAATGCCGCCGCAGACGTCGTAGATGACCTCGCGCATGGTGACGCCGGCGGGAACCTCGACCAGACCGGTGTGCTTGACCTTTCCGGTGACGGCGAAGATCTTGGTGCCCTTGGTCCCCTCGGTACCGATGGAGGCGTACCAGTCGGCTCCTTTCTGCAGGATGTAGGTGACGTTGGCGTAGGTTTCGACGTTGTTGATGTTGGTCGGCTTGCCCCACAGGCCGCGCACCGCCGGGAACGGCGGACGCGGACGCGACATGCCGCGGTGGCCCTCGATCGAGGCCATCAGGGCCGTCTCCTCGCCGCAGACGAAGGCACCGGCGCCGGCCTTGATCTTCAGATGGAAGGGGAAGCCGAGCCCCATGCAGTCATCGCCGAGAATCCCCCGCTCGTAGCAGGTATCGATGGCCATCTGCAGGCGCTTGATTGCCAGCGGATATTCGGCGCGGACATAGACATAACCGTGGCTGCAGCCGATGGCGTAGGCGGCGACCATCATCCCCTCGATGATGCAGTAGGGGTCGCCCTCGAGCAGAGAGCGGTCCATGAAGGCCCCGGGGTCACCCTCGTCAGCGTTGCAGATCAAGTACTTCAGCTTGCCGGGAGTGGCCTTGCAGAAGGACCACTTGACACCGGTGGGGAAACCGCCGCCGCCGCGGCCGCGCAGACCCGAGCGCTTGACCTCCTCGATCACCTCCTCCGGCTGCATGGTTACCGCCCGCTTGATCGCCTCGAAGCCGCCATGCTCGATGTAGTCCTCGATGCTCTCGGCGTCGATGCGGCCGCAGCGGGAGAAGATGGTGCGGTGCTGCTTCTCCAGAAACTTCGAGTAATAGGGACCGGCGGTCTTCTTCGGCACCGGCTCGCCGCCGATGATGTGCTCCTCGACGATCTGCGGCACCAGCTCGGGGGTGACGAAATCGTAGGTCACGCCCTCCTGGCCGGGAATGAGAATGTCGACCAGGACATCGTTGGCGCACAGCCCGCGACAGCCGGTCTTCTTGATTTCGCAGCGCTTGCCGACCTTGGCATCTATACCGTGTTTCTTGAATTCCTCTTCGAAGGCCTCGGCAACCTTCATCGAACCGGAAGCGATGCCGCCGGTGCCGGTACAGATGAGAACTTCAACAGTCTGAGCAGTTTCGGCCATGGGATACCCCTGTGCAAACGGACCGGGTTCAGTCCATCTTCTGGTATTTCTCGATAACTTCGTTCAGCTTTTGAACCGACATGGAACCGTAGGTCGCGTCGTTGACCATGATGACTGGAGCCATGCCGCAGGCACCGATGCAGGCGACGTACTCACAGGTAAACTTCAAATCCTCGGTCGTCTCGGCGTGACCGATGCCGAGAAGCTCCTGGATCTTGTCACCCAGGCGGGTCGCCCCCTTGACATGGCAGGCCGTACCCATGCAGACTCGTACGATGTACTTGCCACGCGGCTCCAGGTGGAACTGGGCGTAGAAGGTCAGCACGCCGTAGATCTGGCTCGGGTAGACGTTGAGCCGCTCGGCGGCCAGGAAGACCGCCTCCTCGGGCACGTACCCGTAATGGTCCTGGATCTCCTGGAGCACCGGCATCAGCGCCCCGAGCATGTCCTGGTACTTGTCTAGAATGGCGTTGCAGGGCCCGAGGTCGATTTCCTGCTCGGCTACTTTTTCTGCAGATTCGCTCATGGCTAGCTTCCTCGCTGATCGCTTTAGCGGTCGATCTCGCCGAGAACGACGTCCAGGGTACCGATGATGGCGATGACGTCGGCAATCAGGGCCCCTTCGACCATCTGCGGCAACGCCTGCAGGTTGACGAAGGAGGCCGGACGGATACGCATGCGGAAGGGACGGGGCGACCCGTCGGAAATCAGGTAGAATCCGGTTTCACCCTTGGGATTTTCGACACCGACGTAGACCTCGCCCGGCTCCGGCTTGAAACCCTCGGTAATGATCTTGAAATGGTGGATCAGACCCTCGATGGTGTTGACCACGTCCTTCTTGGGCGGCAGCACGATCTTCGGGCAGTCGGCGAGAATCGGCCCCGGCTTTAGGCGGTCGAGGCACTGGTGGATGATCTTGCACGACTCGCGCATCTCGTCGAGACGCACCTTGTAACGGGCCCAGGTATCGCAGTCGGTGTGGGTGACGACCCTGAAATCGTAGGTTTCGTAACCGCAGTAGGGCTGGTCGCGCCGCAGGTCCCAGTCAACGCCGCTGCCACGCAGGGACGGCCCGGACAGGCCGACATCGATGGCATCTTCCGGCTTGATCACCCCGACCCCCATCACGCGCTTCTGCCAGATCTTGTTACCGGAGAGCAGGCCTTCGTAGGTGTTGATGTTGTCCGGCATTTCGTTGATGAAATCGCGGATCTCCTTCTCGATCCCGTCCGGCAGATCGGCGGACAGACCGCCGACGCGGAAATAGTTCGAGGTCATGCGGGCACCGGAGATCTTCTCGTAGAAGTCCATGATCCGCTCGCGCTCGCGGAAGCAGTAGAGGAAGACGGTCATGGCGCCGATATCGAGAGCATGGGTCGCCAGCCAGACCAGGTGACTCTTGATGCGGGTCAGCTCGGCCAGCATGACCCGGACCACGTTGGCCCGTTCGGGAATCTGGTCGCTGATGCCGAGCAGCTTCTCGACTGCCAGGACATAGCCCAGGTTGTTGTGCATCGGCGCCAGGTAGTCGAGACGGTCGGTCAGCGGCAGCACCTGATGGTAGGTCCGGTACTCGGACAGCTTCTCGACCCCGCGATGGAGAAATCCGATGTGCGGCGTCGCCTTGACAACCACCTCGCCGTCAAGCTCGAGCACCAGCTGGAGCACGCCGTGCGTCGACGGGTGCTGGGGCCCCATGTTGATGGTCATTGTTTCGAGATTCGCCATGTCTGCCTCGTCTTTATATGCTCAGATGAAGATTTTGATTCCGGAATCAGGAGAGCCTGCCCTGGTAGGGCTCGCGGTCAGGCCCCTGCACGGGATAGTCCTTGCGCAGCGGATGTCCTTCCCAGTCGTCCGGCAGCAGGATGCGCCGCAGGTCGGGATGCCCCTTGAAGTCGATGCCGAACATGTCCCAGACCTCACGCTCGAGCCAGTTGGCGGCGCTCCAGATGCCGACGACGGAGTCGATACGGCAATCGGCCTCCTCGACCGGCGCCTTCAGCCGCAGCCGCTGATGGGCGCCGATGCTGTAGAGGTGGTACACCACCATGAACCGGGGAGTCTCGCCCAGATAGTCGACCCCGCAGACATCAGTCAGAAAGTTGTAGCCACACTCCTCCTTGAGGAAGGCACAGACGGCGAGGATGTCCTCCTTCCTGACCGTGACCGAGGTCTGCCCCCGATGCTCGGCGACATCGAGCACACTCTCCTTGAACCGTTCCTTCAGCTTCGCTACCGCCGGATGTTCACTCATGGCCTCTATTGTCCTTTTGAAATTTTGCAGTATCTGAGGGTTGGACGGATCAGGCCTCGCTGATCCTTTCGCCAATGCCGATGGCCGACCCGAAGGAATTGCGCTCCTTCATGATCTTCTCCTGCAGCTTCATGATGCCGTAGAGGAGACCTTCCGGCCGGGGCGGACAACCGGGGACGTAGACATCGACGGGAAGCGCGGTATCGATGCCCTGAACCGTGCTGTAGGTGTCGAAGATCCCGCCGGAACAGGCACAGGCCCCCATGGCGATGACATATTTCGGCTCGGGCATCTGTTCGTAGACGGTCTTGATCACCGGCAGCATCTTCTTGGTGACGGTGCCGGCAATGATGATGCAGTCCGACTGCCGTGGCGAGGCGCGGAACAGAATGCCGAAACGGTCGAGGTCGAAACGGGCGGCGCCGGCAGCCATCATCTCGATGGCGCAGCAGGCCAGACCGAAGGTCATCGGCCAGAGAGACTTGGCCCGCGACCAGTTGACCAGCTTGTCGAGGGTGGTGGTTATGACGTTGTTACCGAGCGTTTCTACTCCCATTCCAGCGCTCCTTTTTTCCAGACGTAAACGTAGCCGACGAGGAGAATGATGATGAAGACTCCCATTTCGACAAAGCCGAACAGGCCGAGTCGCTTGAACATGACCGCCCAGGGATAGAGGAAGACCGCCTCGATGTCGAAGACGATGAAAAGCATGGCAATGATGTAGAACTTGATCGACAGACGCTCCCGCGCCGAGCCGACGGGCGGCATGCCACACTCATAGGGCGCCAGCTTGACTTCACTCGGTTTCTTCTGGCCGATCAGTCTCGACAAGACGATCGAGCCGACGGCAAAGGCTACCGCGATGACAATCAGAACGAGGATCGGCAGATAACTGTCCAGCATGTAGAGCTCCTCCCAACAGCGTTTGATTAGCTGATGCCCTGGCTGAAGGCGCAAGGATAGCGTTTACGGATTTTAAGCGTGTGCAAGGTAGGATAATTGCGCCCCAATGTCAAGGAAAAAATACAGTATACTGTATGCAATGCACCTGCCGTTTTTCCCTTTAAAAACGAGCGGTTACCAGATAAAATTCACCTCGTAAACATTACCATCCATCCCGGTGCGGCATGGATGAATTTTTCTTCATCACACCCGGAGGCCCAAGCTCCTGCCGCCGCCCCCTGACCTCGAAAAGCCCCGCCCCCTTTTCCCTTCAGAAAGTTCGCCCGCATGCCGACAGATAGAACAGAAACTCTGCCCCGGGGGACTACATGGCCAATCCAGCATTCGATGTCCGCGAGGAAAAAAACATCGCCCTGCCTGAATACGACCGGCACCTTGCCGACCTTCTCAGCCGCGCCACCCTGGCCTTTCTGCGTCACGGCGACCTGGCCAGCATGGCTCAGACCCTCCTGCAGGCCGCCCACGACAAGCTGCTGGCCGACGGCGGGCTGATCTTCGATTTCGACCCCCGGGGTCAGCCACGACTGTTGGCCGCCATCGCAGGAAGCTGGAACCGGAACCTGGCCCCCGACCCGGCCGATCCCGACGCCTGGCTCGGCGGCTTCCCCCAGCCCTTCCTTCGCCTGCCGCTGGAACGCGGTGAAACCCTGCTTTACGGTGAACCGCCGGCAATCGGTACCCTTGGGCAACCGATGCCGCACACTATCTATTCCATGCTCGCCATCCCGCTGGAGAACGAAGGGACCGCCATCGGCAGCGTCTTTCTCTTCAACCGTCCCCAGGGATTCAACGCCGAGTCCTGTCGCAACGCCGAAAATCTGGCCCACGCCATCGGCCTGGCCATCGCCGCCGCCCGGGAACGCCTGATGCGCCAGCAGACCGAAACCGAGCTGCGCCAGGCCCAGAAGATGGAAGCCCTCGGTCAGCTGGCTGCCGGCGTCGCCCACGACTTCAACAACATGCTGACCGTCATCAACGGCTATGTCTCCCTGGTTCACCGGTCGCTGCCGGAGGATGACGAGCATCGACAGGAACTCGACATCGCTCTCGAGGCTGGCCGGCGCGCCGCCGACCTGGCGCGGCAGCTGCTGGCCTTCAGCCGCCGTCAGATGCTGCAGCCGCAGGTGATCGACCTGAACGATCATCTCGACCGGCTGCAGAAGCTGCTGCGGCGTCTCATCCGGGAAGACATCCGTTTTCAGGTGAAGCTGACATCCGGACTTCCCTACATAAAGGTCGATCCCGGACAGCTGGAACAGATCCTGATGAACCTGGTCATCAACGCCCGCGACGCCATGCCCCAAGGCGGCGAACTATGCATCAGCACCGGCACCAGGGTCTTCGACCCGGCCTTTGTGAAACAGCATCCGGGAGCCAGACCCGGCCACTATGTCTGGTTCAGCGTGCGCGACAGCGGCGCCGGCATAGCGCCGGAAGATCTGGACCGCGTCTTCCAGCCTTTCTTCACCACCAAGGAGAAAGGCAAGGGAACCGGTCTCGGACTGGCGACCGTCTACGGCATCGTCAAGCAGAGCGGCGGCTACATCACCGTCGACAGCCAACAGGGAGCGGGAACCACCTTCACTGTCTACCTGCCGGCAACCAGCGAGGGACCCCGCGACGATACCCGTCCCGACCTGCCCGCCATCCGCTCGATCAGGGGCCGGATCCTGCTGGTCGAGGACGACCGCGATGTCCTGCACTACGCGACCAGAGCCCTGCTCGCCCATGGCCTCGAAGTGACTCCGGCCCAGGACGTGCAGCTGGCCATCGACCTGTTCTCCGACGATCCGCAGGGCTTCTGCCTGCTGGTCACCGACATGGTCATGCCGACCCTGAGCGGTCCCCTGCTGGCGAAAAGGCTGCGCCGCATCCGGCCGGATCTGCCGGTCCTCTTCCTCTCCGGCTACGGCCAGGTCACCTTTGAAAACGATTTTCTTCAGGGGGAAAAGGGGGCCTACCTGGCCAAGCCCTTCACCAGCGAGGGGCTGGTACGCAAGATCGGGGAGGCCCTCGCCGCGCGGCAGGCCGGCAACGGCGACATGCCAGACCGCCAATAGAGGCTCGGCGGCAAACCGCCGACATGCGGAACATCAGGCGTGCTCAAGAATCGAGGGTCGAAACATGAGCACAAAGGCGCAGGCGGGACTTTTTTGGCGTGCTCCATGCCACCGCTACGGTGACATGGCATTTAAGAAAGAAAGCGCTTTCCCGCGACCGACAAGGTACCGACCATGTCTCTGCCGCCCCATTTCTACAAGCAGATGTTCGTCCATCTGGCCGAGGGGTCTATTTCGTCGACACCGAACGGCACATCCTCTACTGGAACCGGGCCGCCGAACGGGCACCGGCCATGCAGCGGAGAAACTGCGGCAGGGGCTGGAGAACGGACTCTGTCCGACAACCGGAGAACCGCTCACGGCCATCTTCGGCGTCACCACCGTCATCACCGAGGACACGACGGAAAGCCTGATCGAGCAGGCCGACCGGGCGCTTTACCGGTCGAAACGGAAAGGGTGCAACCGGGTGACCTTCTATGCGCGCGGCGACCGGGAAACGGTCAGTCCTTCATCCGCGTCGCCTCGAACCGATTCATCCCCGCCAGCAGAAGACCGAGGGCAATGAAGGCTCCCGGCGGCAGGATCATCAGCAGCAGAGGCTGGTAACCGGCGCCGAACAGGGAGATGCCCAGCAGGCTGCCGCCGCCGATGACTTCCCGGACGCTGCCCAGCACGAACAGCCCGAGGGTAAAGCCGAGCCCCATGCCGATACCGTCGGCGATCGACGGCAGCAGGCCGTTCTTGGAGGCAAAGGCCTCCGCCCGCCCGAGAATCAGGCAGTTGACGACGATCAGGGGGATGAAGATGCCAAGCGCCTTGTAGAGGTCGTAGACATAGGCCTCCATGCAGAGCTGCACCACCGTCACGAACGAGGCGATGATGACGATGAAGGCGGGGATGCGGACACCGGCCGGAATCAGCTTGCGCAGCAACGCCACGGTGATGTTGGAACAGACCAGCACGAAGGTGGTCGCCAGCCCCATGCCCAAGCCGTTCTCCGCAGAGGTGGTGACGGCGAGGGTCGGACACATGCCCAGCAGCAGCTTGAAAACCGGGTTTTCCCGCCACAGGCCGCGAACGAACACATCTGCGAGACTCATTTCGCCTCCTTTTGCGCCGCAACGATCTGTTGCCGGTGGTCACGGTAGAACTCGAGGCCGGAGCGGATGGCGCCGACCACGGCACGCGGTGAAATGGTAGCGCCGGTGATCTGGTCGAAATCGCCGCCGTCCTTCTTCACCCGCCAGTCGGCATTGTCCAGGCCCTTGCCCTTGAACTGCTCCTTGAACCAGGACTCGACGATCTTGGCGCCCAGGCCAGGCGTCTCGGCATGGGACAGGATCTCGATGCCGCTCAGCCGCCCGGCGGGCTCGATGCCGACCATGATGTCGATATTGCCGCTGTAGCCGTCGGGAGCAGTCACCTTGAAGGCGATGCCGTTCAGCCTGCCGTCCTTGCGGCCGAGAAAGAAGGTCCGGTAGACGGGCTGCCCCTTCTTGTCGGTTCCCATCTGCAGGGAGCGGGTCTCGGCGTCCGGGCTGTTGTCGAAGGGGGGAAGAACGGCCTGCAGCGCCCGCACCATCTCCAGACGCCGCTGTTCGGCGATCGGCGCCCGGGTGACGGCCTCGACCAGCGAAAGAATCAGGCCGGCACCGGCGGCTATCAGGGTCAGAACGACGGCCAGTCGCACCGTTTCACGCATCGGTTCACCCCTTTTCCGTCACCAGGCCGAATTTCTTCGGCTTCAGGTAGCGGTCAATCAGCGGCGTCGCCGCATTCATCAGCAGTATGGCGAAGGACACCCCCTCCGGGTAGCCGCCGAACAGCCGGATGAGCACCGTCAGCAGACCGCACCCCGCCCCGAAGACCAGCATGCCGCGGCTGGTCACCGGGGTGGTGACCATGTCGGTCGCCATGAAAAAAGCCCCGAGCATCAGGCCGCCGGTCAGCAGATGGAACACTGGATCGGGATAACGGCCCGGATCGACCAGCCAGAAAGCACCCGACAGCAGCACCACGGTGCCGAGATAGGCGACCGGGACATGCCAGGTGATCACCTTCTTCCTCAGCAGGTAACCGGCCCCGAGCAGCAGGGCGAAGGCCGAAACCTCGCCTAGGCTGCCGCCGCTGTCGCCGAGGAAATAGCCGAGAAACCCGGCCTGCAGGTCGGCCGGCAGGGCACCGTGGAGCATGACCGCCTCCTTGGCACGGCCCAGGGGCGTGGCGGTCGTGACCGCATCAATCGCCGAGCCCAGCGGCGCGGGACGGGTCCAGCTGGTCATCTGCACGGGAAAGGAGATCAGCAGCACCACCCGCGCCACCAGTGCCGGATTGAAGGGATTGCAGCCCAGTCCGCCGTAGACCTGCTTGGCGATGACGATGGCGACAAAGGCGCCAAACAGGCTCATCCACCAGGGGCTCGACGGCGGCAGGTTCATTGCCAGCAGAATGCCGGTCAGCGCGGCGCTGCCATCCTGGATGGTCAGCGGGCGCTTCATCAGTTTCTGACAGGCCACCTCGAAGGCGACACAGCCGAGAGTGCAGATCAGCAGCGTGGCCAGAGCCGGCAGACCGAAAAGATAGACGGCCACGGCGCACGCCGGCAGCAGGGCGAAAATCACCTGGCGCATGATCTGCTCGGTGCTCGCCCCGGAAGCGATGTGCGGAGAACTGGAAAGATAGACCGGAGACGACACGATCAACCCTTTCTTCGCCGGGCCGTGATGGCCGCTTTCGCGTGGCGAATGCTCTGGACCAGCGGCAGGGCCGCCGGACAGGAATAGGAACAGCAGCCGCACTCGATGCAGTCCAGCGCTCCCAGAGCCTCCGCCTCGTCCATCATCTCGAGCCGCGCGTAGGCGGCGATGCTGGTCGGCAGAATGCGCGCCGGACAGGCCTGGACGCAGCGGGCGCAGCGGATGCACGGCCCCTCCGGCCGCTTCAGCACCTGCTCGGCGGTGAACAGCAGCAGGCCCGAAGTGCCCCGGGTCGCCGGCACGTCGAGCGACAGCTGGGCCATGCCCATCATCGGGCCGCCCATGATGATCTTGGCCGGTTCGGCCAGGGTTCCGCCGCAGGCCTCAACCAGGTGGCGCAGCGACATGCCGATGCGGATGCGCAGGTTCTTCGGCTGCTTCACGGCGGCGCCGGCCACGGTGGCTATCCGCTCGATCAGGGGCCGGCCGCGCAGCACGGCATCGGCGATGGCGGCGCAGGTGCCGACATTCTGCACCACCACGCCGACATCCATCGGCAGACCGCCGGAAGGAACTTCCCGGCCGGCAATGGCGCTGATGAGCTGCTTTTCCGCCCCTTGCGGATACTTGACTTCCAGCGGCACCACCTCGATGGACCGATCAGCACCGAGCGACGCCATCCGTTCGATGGCGTCGGGCTTGTTGGCCTCGATGCCGAGAAAGGTCCGTTCGACCCCGAGAATCTTCTGCAAAATGGCGATGCCGTCGAGAATGCGTTCGCTCTCCTCCAGCATCAGCCGGTGGTCGGCGGTCAGGTAGGGCTCGCACTCCACCCCGTTGAGAATCAGGGTATCGATCGGCTTTTCCGGCGGCGGGCTCAGTTTGACGTGGGTGGGAAAGGTCGCTCCGCCCATGCCGACGATACCGGCGTCACGGATGCGGCCGCGCAGCTCGTCGACGGTCGCTGCGGCCGGGTCGAGAAGCGGCATCGGCTCGTCCCAGGCGTCCTCGCCATCGGCCCGGATGACCACGGCCGGCAGGGCGCGTCCCGAGGGATGCGGCCGCGGCTCGACGGCGACCACCTCGCCCGACGTGGGCGCGTGAACCGGCACCGAAACAAAGCCGCCGGCCTCGCCGATCACCTGCCCCTTTCGCACCCGGTCCCCGGCCTGCACGCAGGCGGTGGCCGGCGCCCCGATGTGCTGCGACAGGGGGACAACCAGTTCTTCCGGCAGCGGGCAGTCCTCGATGGCCCTGGTCGCGGTGAATTCCTTGCTGTCGGGCGGATGCAACCCGCCGGAAAACGTTTTCATGCGCATGGTCGACTATCCTGCGACTTTCTCGTTCGCACCTGCATCCACGTCGGACGAAACGTCGGTTCCCGGCGCCCGGAAGCTGCTCCCTTCCGGATAGCCCTGACGAAAATCGCGGATGCACCTGGTCGGGCACTTTTCCACTCCGGGGCCGGCCTGCTCGTGGTGCTCGTAGACCACCCGGGCGAGAAAGTCCTCGATAACGTAGGCCTCCGGGGCCGTCTTCCTGCAGATCTGGCAGGCGATGCAGCCCACCTCGCAGTACTTGCGCACCGCCGCCCCCTTGTCGTGACTGTTGCACAGCACATGCACCGTCGCCTCCCGCGGCGCCATGGCGATCACCTGGCGCGGACAGACGGCGACACACTTGCGGCATCCGGTGCATTTTTCCCGGCTGATCACGGCAAGCCCGTCGGCGGTCATTTCGATGGCACCGAACGGACAGGCCCGCTCGCAGCTTCCCAGGCCCAGGCAGCCGCCGGGACAGGCCTTGGGCCCGTCGGCCAGCTTCTGGGCGGCGTTGCAGTCGGCCAGCCCGAGATAACGATACTTCTCCTTCGCCTTGCGGTTGTCACCCTGGCAGCGGACCACCGCCACCTGGGGCACGGCCGCCTCCGCCTCCACTCCCATGATACGGGCGATCGCCTCGACCGTCCCCTGTCCGCCCGGCGTACAGAGAGAGGGCGACACCCCGTCCTCGACCACCGCCTTGGCGTAGGCACCGCAGCCCGGATATCCGCAGGCACCGCAGTTGGCGCCGGAAAGAACGTCGATGATGGCCGACTCCCGCTGGTCGACCTCGACGGCGAACTTGCGCGCCGCCGCTCCGAGGGCCAGAGCCGCCAGCAGGCCGATACCGCCCAGACTTGTCACTGCTGCAATCATGTGCTTGCTTCCTTGTCGCCTATCCCTTGACCAGTCCGGCAAATCCCATGAACGCCAGCGAAAGCAGGCCGGCCGTCACCAGGGCGATGGCGGTCCCGCGAAAGCTCCGGGGCACCGGACAAAGGTCGATGCGCTCGCGCAGTCCGGCGAACAGTACCATGGCCAGTGTGAAGCCGAGGGCCGCACCGATGGCGAACACGACACTTTCCAGGAAGGAATAGCTCTTCTGGATGTTCAGAACGGCCAGACCGAGCACAGCGCAGTTGGTGGTGATCAGCGGCAGGAAAATACCGAGCGCCTGGTAGAGCACAGGACTCAGCTTCTGCACCGCCATCTCCACCAGCTGCACCAGCGAGGCGATGACCAGAATGAAGGCGATGGTCTGCAGATACTCGATATTGAAGGGAACGAGGATGAAATACTGGATAAGCCAGGTCACCACCGCCGCCACGGTCATGACGAACGTCACCGCCATCCCCATACCCAGCGCTGTGTCAACCTTCTTCGAAACGCCGAGAAAAGGGCAGATGCCGAGAAATCGGGCCAGCACGAAGTTGTTGACGAAAATCGCGCTGATCAGAATGAGGACCAGTTCAACCATGGCGCGTCAGCTCCCTGCAAATTGGTCAGACCAAACCTTATAAAACAGGGCTCAGGGCCCTGTCAAATGAATATCTTCGTAAAGGAGATCCATGAACGCACCGCCGGCTGTCGGGGACGGCAATCACCCCGGCCGCCGGCGTCCGGTTCACCAATTTCGCAAAAGGGGATTCCGGCCCGCAAGAATCCCCATCTCCTGCTCAAGCCTTGCCGCAGGCGGCGAGCAGAGTCTGCAGGGCGGCCGGGTTGTTCGACTTGATTTCACCGGCAAGAAAATCCTTGACCCCGGGCCGGTAACCCTGGTTCCAGATCCGGTCGAGAAAGGCCGCCGAGGTCTTGCAGACACAGTCGGCCGTCTCCGTCGCCTTGCCGTCCACCACCCGGCAGCCTTCGGGCGACAGGAAAACCGTCTTTTTCACCTCGTCGACCGAAAAATAGAAACTGGTCTCCTTGTCCACCTTGCCGGCCCCGCACAGCCGTTCCATATCGCTGAACAACGCGTCGATCATGCTCCCTCGCAAAGAATCCATATTCACCCAGGGGCCAGGGCGAAAGGCCCGGGAGAACCCTTCAGCCTTGCCTTTGACCGTCTTTCAATTTCACCCCGCCAGCTTCTCCGTCAGCGCCGGCACGAACTGCTTGACGTCCGCCACCACCAGAACGTCCGCCACCTCGCCGATCGGCGCCTCGGGGTCGGTGTTGATCGCCAGGATGAAGTCCGATTTCTTCATCCCCGCCAGGTGCTGGATCGCCCCCGATATGCCGCATGCCACGTACAGCTTCGGCGACACCGTCTGCCCGGTGGTCCCCACCTGACGGTCATGCGGAACCCAGCCGGCATCGACCACCGGACGACTGGCCGC
>NZ_VNIB01000020.1 GCF_008124615.1 Geothermobacter ehrlichii
ACTCTTTCTGCCGGAATATATTGACCATCTCAAAGGCTACTAGCCGAACGTTGAAAAACGGCATCTCCGGACGAAAAAGGCGGGTCTTCCCCGCCATTTGTCCGTGCCCTGCCGCCACGACCGATTGAGATAACATTTTAATCGACCCGACAACCCGCAGACAGCGCCGCATAGGAGATTCTATGAAGAAGGCCCCCAGCCAGTAGATGTTAACCTGAGGGTGCGAACGCCAACAGGGCAACGTGCTCTTCGGCACAAATATCTATCTGGAAAGAGGCCTGCCTATGATGTACGTCGGAGAAGCAAGAGTTTTGTCGTTCATGCGATTGACCGGAAGAGGCGACTGGTTTTCCAGGGTGAAATCGCCCCAGTCAAATCAGTTTTTTTTAAACTGATCGCGGATCTTGGTCTGGAGCCGAAGAAGGTCGTCTTTGAGGTGGGTAACCAGATGAAGGGATTGGCCGAGGCCCTGCAGGGGTGTGACAGCGTTGATCTGCACGTGGTTCATCCGAACGAGCTGAAGTGGATCAGCAAATCGAGCAGCAAGACAGACAAGGTCGATACTCGAAAGATGGCCGAACCTGCCCGATGATCTTCTGCCGCCGCGCAAGGTTCACATCGTTGAGGGTCGGTACGATGGCTACGTGAACCGACCAGTGCTCGGCTGACGGTCCAAAGGAAACGAGTTGCATTGATCAACGGCATCCGTGCCCTGCTGCTCTAGGAAGGTCGCAGAGCCCAGGCCAGCACTATCGAGGACAGATGCCCCAGCCTTCGGTGACTATGTGGCTGAGAAGCTGAATCTAGACTGGTTACCAGAGCAGATTGCCGGGCGCCTGCGCCGGGATTTTCCCGACGACAAGCGCATGCGATGCAGCCCGGAAGCCATTTATCCTCGATACTCAGCAAGGTGGCGAGGTTTATCGCCACTTGCGACGGCAACATCGACGACGCCGTTGCCAAAAAATGTTTCGGTCAAAGCCGGCGGTTCTTTGCTGACCGCGTAAGCATTAGCGAGCGGCCAAAAATCATCGAGCAACGGCTCCGCGTTGGTGGCTGGGAAGCCGATCTGATGCTTGGAAAACCCGGCAAAGGCGCCTTGGTCACCTGCTTGGAACGCAAAAGCCGTTACCTCTTGGCAGTTCAGGTGGTTGGCAAGTCGGCCAAGGCTTCAATACGGCCATGGAAGCCATCATGGCTAGTGTTCCCAAGTCATTGCGGCGTACGCTGACCGTGGACAATGGCAAGGAGATGACCCGATTCAAAGAACTGGAGAAAGCTACCGGCTTCCAAGTTTATTTTGCCGGTCCCTATGCTGCATGGCAGCGGGGGCGAACGAGAACGCCAACGGTTTGCTGCGGCAGTACGTCCCCAAGGGTTGCAACTTCCGCAAGTTCACCGAAAGCCAGGTTTTCAGCGCTGTTCATCAGCTCAACCACAGACCGAGAAAATGCCTTGACTACCGGATAGCCCATGAAGTGCTCATGTAAGCGGTCTCTGGTGCACTTGTAATTTGAATTCACCCAAAGAGGGCGAATTTCTAAACGGCTCTATGGTGGCAGAAAACACACGGAAAATCATCTAATTGTCAAAGGCCAGACACGAAAACATAATTGTTAACTTACGGATTCAGGGAAATGATTCAGGACGTCAATAACAAACTCTATGAAGCTTGGCAAAAGTTTGTAACAAAAAAAGAATTCAACCGAGAAGAAGTTCGCGATGTCATTTTGCAATCCTGGCAAAATTGCACCAAGTTAGGCATCAGCCCCTACCAAAAAAAGGTCAACAGGGTTTTCACCGGCGAAGAGCTACAAAAAAGGATCAACGAAAATCAGGCACTGATAAAGGTTAGTCTTCCGGTAATGGAGAATCTTTACCGATTCGTAGCCGGTTCGGGATTTGTCGTAACCCTGACCGACAAAGAAGGGATTATTCTGGTTTCCATCGGTGACGAGGATGTTGCTGAGTCTTTCGCCAAAGGCAATTTTGTGGCAGGGGCGGACTGGAGTGAGGCAAGTGCCGGAACTAATGCCATTGGTCTTTCGTTAAGTCTTGGTAAACCCATCCAAACTTTTAGTTATGAGCATTTCTGTATTTGCTCGCATCATACTACCTGTTCTTCTGCCCCCATTCATGATCCTCAAGGCCGCATCATCGGTGTTCTGGACATGACCGGAACCTATGAAAAAGTTCACTCTCACACTCTCGGGATGGTTGTTGCAGCCAGTTATGGCATCGAAATGCAACTCGAATCCCAAGAAGCCTGGGACCAATGTCACATTGCAGATAGCTACAAGGTAGCTATCATGGAATCCATTTCTGAAGGCATACTTGCAACCGATGGAAATGGCATAGTTACCCATGCAAACAACTATGCAGGAAAAATTCTAGAAACCGCGCCTGATAAAATTGTCGGCCTGAGAGTCAGCACTTTTTTGAAACCTTCCCATTCTCTCCAGAAGAATTTCGATCTATCCAGAAAAATCACCGATCAGGAAGCAGATATTTTAATCAAAGGGAAAAAAAAGAAAGTAATAATTACTGTAAGAGCCATCACTGGTCTTGGTATCGGACAAAAGGGGACAGTAATCATTTTGAATGAGATCAGCCGAACGAAACGTTTGGTTCAACGGATGGTCGGAGCGGAATCAAAAATGACCTTTGAGGATATTCTTGGTCAAGACGAAAAGTTCCTAGCTTCGGTACGCCTGGCTAAAACAGCAGCTTCTAGTTTCTCGAATGTTTTGTTGTTGGGAGAGAGCGGCACGGGCAAAGATGTCTTTGCCCAAGCCATCCATAATGCCAGCCAGTGCAGTAACGGGCCATTTGTTGCCATCAACTGCGGAGCCATCCCCCGCGAATTAATCAGCAGCGAGCTTTTCGGTTATACCGAAGGGGCCTTTACCGGCGCCAAACGAGGCGGCCAGCCCGGGAAATTTGAGTTGGCTGACGGTGGAACGATTTTCCTGGATGAAATTGGTGAAATGCCGTTGGAGCTGCAAACGATGCTGCTCCGGGTCGTCGAACAAAAAGCTGTAGTGCGTATTGGCGGTAAAGAAGTTATCCCGGTTAATGTCAGGTTGATAGCAGCGACCAATCGCAACCTGAAGGAAGAGGTAGAAAAGGGCAATTTTCGCAGAGATTTATACTACCGTCTAAACGTGATTACGATCCCATTGCTGCCTCTGCGTGAACACAAGAGTGACATTCCCCTTCTTGCCGAAGCTTTTATTCAGAAAATGAATTCTTTTTTGGGGAAAAATATCACAACCGTAGATGATAAAGTCTGGAAATGCCTTAACAGCTATGATTGGCCGGGCAATGTTCGCGAATTATATAATGTTTTAGAACGAGCAATGAATATTGTCGAAGGTTCTACTCTTGAGCTTGAAACGTTTCCTCCCGAATTGCTGAACGTTAAGAAACAAAGATCGACACATCGAAATTTTGAACAACTTGAAAAAGAGCTGATTACAGAGGTTCTTGATGAATTTGATGGTAATGTGTCGCGTGCTGCAGAAAAATTAGGTATTGCTCGCTCAACACTTTATCGCAAGATGGAAAAGTACGGTCTCAATGAGTGAGAAAATTCCTTTAGTCCACTGCTGTCTCACAATTTCAAACAAGCTGTAACTGTTGAATCTCTTGTAACTTTTTCTTGTCCGGCGGTCGAAACAGGCTCGTCAAATCGCACCGCTCGAACAAATTGAGCTGTAATATTTGCAACATACGTTGCAACGAAGCGCCGAGTTTCGACTGAACCCGGGTTGCCCAGCTTCTGGTGTAGCAACCGGCGCAATCCCCACGACGGTCAGCAGACCGCTCATTGGGGGCGGCGCCAAGAAATTCGGTCAACTCTGCATCAAGAACCTGTTGGACGGCTTCCCGAACGAGTTCGCGGATGAGATCGCGGTCCTGAAAAATGAGACTTTCCAGGGCGACAAGTTTCGAATTAGACTTCTTCTGAGCCATGGCGTGTTTCTGCTTTGCGAGTCACTTGGCGGTTTCTCGCTCGCATACCATAACTCTCTTCTTTTTGCACACTCTTTGATACACAACCGCCTTGAGTCTTGCCTGCCAGATTGGTGCCCACTTTTTCCAGCCTACCGCAAGGTGCTCAATTGCCATGACCCTCGACAATCAGGCGGCCAATTGAGGTCCTCCTTATGGTTCTGCTGGGGGGGCATTTCGAGTCATCAGCCAATCATTGTTCGCAAAAGAAATTGTAGCACTGTGCAACGGTGTTTTGATCTAGGACACCACGTGAAGGTCTTAATCCTCTCACTTTTTTGTAACCACCCCCTCATATCCCCCACAAATCCAGTCCTTTCGCAAATTGCCCTGGAATGGCATGTGCATTGCTAAATAAAATAACGTTCTGTTTTTTTCAAATTCTGAAAAGCCACAACAAGTACACAGCTCAAAAGCTTTCGCAAGGCAGCCTGATTCAAATTTTTCCAGTTCCATTAAAGGAGCCAAATGTTGTCCTGCAAAAAAGATAGAACCTATTCAATACAAACTGTTGAAAGTGCTCTGACCATCCTGGAAGCACTTTGTGAAACAGGGGAGGAGGTAAGGCTTTCCAGTTTGAGTGTAAAGCTCGGCATGAAAAAAACTAGTGTATTTCGTTACTTAGCGACATTTGAGCGAAGGGGATATGTTGAGCGAGTGGAAAAAACTGGCACATATCGTCTGGGGCTGTCGGCTTTCGAGATGGGGCAAAAGCTCCTCTCGCGAATGGACCTGCTACGTAAGGCCAAGCCCGCTATGGAGCGCTTGGCAAGAGAATGTAACGAGGCCGTCTACCTGGGCGTGCCTCGGGGGCAGAGCTTTCTCTTTCTGGACATGGTCGACACCACCCACCAAATTGCAATTGCTCCCCTGACAGGGAAATATTTTTCGCTCTACCAAGCTGCTGCCGGAAAAGTACTTCTGGCATTCAGTAATTCAAAACAGGCCGATTTCAACAAAACGGCTCTTTCTGTTCTTTGTGAGGAATTGGATGTTGTTAGGCAGCAGGGTTTTTGTGTCGATAGCGGTGCTTTGGGCGACGGAATATCCAGCTTGGCGACCCCGCTTTTAAACGCTCAAGGCTATGCTTCCGGCTGCCTTTGCCTCGTCGGGCCGGAATTTCGACTGACCGAGGAAAGGATGGAAAGTCTGTTTCTTCCCCGCTTGAAGGAAGCTGGACAGACCATTTCCGCAAAGCTGGGTCACCATGTTTCCTTCATGCCGACGGTAGTTGATTTGACACATATGTGAATCTTGAATGGCGAGCCGGATTCTTCAAGCGACAGCTCGAAACGGTAAATTTTTTCGGGTTTTGCGCCAGAACATATCGAACCATGGAGGATGAAGTGATGAACAAAGTATTCAACAATGCCAGTGAAGCGTTAAAGGGTTTATTACGTGACGGGATGACCATTGCAGTTGGGGGATTTGGGCTGTGCGGGATTCCGGAAAATCTGATTCAAGCGCTCCGTGATTCCGGCGTTCGAGACCTCACAGCAGTGAGCAACAATGCCGGCGTTGACGATTTCGGCCTCGGACTTCTCCTTCAGACGAAACAGATCAAAAAGATGATTTCATCTTACGTTGGTGAAAACGCCTTTTTTGAACAGCAGTTTTTGCGAGGTGAACTTGAGGTCGAACTTACTCCTCAAGGTACTCTCGCCGAAAGACTTCGCGCCGGGGGATCTGGGATACCAGGTTTTTATACCCGAACAGGGTACGGCACGGTTCTCACCGAGGGTAAGGAAATAAAGGTATTCGGTGGGAAAGCGTACGTGCTTGAGGAGGGTATCAGGACAGATCTTGCCCTGGTGAAGGCGTGGAAGGCCGATAGAGCTGGCAATCTTATTTACCGCAAGACAGCTCGCAATTTCAACCCGCTATGTGCTATGGCAGCGCAAATTACAGTGGCAGAGGTCGAGGAAATTGTAGAGATCGGCGAACTCAATCCGGATGAAATCCACACTCCCGGGATTTATGTCGACCGTGTCATTGAGGGGAAGCATTACGAGAAGCGGATTGAACAGAGAACGATCAGGGGCGCGGAAACGGTTAGAGGTTTTTCCCCTGTACGCGAATGGATGGCGAAGCGGATCGTTAAAGAACTCAAAGACGGTTATTACGTCAATCTCGGCATCGGCATGCCGACGCTGGTCGCCAACTACGTTCCAGAAAACATGAACATCTTCCTGCATTCCGAGAACGGTTTGCTTGGCGTTGGGCCGTTTCCAACTGAGGACGAGGTGGATGCAGACCTCATCAATGCAGGGAAACAAACCGTAACCGAGTTGCCAGGGGCTGCTTACGTAGACTCCTCCGATTCCTTCGGCATGGTACGAGGCGGGCATCTTGACGTATCGGTTTTGGGAGGGATGCAGGTTTCCTGTACCGGCGACTTGGCTAACTGGATGATTCCGGGCAAAAAGGTGAAGGGCCCAGGCGGAGCGATGGACCTGGTGTCGGGGGTGAAAAAGCTTATCGTCATGATGGAGCACTGTGCCAAGGATGGCAGCCCGAAGATTATGACTGAATGCACTCTGCCGATCACAGGCAAGGGGGTCGTCGACATGATCGTGACCGATCTTGGCGTTTTTAAGGTAGATGAAGTCGAAGGGCTTGAGCTTGTTGAACTGGCTCCTGGAGCAACTTTAGACATGGTAAAGGAGAAAACCCCCTGTCCTTTCAGAGTAGCGGAAGGCGTATAGCGGCAGGATTTAAATAGGGAAATTTATCGGTGGAATTGTTTCTGTGAGATTAAAGTGAAATTGGCCGTTTGGCTCCCAAAAAGAAAAGGAGTGATGTCATGTTGAAGAAAACTGCGAATTTTTTTGCCAAAACAATGGAAAGGTACATGCCTGATCCTTTCATCTTTGCAGCACTGCTGACAATGCTGGTGTATGCAATGGCTCTCATATTTACTCAGACAGCTCCGGTGCCGCTGGTGGATATGTGGGCCAATGGGCTTTGGAGCCTCCTTAAATTCACCATGCAGGTCAGCATCACCCTGGTCTTCAGTGGCGCGGTCATCAGGACCAAGCCTGTGGAAGCTGCCTTGAGGTCGGCGAGCAGGTTGGCGACCACTCCGACCAAGGCATATTTCCTAACGGCTCTGCTCAGTGGCATAGGGTCCCTGTTTTCATGGGCTGCGGGACTGTTTGTCGGAGCCTTTGTTGCCAAAGAGATGGCAAAAAATATCAGGGGCTGCCATTATCCCTTGCTGGTGGCCTCTGGGTATGCAGGCTTCATGATCTGGCACATGGGATATAGCAGCAGCGTAGGGTTGGTGGTAGCCACTCCCGGACACTTTCTGGAACAACTGTGCGGGATCATCCCTACCAGCCAGACAATATTTGCTCCTTTCAACATTATTACCGCTCTTTTCCTGCTGGTAACCATCCCCTGGATCATGAGTAGGCTGGCGCCGGATCATGAAGATATTCAGGAAGTTGATCCAACCATCATAAATGGATATTCCATAGACGGAGAAAGTGTTGACCCGTCTCTTATCAATGAGCATTCGACGGAAGATATTGCCGAGGGCAAGCAGCCGGCTAAGCTGCAAGCCAAAAATGCGGCCCCCGCCGGCGTGGCTGTCGAAAAATGGGAATGGACTCCATCCGACTGGCTGGAGCATGCCCGGATTATCTGTCTGGCCTTGGGGATTGGCGGCCTGATTTATATCGTCCGCTATTACCTTGGCGGGGGCGGGTTAAACATGAACAGCATGAATATGAGCTTGATGGTTCTGGCTTTGCTTCTGAGCAGAACCCCCAAGGAGTTTATCCATAACTGCGTGGAAAGCGGCAAGTCCCTTGGTCCGATTGTCATGCAGTTCCCCTTGTATGGGGGCATCATGGGGATGATGGTCAAATCTGGGCTGGCCGTGGTGATCGCCGGCTGGTTTGTGGCCATGTCTACCGAGACAACACTGCCGTTCTGGTCGTTTGTCAGTGGCGGTCTGATCAACTTCTTTGTCCCTTCCGGGGGCAGCCAATGGGCGGTTCAGGGGCCCATCATGCTGGAGGCTGCCAAGCAGATGGGTGTTGATATGGCCAGGGTTGCTATGGCCGTAGCCTGGGGTGATCAGTGGACTAATATGATTCAGCCTTTCTGGGCACTGCCGTTGCTGGCGATTGCCGGTATGAAAGCGAAAGATATCATGGGTTATTGTGTGATGGCCCTGATTTGGGGTGGTATCGTTTTTGGTCTTGCCATTACCTTTATGCCCTAGACCGACAACTGAGTGGCGGCGGCTGGCGGCTCTCTCGAGCGCTTGAGAGGGACGCCAGCCGCCGTTGAAGGTAGCGTCCCGTCAAGTGGTGTAAATTCGTTCAGGGCATCGCCGGCCTTGCTTTCGGTCAGGCTGTCTCGCCGATCGTCAGTTCCTTGTTGCTCTCCGGCTTGAGAATCTGAGCCAGGCTCTCCAGACTCAAATACCGCCGGCTCACCTGCCATTCGTCATTCTGTTCCAGCAAGACGGCCCCTACCAATCGGGTCACGGCATCGTTGTTCGGAAAAATCCCAACCACGTTGGCCCGGCGCTTGATTTCCTTGTTCAGCCCTTCGTGAGCATCCGACACCACGAGCTTGACATTCGCCCTCGTCGAACCAGGCTGCGCAGAAAGTCTGTCCAGAAAGCCTCAGTTTCTGCCGGCCCCACAGACAGTCCAAGAACCTCGCGGTAACCGGACTGGTTGACGGCAGTGGCAATAATGACGGCCTGGCTTTCAACGCGCCCATGCTCTCTGGATCGAATGTAGGTCGCATCCAGCCAGACATAGGGCCAGTCGCCTTCAAGGGGGCGACTCAAAAAGGCATGAACCCGCTCGTCGATCTGTTGGCACAGCCGCGAGACCTGAGACTTGGAAATGCCGCTCATGCCCATGGCCTGCACCAGTTCGTCAACGCTGCGGGTACTGATGCCATGGATGTAGGCCTCCTGGACCACGGACACCAACGCCTTCTCAGCCAGCCGCCGAGGCTCCAGAAATTCGGGAAGATAGCTGCCCTTACGCAGCTTCGGTACCTTGAGATCGAGATCTCCCAGTCGTGTTTGAAAAAGCCGGTTTCGATAACCGTTGCGCCAGTTGGTCCGCTCCTCACTCCGCTCGTGAGGGCCGGCCCCACAACGGCTGGTCACTTCATACTCCATCAGCTGTTGAAGCATGAACTGCAGCGTCTCGCGCAGAAAGTCGGTGTCCGTTCCGGTCTTCTCAAGAAGGGTCTGTAGTGCCATACTGTTGTCGGTCATCGCGGTGCTCCTTTGTTTGGAGACATCAACCTTAGCAAGGCCCGCGATGACCTTCCAACTCCCTCCGATTTACACCACTCACTGGGACACTACCGAATGGAGTCGTGCATGGGGGCGTGCTTTCCACTATTCTGGATGAAATCATGAACTGGAGTGCCATTTACAATCTCCGCCACATTGTCATGACGAAAACCATGACGGTTGATTTTTTCAAGCCGGTTTATGTCGGCGAAGAACTGGGGGTTGAAGGGCGCGTCATCGAGCAGGCGGGAAAACGAGAAGTCATAATGGAAGGCCAGATTTACAAGAATGATGATATCCTGTGTGTCCAGGCGCGCGGAACATTCGCCATGTTTACGGCGAAAGCGGTTAAAAAAATGAACATCATGCCCCCAGAAGTTCTTGAGGGCTTCGGTGGGCTACTCGAACTATAGCCCTGACGAGCCTTCAATTAGCAGTGGAGTCCCTGATGAACACGCAGAAGAAAGTCTCAATTTTGGACCTTGGCGCGATGGGGGCCTATTTCCCAGCCGAATTTTGATGGCACCAGGCATCTTTTGGTCGTTGCCGATGGTTCCTGATACGATCGATTGGAAAAAGAAACGACGATCATCTCAGTTATGAATGGTCTCGACAGTGAAAAGCAAATCGCGGGGCGGTCTATGGCATGGATAAATTGCTCTGCGCCATCTATGTCGGTATTGATTCTGTTCGCGAAAACGGAGCCGTCACCTACACAAGCCTGGGCAAGCATATTTTCGGCGAGGCGAACAACACCCGAATAAGTCACCGGGTCAAAAAGGTGCAAGATCTGCTTGACCGGACGGGAATTGCCTATGAAACACCCGCCGATATGCAGCATATGCTCTGGTGGAATTCATGATCAATGTCGGGATGTTCAGTCGAAGCTCGGTGCTTCGTTGCAGTGCATGTTGCGAATATTGCAGCTCAATTTATTCGAGTGGTGCGATTTGATGGACTCATTTTGGCCGCCGGCAAGAAAAGCTGCTAGAAATTCAACAGTTACAGCTCGTTTGGAATTGTTGGCTAGTAGTGATTAGCCACAATATACGGTTGGACTGGACGCATATCATACCAATCAACGACATTTGAGGTGTTGAAATTGAAGCCAAGAATTCTTGTTACTTCTCCTTATCCCCAGTTTACTGAGCTCGTTATGCGGGTAAGTCGGGAGAAAAAACTCAAAGTTACAATAATCGAAGGGGTATTAGAAGACGCCGCTCGCCGAGTTTGTGAGGAGGTTGAAAAGGCAGATTACGAGGTTGTGGTCAGCAGGGGGGGGACTGCTGCAGCGATTAGGAAAGTAGTCGATATCCCAGTAGTGACAGCTGAATTTAACGATTTTGATCTGTTGCGTGCTTTGTGGGAGGCTAAAAAACAGGGCGGGAAAATTGCATATTTAAACTCTGCTTACCGAGATGCTTATGAATTCGAAGATCTGATGGATATCCTCGGTGTAGAAGTAAAACAATATGTATATCGAAATTCTGTTGAATTTAACCAACAGATTAAAAAAGCATTTGCTGATAATGCTCAAGTTGTTGTCAGTGGTGCCGAATGGGGGCAGAAACTTGCAAATTCGGTGGGAATGAAGGGTGTCATTATTTATTCCAGTCATCGGACGGTATCCCAGGCTCTTGAGCGTGCGGAAGAAGTTATTTCAATACGCCGCCGGGACAAGGAATATTCTCGCAGATTGAGTACGATGATTCAGGCTGTCGGTGAGGGTGTTGTTTGTATCGACGCTTTAGGAAAGGTTCTTTTGGTTAACGAAAATGCCGAAAATTTGTTGGGTATTAAGTGTTCTGAGGTAATCGGCAAGACCGCCGCTGAGGTCAACAAATCTTTCACCAATTTGCTTAACTTACCCCAAGGCAGCGGCCAACGATGTTCAATAAATGGGATGGATTTGGTTGTAAACCGTGTTGCTGTAGCGGACCGAAAGAGATATTTCGGCGAAGTTTTTACAATGCAGAAAGTTTCACAGCTGCAACAATTGGAGCAAAAAATACGCAAGGAAATGCACCGAAAAGGCTTGGTGGCGCGATTCAAATTTGAAGATATTGTGACGCAGGAAAAATTGGTGCGTGACCTGATTGAAAAGGCCAAAAATTTTGCCCAGGTCGATTCCACTGTGCTGATCATCGGGGAAAGTGGCAGCGGAAAGGAATTGTTTGCCCAGAGCATCCACCAAGCAAGTGCTCGGGCAAATGGTCCTTTTGTGGCCATTAATTGCGCGGCCTTGCCTAAAGAACTACTGGAAAGCGAACTTTTCGGTTATGAAGAGGGCGCTTTTACAGGGGCCAGGAAAGGAGGCAAGCCGGGACTTTTTGAGCTGGCTCACAACGGGACTATTTTTCTGGATGAAATTGGCAGTATCTCAATGGAGTTGCAAGCCAGGCTCTTGAGAGTCCTGCAGGAAAGAGAAGTGATGCGCATCGGTGGAGACAGTGTGATCCCCGTCAATGTGCGCTGTATTGCAGCAACCAACGAAAACCTGCAGCAAGCGGTCAAGGAAGGGAATTTTCGTCACGACCTGTACTTCCGCCTCAATGTTTTGAAACTCACCCTGCCCCCCTTGAGGAAGCGACCAAAAGATATTCCACTTCTTGCAGGGCACTTTCTCAAGATCTTTAATCAGCGCTTTGGCAAGCATGTTAAGGGAGTGCCTGGAGATCTTCTGGCATGGATGAATGGATACAGTTGGCCCGGAAATGTGAGGGAATTGGAAAATTTCATCGAACGAATGGTAATCATGGCTAGCAGCAGAGTTTTGGATGAAAAATGGATCCGACAATTAATTGCAGAAGCCGATGAAGGGATGATTCAAAATGACCGATGGGTCGAGGACCGAATAGGTGTCAGGATCGGCACTCTTGAAGATATGGAGCGACAGTTGATTGCGGCAGTTAATGAAAGGGTAGGTGGTAATCGATCCGACTTGGCCAAGCTGCTAGGCATAAGTCGAACCACCCTTTGGAAAAAGCTTAACAGGAACGATTTCGATTAAACGGCAGATGATGATCAAACAACTTCGTGAGGTCGGGCGAATTCAAATTATAAGTGCACCAGAGACCGCTTACATGAACCTGTGCGATTCATAGACATCATTTCTTTGAAGGCATCCTGTTCGCCATGTGAAGATGGCAATGAATCACACATTCAGTGCGGTGCCCCGCAAGCGGGTCTGCCGCCATGCTCAAGGCAATTCATCCCTCGGAAGACAAGGCGGCAGCCAGAACTGCGTTATTGAGAATTGAAGGTAGAGGGCGGATGATCCGGCAAAATAAAAAACCAATCGCTGCCGGCAAGAGCAGCTTTGATCTCATCGAGCCCGAAAAGCTCTTTGCCGCATTACAGCTTGAAAAAGACGTCATCCTGCTGGATGCCGCCTGCGGGCGAGGAGCTTATGCCTTGGCTGCGGCGGAGTATATCAAGGCCCCGGGGCGAATTTACGCAGTTGATCTCTGGGCTGAAGGAATCACTTTTTTACAAAAAGAAGCGTGTCATAGGCAATTGCCCCAGATTGTGCCCAGGGTTGCGGATCTCAGGGAACTGCCGCTGCCAGATGCTAGCGTCGATATCTGCCTTTTGGCTACTGTCCTCCATGACCTGGTGCAGGATGGCTGTGAGCAGAAAGCCCTGCAGGAGATCTGCAGAGTTCTGAAACCAGATGGCCGCTTGGTAGTGATTGAATTTCACAAGATTGACGGCCCTCCCGGTCCCCCCAAAGAGGTTCGCCTGAGCCCTGACGAACTGGCCGGCATCCTCTGCTCTTATGGTTTTACCCTGCTTAAAATGGAGGATGTCGGCCCCTTTAATTATAGTGCGATTTTTGGCCGGTAACTCTGGTGGAGAGAAGATGCTCGAAAATATCCTTTCAAGGAGAATCAGAAACCTTTGTTCTCAAGAAACCATTCTTCGCAAGAAGCAATTCAGAGCCAAGGAGCTTTTTCCAATGCCCGTCCATTTTGTGAAAAACGGTCGATTGTCACCGGCCAGCATCTTTGGCGGGAAGAAAAGCCTCTTCGGTCCATTCGTGCTTATCCCCGATATGCATATGAACATCAAAGATTTTCATCGATCGTTCCCTGGATTTTTGTGCGAGGGGCTGTCTAGAAGTCATCGCAGATAAGCTGCTGCTTCTTGCGGTACACCATCCCCTGAAAAATAGCCACAGTCTCGTTGGCCTCGTCAGTAATGAGGACCGAGTAGGAGGCCAGCTTTGGGTTCAGGGCCTGCTCCTTGGCCTCGGCGTAAAGTGTTCCTCCTGTTGCGGCTTTGACAAAGGAGACGCTGGTGTTGATCCCCATGGCTAGATTGCCGTGAGAATTGGACGCTACCGCAAAAGCAAAATCAGCCAAAGTAAATATGGCCCCGCCGTGGACCGTTTTGGCCCCGTTGAAATGGTGCGGCTCGATTTTCATGTGGGTTTTCGCATAGCCCGGCCCAACCTCAAGAAGTTCGATACCGACATGTTTTGCAAAAAGATCCTGCGACGAAAAGAATTGTTTCAGTTTCTCCATGGCCTCTTCCTTGTTTGTAAATTCCAGAGGGTTGCTTGGTTACCTCTGCATTGGTCGTAACAGATAGAGCCCCAGTCCCAGGAGGACACAACCCGAGAATTTGGGCAGAATCCGTTGCAGGGTTCCGCTCTTCGCAAAACGGCTGCCTGCCCTTGATACTGTCAGGCCAACCAGTCCGTAAACCGTAAAACAGAGCAAACTGGTCCCCAGTCCGTAAACCAGCATCTGCATTGCGGCGGAGAGATGCCCCTGAACATAGAATTGAGGCAACAAGGCAAAATAGAACAGTAGACCCTTGGGGTTCAGGATGCTGGTCAAAATGCCCTGTCGGATCAGCACCCCGGTTGAAGATTCTCGGACGTCTTCAGCCTGAAGACTCGATCCTTCAGAGCGCAACAGGGTGAATGCGAGAAAAATCAGATAGGCTGCTCCGCCCAGCTGAACCGTTCGGAACGCGATTGGAGACGCAGCAAGAATGGAGGCTAGCCCCAGTGTCACCAGCAAGGTATGGCCGATATAGCCGATGGCGACACCCAGCGCTGAAAAGACGGCCGCCTTTCCGCCCTGAGACAAAGAGCGTCCAGCGACGTAAATCATGTCCGGCCCCGGCGTTATGATCAGTGCGAGCACGGTTGTCAAAAACAGCCAGAAAGTATGGATCTGCATCTTGAATCCTATCGGGAGCGTGGCTTTGGCCAGATCCCTAGCGCTGGTTATCTCGGGTTTCTTCCAACGGCAATGAAAATCGCTGTTTCTCGACTTTTAAAACCATCATGGTTTCAACCTTGCTGACCCCCTCGATCGACAACAGAGAGTTGACGACAAATTCCCGATATGCCGGGATGTTTCGGGCGACGATTTTCAACATGTAGTCATGGTCTCCGGTGACGTGATAGCTTTCAGTCACTTGAGGCAGTTTTTCAATCTGCTCGGCAAACGCAGCAGCAACCGGTTCTGAATGGGGGGAGAGGGTCACGAAGGTAAAGGCGATAATATCCAAGCCGATTTTTTCATGGTCGACAATCGTGGCAAATTGTTTGATCACCCCCTGTTGGCGCAACCGGTTGGTTCGGGCCAGACAGGCGGAAGTCGACAGTCCAACCTTGGGGGCCAGTTCTGAGTTCGGAATTCTTGCATTCTCCTGTAGCTCCCTAAGAATCGCCAGGTCAGCAAGGTCGGGATTTTGGTTTTTTTTCGGCATGTGATCTCCCGATGGCTCCAGGGTGAATATTGCACGATGTAAGGTTTTGCGGCAACTTTTCAACACAATATCCCGCATTGCTGTGATATGAAAGTAAAAAATTCTTTAAAATTTCGCGCAAGCATCTGGTGAAAACTCTTTCTCCTCTTGACATACATAGCGCGCTATGGTTTTGTATAGCTTGCTATGCAACGGGGGCCGACCATGAATCATCTAAAAGACAAAACATTAGCCTACAAGCTGCATTACATCACACGTATGTGTATGAATATGCTGAACCAAGAAATCAAACCTTACGGTGTTGTGCATGGACAAGTCCCTGTCCTTTGCTGTCTTCACGGCAACGAAGGGCAAACGCAAAAGGAACTGTGCGAACAAATACAAGTCGAGCAACCGACATTGGCCAATACCCTCATGCGAATGGAGAAAAGTTCGTTGATCAAGCGCATCCCCTGCGAAAAGGATAAGCGCAAAACAAAAATTTATCTTACGCCCGAATCACGCCCCATCATAACCACGCTGCAAAACCATGCTGAGGATGTCAGTCAGTGGATGTTGAGCGCTATGAGCGATGAAGAAAAAAAAGAGTTTCTACGCTTGCTGGATATCGTTATCGACACCCTGGATCGTCCGAAGCCAAAGCGTGTAACAGCAGATCAAAGCCGCGTGATTGATCGAAAGGAACTGGAGTAAATGCACATGAAAAGCTACGACGTTATTATTTTGGGAGGTGGCCCCGGCGGATTGGCTGCCGGGGTGGCCCTCAGCCAGATGGGGAAGTCCGTTTGTCTCGTCCAGGAATCAGAAGCGATGGCTGGAGGGGTTTGCCTGAATAAGGGGTGTATGCCTACCAAGGCTCTTTTAAAAGCCGCCGCAGTTTACAGACAGGCCCGCGAAAGTCAAAAGTACGGGCTACGCATTCACCCCGAGGCAGTTAACTTGAAAGAGGTTCGGCAGGTTGTCGATGGTGACCTGCAAAAACTCCGAATGGCGATCAGCAGTATCCTCGCCGGAATCAAGGCCGATGTTCTTTATGGCATCGCCTCGTTTATCTCAGAGCATGAGATCGAGATCAAAAAGAGCGATGGGACCACGGAAACAATCCATGGTGAGTACATCATTATTGCTACAGGCTCTTCGCCTCGCAGATTACCGTTCGCAGACTTCGACGGACGATACATTTTGTCCAGCGACGACATGTTATTGAATACCGAATTACCGCAACGCCTGCTCATAGTGGGCGGCGGTGCGATTGGATGTGAGTTTGCAACAATTTATAATTCATTTGGCTCGGAAGTCACTCTTGTAGAAACAGAATCGACCCTGCTCCCGCGCGAAGAGGCAGCGGTGGGCAACAGGCTGCGTCAATGTTTTGAGCAACAAGGAATTACAGTAAAGAACGGACTCTCTATCGGTCATTTAGAGATATCCAAGGGGCAGGTTCACGTCACCTACCAAGGGTCCGTGCAGAAGCCAGAAATATTTGACAAAGTATTGGTTGCCGTCGGCCGCACCCCGAATATAGAAGCCTTAAAGCTTGACGCCGCCGGAGTAGCGACCGACAAGGGTTTTATAGGCGTGAACACACACTTGCAAACCAATGTTGAGCATATCTATGCCGTTGGCGATATCAACGGTGGTTTGCTGCTGGCGCACGGAGCGAGTTATGAGGGGAGCTTGGCCGCTAGCAATATTGTGCAGGGGAATATCCATGATATCGATTCAACCCAGGTTCCACGGGTTGTCTTTTGCCACCCGGAGGTGGCCTGTGTCGGTGTGACCAAAGAACTGCCTGATGTCAAAGTTGTTGCCATGGAGCAGGTTCCAAATGGGCGGACAATCGTAGACAAAGTACAGCCGGCTTTTTTAAAAATGTATTATCTTGAAGATACGGGAATCTTGATTGGTGCTTCAATGATTGGAGAATCTGCGACCGAAATTATTCATGAACTGACCCTTGCCGTTAAAAAACAACTGACAATTAACGATATTCGCCAGATGGTCTATGCTCACCCGACACACGCAAAAAATGTGTTAGCCGTAGCTACAGGGTCTGTATAATACGGCTTCAGAAGAAGGGCGATCAGCGTCTACAAAAAGTACAACCGTCGCCTTTTCTACCCATAAACGACGACATCGATTTAAAACATGCCAATTCCCTTCCTCAACCAGAATGAAAGGAGTTCAACAATGACAATAACCGATGCCGCACGCAATGCTCTGCAACAGATTCTGGCCAGGCAACCTGGGAAAGTGCTAAGGATCTCTGTCGAAGGCCTTGGCTGAGGCGGGCCCCGTCTGGGACTGGCTCTGGATGAGCCGGACGAAAAACAACAGCGAGAAATCAACGGGGTCATGGTTTTGATGGATCCGATGACGGAAGCCGTAGCGGAGAATCAGGTCCTCGACTACATCGAAAACGAACAGGGGGCAAGGTTTATCATTCAACCAAAATCGGGCGGATGTATCAGGTGATAACTATTTCTGTACAGTTTATGGATAAAATTTCAGCTTGTATCCATCTATACAACCTTAATTTGCTATGCTAAGAAGAATTTCTGTCATTCCAAACAGACATTGCTACATCTAAATTTTCACACCAACCTGTACTTGGATGAACCCGGCATATATTTATATTTTTGCACTCTAATATAAAACCGGACCAGCTCTGAACAATCTCTGGTTTTTCACCACACCATGGACAACCCAAAATTTCTTCGTGGTAATTTTCAAAAATTTGGGAACCCGTAGCCATACAACCTCCAGTAATTAATTAGTCGTCCCTGAAAAAACCGACATTACGCTCTCAGGCGACGTTTGGTTGAAATTCCAGGTTCTGTTCCAGACCGGCTATGTGCTCCACAAAGGCCACCAGAACAAACCTGGGCGTCAAACACCGATGTCCCAGCTCTTTGAAAAACAAGCCACATGTAAGCTCGCATAATCTTTCGCAAGTTGAAGCCGCACGCTGCCAGGATGGCGTTCATTTTGTCGCTGTCGATTCCCTTGAGATGGTACAGCTCAATTTCTTCGAGCGGTGCGATTTTGGCTCGCGAAAATAATTCTGCGTGGCAAAAACGAGATGTGCGAACTGGCTCCTCACTGATTCAGGTGTTAACAACGCGGCAAATTCTTGCACCGTCTATTTATTGATCAAACTGGAAACAGCAGTGCCAATAAACATTATCCTTCTTGAATAAAATTGGCTGTTCTCTTCTCCAGAAAAGCCGCCATTCCTTCCTTCTGTTCTTTCCCGGCAAAGCATAAGCCAAACAAAGTGGCTTCAAGTTCACAGCCTGTGTTTGTATCAATTTCCAGCCCCTTATTGACTGCCGACTTTGCTCGACGCACTGCCTCGGGTCCTTTAACCAGGATGGTTTTAGCCAGTTCTACGGCTTCGTTGAGTAATTCTGAAGACGGGACAACCTTATTAACCAGCCCGAGTTCCAAGGCCTCCTCGGCCTTGATGGTTCGCCCTGTAAGAATAAGTTCCATGGCCCGGGCCCGGCCAATAAGCCTCGGCAATCGCTGAGTCCCTCCAAATCCGGGGATAATCCCCAAGTTGACTTCCGGTTGGCCGAACCTGGCATTCTCCGAAGCAAGCCGTAAATCGCATGCCATTGCCAATTCGCACCCCCCGCCGAGGGCAAATCCGTTGACGGCAGCTATGGTCGGCTGGGGAAGATCCTGGATCAACCGGAAGATATTCTGCCCCTTGCGGGCAAAATCACTGGCTGCCTCGGCGGATTTATTCTGCATCTCGACAATGTCGGCGCCGGCGACAAAGGCCTTCTCACCGGCTCCCGTGATGATAATCACGCCAATCTTATCGTCTACGGCAATTTCCCGAAGGGTTTGTTCCAGCTCTGCCAGCACCTGAGTGTTTAGAGCGTTAAGCGCCTTCGGGCGATTAATGGTCACGATTCCCAGCCGGTTTTCCTTTCTCAACTCTACAAAGGCCATTGCACTCCCCCAAGGATCAGTATTGATAAAATCCCTTGCCTGTTTTGCGCCCCAGGAAACCGGCCCGCACCATTTTTTTCAGCACCGGACAGGGCCGGTACTTGGGATCGCCGAATTCTTCATGCAGGGTCTCCATGACGGCCAGGCAGACATCCAGACCGATCATGTCGGCCAGAGCCAAAGGACCAAGGGGGTGTCCGGCACCCAGACGCATGGCCGTATCAATGTCCTCGGCAGAAGCAATACCTTCCATGTAAATGAACGCCGCCTCGTTAATCAGCGGCACCAGCATTCTGTTCACAACAAACCCGGGCGCTTCAACCACCTGCACCGGCACTTTCCCAAGTTTTTCGACAAATGCCTTGACTGTATCAATGGTTTCTCCACTAGTTGCTGCCCCGGCAGTCACTTCAACCAGTTTCATGATGTTGGCAGGGTTGAAGAAATGCATCCCGACAACCTTGTCGGGGCGCTTGGTCTGGGCGGCAAGCTCGCTGATACTCAAGGCGGATGTATTGGAGGCCAGGATGGTCTGGGCCGAACAGATCCGGTCGAGGTCTTGGTAAACGGCTTTTTTGCTCTCCATGTTTTCGACGATCGCCTCAATCACCAGATCGGCATCCGCCAATTCGGCACAATCACTTTCGCCCCCTTCACCGCCGGTTATAACGACCCCCTGGATATTTGCCAGGACCTCGGCTCTTCTTTCCGGGGGAAACTTGCCTTTTTCAACGGCCCTGTCGAGGTTTTTAGTGATCACCTTAAGGCCCCGCTGGACGAATTCCTCCTTGATATCGCAGAGGATCACCCTGAAGCCCGCCTCTGCCACCGCTTGGGCAATGCCCGCACCCATGGTGCCGGCCCCCATGACAACGATCTTTTTCATGTTAAATTCTCCAATTTGAAGTCGTGAACGGGTGCTTATTTCCTCTCCTCGGAAATTCGCCGTTACGGTTCCGTTAAATCAGTTCAACCACGGTCGCCATGGCTGGCCCCCCGCCGACACATAGGGAGGCTACTCCGTATCTGTTGTGGCGACGCTTCATTTCGTTGAGCATGGTCACGATGATCCGAATGCCGGTGCAGCCTACCGGGTGCCCGAGGGCGATGCCGGAGCCATTGGCATTGACCTTGGATGGGTCGAGTTTGAGCTCTCGGTCTACAGCGAGAACCTGTGCTGCAAAGGCTTCGTTGATTTCAAAATAATCGACGTCACTTAGCTCCAGGCCAGCGTATTTCAAGGCTTTTGGAATGGCATAGGCCGGACCGATCCCCATAATTTCCGGAGCCACGCCATAGGAGGCAGTTGCCAGAATTTTAGCGATGGGCCTTACGCCAAGTTCCTTGGCTCTGCTTGCTGTCATCAGAACCAGGGCGGCAGCACCATCATTGATTCCCGAAGCATTGCCGGCAGTGACAGTTCCATTTTCTTTGAACGCCGGTTTCAGCTGTGCCAATTTCTCCAAGGAGATGTCCGCACGGGGATGCTCATCGGTGTCTACAATCACCACCCCTTTACGGTTTTTGACCTCCACCGGTACGATCTCATTCTTGAACTTTCCGGCAGCAATGGCTGCCACCGCCCGGTTGTGGCTCGCAAGGGCCATTTCGTCCTGCTCCTGCCTTGAAATCCGGTATTTTTCAGCCAAGGTCTCGGCGGTAATTCCCATGTGATGGCCGGTAAAAGGATCGATTAATGCATCGTGCAGAAGGTGGTCCTGCACTGTATCCGGGCCCATGCGCAGCCCTTGCCGGGCATTGAGGAGCAGGTAGGGAGCCTTGGACATGCTTTCCATACCCACGGCCACACTCACTGTCGATTTTCCCAGAAGCATCTGCTGTACGGCGATCTCCAGGGCACGCATGGCTGAACCACATTGTTGGTCGACAGTGGTTGCCGCTCCCTCCAAGGGGATCCCCACGCCGAGTTGGATCTGCCGCGCCGGGTTCGCCTTGGCGCCCGCCGTGTAGATCATCCCCCCGACGACATCTTCGACCAACTCCGGGCCGACACCGGCCTTTTCCAAGGCCCCCTTGACCGCCACAATTCCAAGTTCCACAGCCGAAACGTCTTTGAGGGAGCCCATGAAATCTCCAATCGGTGTCCGGGCACCACCAACAATGACTACCTCTTCCATAATCAACGGATCTCCTTTATTGACTTTATTGATGATTCCTCATTCGCCCTGAAGTTCAAAAAACTTCCCATTCCGGCATGCCAAACCCGCAGGATCCTTTTCTTCCCGCTTTCATGAGGGCATTCCTTGTTATTCGGCGGTCCAGCCCCCATCAATGACCAGCGACTGTCCGGTCATGTAGTTCGTCGCTTGTGAGGCCAGAAAATTTACGGCCCCTACCATATCGTCAACATCTCCAAGCCGACGCATCGGAATCTTCCTGATAATATGGTTGAAAATCTTTTCATCTTTTAAGTCTGCTTCATTCATCGGCGTGATAACATATCCAGGGCAAATGGTATTCACCTGGATATTGTACTTGGCCCATTCCAAAGCCAAAGCCTTGGTCATTTGGATGACCCCGCCTTTGGCTACACAATAAGGAAGAACTTGCCGATCTCCGACTAATCCCAAAATTGAGGCGACATTGATTATTTTGCCGCTTTTTTGGGCGATCATTTGCCTGCCTGCAATTTGAGCACAGAAGAATACGGACTTCAGATCAATGTTTAAGATCCTGTCCCAGTCCGCTTCAGTTATTTCCTCGGCCCTCTTGGTAAGAGAAGCCCCAGCATTGTTCACCAAGATATCAATCCGGCCATAATGCCGGACTGTTTTCTCCACCAGTTTTTCAATAGCATCAAGATCAGTCAAATCGGCTGCAACAGGAAGCGCATCATTTCCATGTCTCTTGATTTCATCAGCAACGCGGTTGCAATCCTCCTGGTTGCGGCTGACAACGACAACATCGGCGCCGGCGCTGGCCAAACTGCCAACTATGCCTCTTCCAATCCCCTTGGTACTGCCTGTGACAAGAGCAACTTTCCCCTTGAGATTACTCGGAGCTTCCATTGTTTCCTTTCCCAAATTGCAATCAGGTCGCGGTTTGCTGAACTGGCCAAAAATTCTTTTTAGAATTGCTTCGGGCAATCTGGACGCAGGCAACCTCTTCCTTTCCAGGAAGTTGCCTGCGACATTGAGCATCGGGCCGTCGAAGGCTGGTCTGCTGGCACAATCAGTTGGACATCCGCTAATGACCAGAAGCACTTCCTTGTCCGAAGCTCCCCAAGGGACAAAGACGATGCGATCGTCAATATCCTTTACCCTCTCGATGATTGAGGGGCCGTCGATATGAGGGGTACATTGCCCGCAATATTTGACTCCAACCCTTATTTTTTTCATGAAAATTATGATTTTGGGGGTTTGATCCCGGCCAGTTTTTCGGCGAGTTTTACTTTGCGGCCAAGGTTTGCCTGACGAAGGATCATGACCCTTTGCGCCTGTGGCGAACCAGCCCCGTGCATGCTCTCGACCAGAGCAGTCCCGCCAGTCATATTCTCTACCAGCCTTGCCATCCGGATGCGGTCCTCGGCGGGCGCACTGTCCACACCCTTGAAATACTTTTCTACGTATTTACCGATTTCAGGATGACGAAGGTCTTTTTCCGAAGGGAGTGTTGCAATGCAACCACCTGAAACATCATGGGACAGACGGCTAATTTCATAAATAAATCGAGTCACGTTTTGCTTAACAGTATTGGCCAGGAGAGGGTTGACGAAATATGCGCCGGAAGGAGTGGGAGCTCCTTCACAAGAACAGGCAATCGATCCGCAATAGAGGGTTTCGGTCAGATGAACCATCTCTACAATTTTGTCCCGAACGTGGGAAGCTTTGGCAACGCCATTGTATTCGGCCATGGCGGTAGTTGCGCCAATGATGACGTCACTGACCCCTGCCTTGCAGCCGCCATAGTTTTGCCGATGATAGGACGCAAATCTTTCAACCAGCAGGCCGGCAAACTGATATTCTTCGCACATGAAAACCCGCTCCCAGGGGACAAAAACATTTTCCAAGACAGTTAAGGCTTCCCCACCAACTGTCCCGTATTTGGCATTACCCTGGTCGATCTCCCCACCTTCCAGGCGTCGTTCATCGTTAGTTTGACGGCCGAAAATATGAACAACTCCTGGAGCATCTGTTGGCAACGCACAGGCTACGGCATAAGCTTTATCCCCTTCACCCAGGGCAATGGTTGGCATGACCAACATTTCGTGAGAATTGACAATCCCGGTTTGATGGACCTTGGCCCCGCGAATGACTATCCCCTTGTCATTCTTTTCGACGATATGGACATACATATCCGGGTCTTTCTGGTTCCCGGGAGACAATCCGCGATCCCCTTTGGGGTCAGTCATTGCCCCTGCCACCATCAGGTCATTATCCTGAATGTACTCAAGGTAGTTGCGAAACCGCTGGTGATAGTCAGTCCCTAATTCCTCGTCCATTTCATAGGTTACGGAATAGGTAGCATTCAAAGCATCGAAACCGACACAACGCTGGAAACAACTACCTGTTTTCCCAGCGATCATGCGCAGCATTTTTACTTTTTTCACCAGGTCCTCGGTGCTTTGATGAATATGTGTAAAGCGATTTATTTTTTTTCCAGTCAGATGGGATATGGCGGTTACCAGATCTTCAGTTGAAGGATCGTGCGCCAAATCGTAGGTCAGTGCAGCAGCCTTAATGTGGGGACTGAACAAAGGGTGATCGACAACGTTTTCGATTTTTTCCCCGAAAGCAAAGACATTATGATTGAGGGTCTTGAGGCTTTCCTTGTAGGCATTTCCGTCTTTAAGGGACATATTTCCTCCGTGATTCTAAGGGTTGCTGGAAGGCTTGAGGCTCTTTGTTTGATTGTGTTCAGAAAACACCGTTCTGTTAGGCAAGGGGTGTGCCATTTAGCCGTTTTTTTTGAATGCTTTCAATTTCAATAACTTAAGTGATGGGGCACGATTGGGGCAGTTTTGGGGGGGGGCGGGGTTTGTCGCACTACGAAACACTGTCGTTTTATGCAACGAAAATATTTCCAATGTGAGGTCGGTCCACAATAGTGGACACCATAAGTTGGTCAGGCAGCCTCTTGCTGCCTGATGTATTTTTTCCAGTATGCTGCCGGGGGAGGGAGATTGCCCAGGCTGGCATGTCGTCTTTGCCGGTTGTAGAATGTCTTGATGTGCTCGCTGATCTCTGCCGTGGCTTCCTGCCGGGTGTGATACTTCCTGTGGTGGACCAGTTCCCGCTTGAGCGTACCGAAAAAGCTTTCCATAGGGGCATTGTCCCAGTAGTTCCCCTCGCGACTCCTCGACGGCTTCATCTTGAATTGCTTCATCAGCTTCTGATGGCTGTGGGAGCAATACTGGCCGCCACGATCGGAGAGATGGATCAGCCCCCTTGGCAGGACGCCGGGCCGTAACAGCCCGGAACAGGGCGCGGCCGACTAGATCCTGTGTCTTGCGGCGGCTCATGGCGTAGCCGACGATTTCCTTGTCCCGGGAGGTTTTGATGGCCGCCAGGTAGAGCCGGCCTTCCTCGGTGGCAACGTAAGTGATGTCCGCAACCCAGGCCCGGTTCGGACCTGACGCAGCGAAGTTCTGATTCAGCAGATTGGGTTGTGACCGGCAGCTTGTGGTTCGAGTCGGTCGTCGCCTTGTATTTCTTCACCTGCCTGTAGCGCAGCGTCATCTCACGGTGCAGTCGCTTGACATGGCTCAGCCCAATCTCGACCTTCTCGACCTCGGCCAATTCCTTCTGGATCTTTTCCGGCCCGTAGGTTCCACGGCCTCGTTCGTGAGTCGCCTTGATCGCCACCTTGGGCCGCTCATCCTCCAGCTTCCGCGCCGACAGCCGACAGTTTGCGGTTGCGCCAGGCATAGTAGCCGCTTTTCGACGCGCCAAGGACCCGGCCCATTCACTCGACAGAAAGGCACTGTTCCTGTCTTGGCGTGTCGATATCGCCTGCTCCCCCGCGGCTCCCTGGCAGGGTATGCCATCTTGATCCAGTTGCGCGGCGCCTGTCGCGAAATACTCAGTCGCCGCCCGACTTCGGCAACCGACAACCCGCCATCAACAACAAGGCCGACAGCCTTCTCCTTGAACTTCAACGCTGTTCTAATAGTGAACGTAGTGTTTTTGTTGTGAACATGGTTCCGGGCTGATATCGCATCGTGAGCTATGCGAAACAAAAAAAACTCGTTATATCAATAAGATATATATGTTTTTTGATGTGGCATGGTGGTTGCTCTTATCGCTTGGCGCTTAACAATTCAACGTCTTGTAGCTGGGCCATTTTAATAATGTCCCGTAAAAGTGAGCTGAGAAATTTATCAAGTTGGAGGAATTTTATGGTTGAGTCGGAACTGAGTAGGCAGATTCGTGACGCAGTGCGTGACCTTTGCAAGACTTTTCCAGATGAGTACTGGCGCAAAGTGGATGAGTCGAGGGGGTATCCAGAGGAATTTGTTCAGGCCTTGACCGAGGCAGGTTGGCTAGCTGCGTTGATACCTGAAGAATATGGCGGCTCTGGACTCGGCATAACCGAGGCCTCCATAATTCTTGAGGAAATCAATCGTTCCGGAGGCAATTCTGGCGCCTGTCATGCCCAGATGTACATCATGGGAACCCTTTTGCGGCATGGCTCTGAGGTACAGAAACAGAAATATCTGCCGAAAATTGCCAGCGGGGAATTGCGTCTGCAATCATTCGGCATTACTGAACCCAATACCGGCACCGATACCACAAAACTGAAAACTACTGCCGTACGCAAGGGGGATCATTATGTCGTGAATGGGCAGAAGGTTTGGATTTCACGTGTTCAGCATTCCGACCTGATGCTCCTTTTGGCGCGTACCACTCCCTTGAGCCAAGTGAAGAAAAAAACCGATGGGCTGTCGGTTTTTCTTGTTGACTTGCGGGATGTCAGCGAAAGCGAACTGACCGTCCGCCCGATTCGAAACATGATGAACCATGAGACTAACGAACTGTTTTTCGACAATCTCAAGGTGCCAGCTGAGAATTTGATCGGCGAGGAAGGGAAGGGGTTTCGCTATATTCTGGATGGTATGAACGCTGAGCGTATTCTTATCGCTGCCGAATGCATTGGTGATGGATACTGGTTTGTGGAAAGGGCTTCGGCTTATGCCAAGGAGCGCGTGGTCTTTGGTCGCCCCATCGGACAAAACCAGGGCATCCAGTTCCCTATAGCCCGAGCATATATAAATGTGGAAGCGGCCAATCTGATGCGTTTTCAAGCCGCCAGCCTGTTTGATGCTGGTAGGCCCTGCGGGAAAGAAGCCAATATGGCAAAATTGCTGGCCGCCGATGCTTCTTGGGAAGCTGCTAATGTTGCTATTCAGACACATGGTGGTTTCGGCTTTGCGACCGAATTCGACATCGAACGAAAGTTCCGAGAAACCAAGCTCTATCAGGTTGCGCCGATTTCCACCAATTTGATTCTGTCCTATATCGGTGAGCACGTATTGGGAATGCCGAGGTCATATTAATTATGCGCCCGCTAGAAGGAATAACTGTCGTTACCTTGGAGCACGCTATCGCCGCTCCTTTCGCTACCCGCCAACTTGCCGATCTGGGGGCCAGGGTAGTCAAGGTAGAACGTCCCAAAGTAGGGGATTTCGCCCGGGGTTATGACGAAACTGTTTTGGGGCTGGCCTCCCATTTTGTGTGGGTAAACCGCTCCAAGGAAAGTATGACCCTGAATCTGAAACATCCGCGAGCGAAAGAAATCATGGCAAGACTTCTCCAGGGAGCCGATGTGTTTGTGCAGAATCTTGCGCCTGGGGCGGCCGACCGTCTGGGGTTGGGCACAGACGAGCTCCTGGAGCGCTATCCCCGTTTGATTGTTTGCAATATTTCCGGCTATGGCAATAGCGGTCCTTACCGGGACAAGAAAGCCTATGACCTTTTGATTCAAAGCGAGGCCGGTCTGTTGTCTGTAACGGGGACTCCCGATACCCCGTGCAAGGCCGGGATTTCCATCGCTGATATTGCCGCCGGGATGTATGCCTATTGCGGGATATTGAGCGCTCTTTATAGCCGTGAAAAAACCGGGAAGGGGGCTTCGGTGGAAGTGTCGATGCTGGAAGCGTTGAGTGAATGGATGGGATACCCATTGTACTACAGCCACTACGGGGGCAGCCCTCCAAGACGCACCGGGGCCGCTCACGCAACCATCTTCCCATATGGGCCGTTTCTTTCGGGGGATGGTAAGCAAGTGATGCTGGGGCTGCAAAATGAGCGTGAATGGGCGGTGTTCTGTGAACAGGTACTGATGCGTCCGGAGCTGAAAAACGACCCGCGCTTTGAATCGAATTCAAAGAGAGTTGCAAACGCAGAGGAACTGACTGCCATTATTCATGAGGTTTTTGGGACTCTGAGTGCTCAGCAGGTTGTGGCGCGCTTGGACGCGGCAGCCATCGCCAACGCACGCATAAATGACATGGAAGAAGTTTGGGGCCATCAACAGCTTGCTGCACGAAACCGTTGGCGGCAGGTGCCAAGTCCAGTCGGACCGATTCAGGCTCTACTTCCTCCGTTCTCAATTTCAGGTTTCGAAGCTCGAATGGATGCCATTCCCGATTTGGGGGAGCATACCGATTTAGTGCTGACTGGCATCGGGTACAGCGAAGAAGATATTGTCCAATTGCGAACCGAAAACGTAATCTGAATTCAAATCACAAGGAGTTTGAAAATGGGAGTAAAAGAAGGTTGGAAAGGACGTTTCTTTGAAGATTTCGAAGTTGGGGATATCTATCAGCATCCTCTCGGTAGAACAGTACTAAGTGTGGACAATAGCTGGTTTACTCTCTTGACGCAAAATACCGCCCCCATACATTTTGATCATCACTATTCCGCCCAGACTGAGTTTGGCAAACCATTGGTCGATTCGACCTTCACGCTGGCCTTGGTGACAGGACAAAGTGTGACGGATATTTCACAGAACGTAATGGCAAATCTTGGCTGGGACAATGTTCGCTTGCCCAATCCAGTATTTGAGGGCGACACGATCTATTCACAATCCGAGGTTTTGGAAAAACGTGAGTCGAGGTCACGCAACAATGTAGGTATCGTCAAGGTAAAAACCACCGGGTTCAACCAAAATGGAGTGGTGGTGATCACCTTTGAACGCATATTAATGGTGTATAAGCGGGGATGCGCTCCGCAAATTGCGCGCTTGGCGCCGGAGGAAGGCAAATGAGTGCCCAAGTTGACAAACCAACCCAAATCTTGGCGGAGTTTCTGGCTGAGCTCAAATTCGAAGATCTCCCTGTTGAAGTCGTATCTCGTACCGAGGACCTGTTTCTGGATTGGTTCGGCTCTGCCCTGGCGGGGAAAAAGGCCCGGCAAATTCAAATTCTCGAACAATTTGCCGAAACCATGGGGCCGGCCGACGGCGCAAGCGAAATTTTCGTTTCAAGAAGGCGCTCTTCGCCATATTTTGCGGCTTTAGTCAACGCCGCTTCCTCACATTATGCTGAACAGGATGATGTGCATAACGGATCGGTATTTCATCCTGGGACCGTCGTCTTCCCGGCGGTTGTTGCTGCTGCGCAGCAGCTGGGGAGTTCCGGGCGCGATGTCATCGTTGCGGCGGTCGCTGGATATGAAGCCGGCATCCGGATCGGCGAATCCTTGGGATGTTCTCACTATAAAATTTTTCATACCACCGGAACCGCCGGAACTCTGGCCGCTGCGGCCGGAGTCGCACGTCTGCTGGCAGTTGATGGAGAACGGATGCTGCACGCCCTGGGCTCTGCCGGTACACAGGCTGCCGGGCTTTGGGAATTTTTGCGCGATGCCGCCGATTCCAAGCAGCTGCATACCGCAAAGGCGGCCGCGGACGGGTTGCTCTCCGCCTATATTGCCCGCGACGGTTTTGTCGGTGCGCAGAGGATAATCGAGGGTGAACAGGGGATGGCGGCCGGCATGTCGAAAGATGCTGACCCGAATATGCTTGTAGATCGGTTGGGAACCCGTTGGGCGATCGGAGAAACATCATTCAAGTTTCACGCCAGTTGCCGGCACACTCATCCTGCAGCCGATGCCCTGCTGGAACTGATGTCAAAGTACAAAATCAGGGCGGACGAGATTGACGAAGTTCTGGCCCGTGTACATCGGGGCGCTATAGATGTTCTCGGCCCGGTGACGGACCCGCAAACCGTACATCAAGCCAAATTTTCCATGGGTTTTGTCCTGGCGATGATTGCTCTGAAAGGCCGGGCGGGAATCGAGGAGTTCAATGAAACCGCTTTGCGTGATCCGGCAATCCGTTCGTTCAGCCAAAAAGTGAAGATGATCCTAGATGATGAAGTAGACCGGGCTTACCCAAAACGATGGCTGGGGCGCGTTGAAGTGGTAACACGCGACGGCAGACGGCTGAAAATGCAAATAGATACCCCCAAGGGGGACCCTGGGAATACGCTGTCTCGCGGTGAGCTGGAGGATAAAGCGATCCGGTTGGCGATGTTTCAGGGTGGTGCCACTCGGGAAGAGATGCAGGACGTTATTGCCAGGGTGTGGCGTCTCAGGGATGAACCGAACCTGAAAAACTTTCTGATGAAGACCTGATATGAAAAAGCGACCCGAAGTGGATGAGAGTTTACGCTGGCATCGGGAATTACTGTTGGAGAAAACTGCGCAGGCGTTGCGGAACAACGGTTTTGCAGCAGCCGTGTTCGCCAATCGCCAGAATGTGCGGCCATTTCTGATCGATGCTGCTCGAGACGCCACAATTGTTGGTTTCGGCGGTTCGATAACTCTGGCGCAAATCGGGTTTGCCAAGGAATTGGAGCGTGCCGGGAAAACCCTGCTGTCGCACGGACGGCCCGGCTTATCTCCGAAGGAACGATTTGCACTGATGCGTCGGCAACTGAGTTGCGACATTTTTTTCACCAGTACCAATGCATTAACGATCAACGGACAACTGGTCAACATTGATGGCACGGGAAATCGAGTAGGCGCCATGGCTTTTGGTCCACCCAAAGTGGTTGTCGTCGCCGGGGTCAATAAAATCGTCCGAGACCTCGACAGTGCTTTGCGCCGGGTCAAAGAGGTGGTAGTGCCTCCCAATGCTCGCCGCATGGGTTATGCTCCTCCCTGCACGCAGACCGGAATCTGTGTGGATTGCAACTCCCCAGAACGAGTCTGTCGAATTACCGCAATTATTGAAAGAAAACCACGTGATACTGAGATCACAGTTTGTCTTGTTAATGAACATCTTGGTTATTAATCCGGCCTGTAGTGCGGAAAGAGGACAGATATGGAACTGACCCGTGAGATCTACTGGAATGTCGGTCATTCGGTACTGATCCCCATGTATCTGCTGGTGGCGGCGGCCATCGGCGTGCTGGTCTG
>NZ_VNIB01000021.1 GCF_008124615.1 Geothermobacter ehrlichii
ATGGCAGCGGTCAGAGTCGTCTTCCCGTGGTCAACGTGGCCGATGGTGCCAATGTTGACATGGGGCTTTGTTCTCTCGAATTTTTCCTTGGACATGGGGTGGTCCTCCCTGATCCTCTATCCTTTAAGTCAGTTACGATTTGGTCTTGGCGATAATCTCTTCGGCGATGGAAGCGGGCACCTGCTCGTAGTGATCGAAGACCATAGTGTAGTTGGCCCGCCCCTGAGTCATGCTGCGCAGATCAGTGGCATAACCGAACATGTTGGCCAGCGGCACATGGGCATTGATGACCTGGGCACCGCCCCGCGCCTCCATACCCATGACGCGGCCGCGCCGGCTGTTGAGGTCGCCCATGACGTCGCCCATGTATTCCTCGGGCACGACCACCTCGACCGCCATCACCGGCTCGAGCAGGACGGGCGAAGCCTTCTGGGCGCCCTCCTTGAAGCCCATCGAGCCGGCAATCTTGAAAGCCATCTCCGATGAGTCGACCTCGTGATAGGAACCGTCGAAGCAGGTGACGCGCACGTCGACCACCGGAAAACCGGCCAGCGGGCCATTTTCACAGGCCTCTTCGCAGCCTTTCTGCACGGCGGGAATGTATTCTCGCGGAATCACGCCGCCTTTGATCTCGTCAACAAACTCAAAGCCGCTGCCCGGCTCGAGAGGCTCGAGGCGCAGGTGACAATCACCATACTGACCGCGACCACCAGACTGGCGAACGAACTTGCCCTGAACCTCGACCTTCTTGGTGATGGTCTCGCGGTAGGCGACCTGGGGCGCGCCGACGTTGGCCTCGACCTTGAACTCGCGCTTGAGGCGGTCAATGATGATTTCGAGATGCAACTCGCCCATGCCGGAGAGGATGGTCTGACCGGTCTCCTCATCGGTGTGGCAGCGCAGCGAAGGGTCCTCCTGCAGCAGCTTCTGCAGTGCGGTCCCGAGTTTTTCCTGATCGGCCTTGGTCTTCGGCTCGACGGCGATGTGAATGACCGGCTCGGGGAACTCCATGGCCTCGAGCAGGCACGGATTCTTCTCGTCGCAAAGCGTGTCGCCGGTAGTGGTGAACTTCAGACCGACGGCGGCGGCGATATCGCCGGAGTAAACCTGCTTGATTTCCTCACGTTTGTTGGCGTGCATCTTGAGCAGACGGCCAAAACGTTCCTTCTTGCCCTTGGTGGTATTGAGCACCGAGACACCGGACTCGGCAACACCGGAATAGACACGGAAGAAGGTGAGCTGACCGACAAAGGGGTCGGTCATGATCTTGAAGGCCAGGGCGGCAAAAGGACCGTCGTCGTCGGCCGGCCGGGTCAGTTCCTCGCCGCTGTCGGGATGGCTGCCACGGATGGCGGGGACGTCGAGCGGCGACGGCATGTAGTCGACGACGGCGTCGAGCAGCGTCTGCACGCCCTTGTTCTTGAAGGCGGAACCGCAGAGCACCGGATTGATGTGCAGGTCGGTGGTCGCCTTGCGGATGCCAGCCTTGATCTCGTCGATGGTCAGCTCCTCACCGCCGAGATACTTGTCCATCAGCTCCTCGTCCTGGGAGCAGATCTCCTCCAGCATCACCTCGCGGGCCGCCTCGGCCTCGTCGCGCAACTCGCCGGGAATCTCGATGACGTCATACTTGGCACCCAGCGATTCGTCATCCCAGACGATAGCCTTCATCTGCACCAGATCGATGATGCCGCGAAAGCTGTCCTCCTTGCCGATCGGCAGCTGAATCGGCACCGGGTTGGCACCAAGACGCTCGCGCATCATGTCGACGCCGCGCTGGAAATCGGCCCCGACACGGTCCATCTTGTTAATGAAGGCAATCCGGGGAACGCCGTACTTGTCGGCCTGACGCCAAACAGTTTCCGACTGAGGCTCAACACCACCGACCGAACAGAAGACGGCAATCGCACCATCGAGCACCTTCAGCGAACGCTCGACCTCGATGGTGAAGTCAACGTGCCCCGGGGTGTCGATGATGTTGATGCGATGCTCGCGCCAGAAACAGGTGGTCGCAGCCGAGGTGATGGTGATGCCGCGCTCCTGCTCCTGCTCCATCCAGTCCATGGTGGCGGCGCCATCATGGACCTCACCGATCTTGTGCGAGACCCCCGTATAGTAAAGAATACGCTCGGTCGTCGTCGTCTTGCCGGCGTCGATATGAGCCATAATCCCGATATTGCGGGTCTTTTCAAGTGCTACCTTGCGTGCCACTTCTCAACCTCCACCGGGCCGCGCACCCGGCACAAACTAGAATGATTACCAGCGATAATGAGCAAAGGCCTTGTTGGCCTCGGCCATCTTGTGCGTGTCTTCCCGCTTCTTGACCGAGCTGCCGCGATTGGCGGCAGCGTCGAGCAACTCACCGGCGAGACGCTCCTTCATGGTCTTCTCGCCGCGCTGCCGGGCGTAATTGATGATCCAGCGGATCGCCAGGGCATTACGGCGGTCGGCCCGAACCTCGACCGGAACCTGATAAGTCGAACCGCCGACCCGGCGGGACTTGACCTCCAGCATCGGCCGTACATTTTCCATCGCCTTCTTGAAGACCTCGAGGGGATCTTCGCCGGTCCGCTCAGCAACAAGGTCAAAGGCGCCGTAGACAATCCCTTCGGCCACACTCTTCTTGCCGTCCAACATGATGCAGTTGACGAACTTGGCGAGCAGCCGGTCGTTGTACTTGGGATCGGGCAGAATGACGCGCTTGGGAACCTCTCTTCTTCTCGGCATAACGTCCTCTCAAACCTGTCTTATTTCGGTCTCTTGGCACCATACTTGGAACGACCCTGGCGCCGGTCCTGAACGCCGGCGAGGTCGAGGGCGCCACGCACGATGTGATAACGAACACCAGGCAAGTCCTTGACACGCCCGCCACGGATCAGAACCACGGAGTGCTCCTGCAGATTGTGGCCAACCCCGGGAATATAGGAGGTCACGACGATGCCATTGGTCAGACGCACGCGGGCAACCTTGCGCAGAGCCGAATTCGGCTTCTTGGGGGTCGTGGTGTAGACACGCGTGCAGACGCCTCGCTTTTGCGGGTTGCACTGCAGAGCAGGAGCAGTCGACTTCTTGACTTTCTGCTTCCGTCCCTTGCGGATCAGCTGATTAATCGTAGGCATTCAAAGACTCCCGAACGTTTCGTATCCTTGCTTGAAAACACACACTTTTCCAGAGAGGAAAACCCGGCGAATGTATCAACCGGGTCCCTCCTTGTCAAGATTTTTTTCGGGGCCGGCCGCACATTTTGTCCGGCCGGCCCGATGACCTGCGACCAGGCGTCAGAACTACTCGGTCACCGGGGCCTCGGAGCCGGCCGCTGGCTGCTCATCCTCGTCCACCGGCTCGGGCTCTTCCATCACCTCTTCCGGCTCCTCGATCAGCAGCTTGGCGCTGCGATACTTGGCGATGCCGGTGCCGGCCGGAATCAGACGGCCCATGATGACGTTCTCCTTCAGGCCGCGCAGGTAGTCGATCTTGCCTTCGATGGCCGCCTGGGTCAGAACCTTGGTCGTTTCCTGGAAGGAGGCGGCGGAGATGAAGGACTCGGTCGACAGTGACGCCTTGGTGATGCCGAGCATCAGCGGCTCACCGACCGCCGGCTGACCGCCCTTGGCCAACACCCGCTGATTCTCCTCTTCGAAACGCCAGCGCTCGATCTGGTCGTCGACCAGGAAGCTGGTGTCACCGACTTCCTTGATCCGGACCCGGCGCAGCATCTGCCGGACGATGACCTCGATGTGCTTGTCGTTGATCTTGACCCCCTGCAGGCGGTAGACCTCCTGCACCTCGTCGACCAGGTACTTGGCCAGCTCCTGTTCGCCGAGTACGCGCAGAATGTCGTGCGGGTTGGTCGAGCCGTCCATCAGCGGCTCGCCGGCCCGGACATAGTCGCCTTCGTGCACCGAGATGTGCTTGCCCTTGGGAATCAGGTACTCCTTGCTTTCCCCGTGCTCGGGGGTGACGATAACCTTGCGCTTGCCCTTGGAGTCCTTGCCGAAGGAGACCACGCCGTCGATTTCGGAGATGACAGCGTACTCCTTGGGCTTGCGGGCCTCGAACAGCTCGGCGACGCGCGGCAGACCACCGGTGATGTCCTTGGTCTTGGTGGTTTCGCGCGGGATCTTGGCCAGGATGTCGCCGGCTCTGACCTCGCTGTCCTCAGGAGCGACAATGTTGGCACCGACCGGCAGCATGTAGCGCGCCGGCTGGCCGTTCGGCAGCTTGGCCGTCTTGCCCTCTTCGTCCTTGAGGGTGATGCGCGGCCGCTTGTCGGCGCCCTTGCTGTCGATGATGACCTTCCGGGTCAGACCGGTCACCTCGTCGAGCTGTTCCTCCATGGTGACGCCCTCGAGAATGTCGCCATAGCGGACGCGGCCCGAAATCTCGGTCAGGATCGGCATGGTGTACGGGTCCCACTCGGCAAGCATGGTACCGGGCTGCACCTCGCCATCGGGCGGCACCAGCAGGTGGGCACCGTAGACAACACTGTAGCGCTCGCGCTCGCGGCCCGTCTCGTCGACGACCGCCACCTCGCCGTTGCGGTTCATGACTACGTGGCGCCCCTCACGGTTCACGACCGTGTTGAGGTTGATGTACTTGAGGGTACCGGCGAAGCGGGCCTCGAGAGAGGTCTGCTCCGCCTTCTTGGCGGCGGTACCACCGATGTGGAAGGTCCGCATGGTCAGCTGGGTTCCCGGCTCGCCGATCGACTGGGCGGCGATGACGCCGACCGCCTCGCCGAGGTTGACCTTGTGTCCCCGGGCCAGATCGCGGCCGTAGCAGGTGGCGCAGATTCCGCGCTTGCTCTGGCAGGTCAGCACCGAGCGGATCTTCAGCTTTTCGATGCCGGCGTTCTCGATCTTCTCCACCAGCTCCTCGGTGATCTCCTGGTCGGCCTCGACCAGCACCTCGCCGGTCACCGGATCGAGTACGTCGTCAAGGGCGCAGCGACCGAGGATGCGGTCGCCGAGGCGTTCGATGACCTCGCCGCCCTCGGTCAGGGAGGAGACCTCGATCCCGTTCAGGGTACCGCAGTCCTCCTCGACAATGATGGCGTCCTGGGCGACGTCGACCAGACGCCGGGTCAGATAACCGGAGTTGGCGGTCTTCAGCGCCGTGTCGGCCAGACCCTTGCGGGCGCCGTGAGTGGAGATGAAGTACTGGAGAACGGTCAGTCCCTCGCGGAAGTTGGCGGTGATCGGCGTCTCGATGATCGAGCCGTCCGGCTTGGCCATCAGGCCGCGCATGCCGGCCAGCTGGCGGATCTGCTGGGCACTGCCGCGGGCGCCGGAGTCGGCCATCATGTGGATGGCGTTGAGCGACGGCACCTTCTTCTTCTCGCCGGTTTCCGGATCGACCAGCTCGTCGACCGAGAGGTTGGCCAGCATGGTCTCGGCGATGTCCTCGGTACACTTGGCCCAGATGTCGATGACCTTGTTGTAGCGTTCGCCGTCGGTGATCAGACCCTCGGTGTACTGCCGCTGGATCTCGGTCACCTCGGCCACCGCCTTGTCGATGTACTCCTGCTTGTTCTCCGGAATCACCATGTCGTCGATACAGATGGAGATGCCGGCCAGGGTCGAGAAGCGGTAACCGGTTTCCTTGAGCTTGTCGGCGAGAATGACCGTCTCCTTGTTGCCGGCCAGCCGGAAGGAGGCGTCGATCAGCTCGGCGACGTTCTTCTTGCCCATCACCTGGTTGATGTAGCTGAAGGGGATGGCGTCGGGAACGATCTCCTTGAGCAGAACCCGACCGACCGTGGTCTCGACCAGCTGGGGCTGCTCGCCGGGGGCCGGAACCAGGCGCACCTTGATCGCGGCCTGCAGGTCGACCTCGCCGGCGTCATAGGCCATGAGCACCTCCTCCGGGCCGGAGAAGAGCTTGCCGCTGCCCTTGACGAAGGCGCGCTCGCGGGTCATGTAGTACAGGCCGAGAATCATGTCCTGCGAAGGGACGATGATCGGCTTGCCGTGGGCGGGCGAGAGGATGTTGTTGGTCGACATCATCAGTACGCGCGCCTCGATCTGGCTCTCGATGGAAAGCGGCAGGTGAACCGCCATCTGGTCGCCGTCGAAGTCGGCGTTGAAGGCGGTACAGACCAGCGGGTGCAGCTGGATCGCCTTGCCCTCGATCAGCACCGGCTCGAAGGCCTGGATACCGAGGCGATGCAGGGTCGGCGCGCGGTTGAGCATGACCGGGTGTTCCTTGATCACCTCCTCGAGCACGTCCCAGACCTCGGGCTTTTCCTTTTCCACCATCTTCTTGGCGCTCTTGATGGTGGTGCACAGCCCCTTCTCCTCAAGCCGGCTGTAGATGAACGGCTTGAACAGCTCGAGGGCCATCTTCTTCGGCAGGCCGCACTGGTGCAGTTTCAGCTCCGGACCGACGACGATGACTGAACGGCCCGAGTAGTCGACGCGCTTGCCGAGCAGATTCTGGCGGAAACGGCCGCCCTTCCCCTTGAGCATGTCGGAGAGGGATTTCAGCGGGCGCTTGTTGGGGCCGGTAATGGCCCGGCCGCGCCGTCCGTTGTCGAACAGGGCATCGACCGCCTCCTGCAGCATGCGCTTTTCGTTGCGGATGATGACCTCCGGCGCCCGCAGCTCCATCAGCCGCTTCAGCCGGTTGTTGCGGTTGATCACCCGCCGGTAGAGGTCATTCAGGTCCGAGGTGGCGAAACGTCCGCCATCGAGGGGCACCAGCGGGCGCAGCTCCGGCGGCAACACCGGAATGGTTTCGAGAATCATCCATTCGGGGCGGTTGCCGCTCTCGCGGAAGGCGTCGACCACCTTCAGCCGCTTGGCGACCTTCTTGCGCTTGGCCTCGCTGGTCGCTTCCTTCATCTCCACCCGCAGCTCGGCGGCCAGCTCTTCGAGGTCGATGCCGGCCAGCAGCTCGCGAATGGCCTCGGCCCCCATGCCGGCGGAAAACTGGCCGGCGAACTCGTCCATCGTCTCGCGATACTTCTCCTCGCTCAGCAGCTGCCCCCTGGTCAGGGGCGTGTCGCCGGCGTCGAGGACGATGTAGGACTCGAAGTAGAGGACGCGTTCGACCTCCTTCAGGGTCAAATCGAGCAGGGTGGCGATGCGGCTCGGCAGCGACTTGAGAAACCAGATGTGCGCTACCGGGCAGGCCAGGTCGATATGACCGAGCCGCTCGCGACGCACCTTGCTGGGAATGACCTCGACCCCGCACTTCTCACAGACGATGCCGCGGTGCTTCATGCGCTTGTACTTGCCGCAGTTGCACTCGTAGTCCTTGGTCGGACCGAAGATCTTGGCGCAGAAGAGGCCGTCCCGCTCCGGCTTGAACGTCCGGTAGTTGATGGTTTCCGGCTTCTTCACCTCGCCGAAGGACCGCTCGCGAATGGCCTCCGGCGACGAGATCGACAGCCGGATGGCGTTGAAATTCAGGGGATCCTTGGGCCGTTCAAACAGGCTGAGAATATCTTCCAAAACTCATCCTCCTTGTAGGATGGCAGGGACTGTTTATTCGTCGTCTTCTTCCAGCAGCTCCACGTCGAGGCAGAGCGCCTGAAGTTCCTTGACCAGAACGTTGAACGACTCGGGCAGGCCGGCCTCGAGGGTATGCTTGCCCTTGACGATGGCCTCGTACATGCGGGTACGGCCGGCCACATCGTCCGACTTGACGGTCAGAAACTCCTGCAGCGCGTGGGCGGCGCCGTAGGCCTCCATCGCCCAGACCTCCATCTCCCCGAGCCGCTGGCCGCCGAACTGCGCCTTGCCACCCAGCGGCTGCTGGGTGACCAGGCTGTAGGGGCCGATAGACCGGGCGTGGATCTTGTCGTCGACCAGGTGGTGCAGCTTGAGCATGTACATGATGCCGACGGTGACCTTCTCCTTGAACGGCTCGCCGGTGCGGCCATCGTAGAGGGTCATCTGGCCGGACGTCGATACCCCGGCCTTCTCCATCTGCTCCTTCATCTGCTCTTCGCTGACCCCCTCGAAGACCGGCGAGGCCATGGGGACCCCCCTGGACAGCCGCCGGGCCAGGGCCAGGGTCTCCTCGTCGGAGAGACCGTCGATGAACTTGTCCAGGTCCTTGTCCTCGTAGCAGGCCTTGATCTGCTCCTTCAGCGCCTCGGTGCTGAACTGGCTGTCGAGCACCTTCTGGATCTGCTGGCCGAGACCGCGGGCCGCCAGGCCAAGATGAGTCTCGAGAATCTGGCCGACGTTCATGCGCGAGGGGACGCCGAGCGGGTTGAGCACGATCTCCACCGGGGTACCGTCCTCCATGTAGGGCATGTCCTCTTCCGGCAGGATACGGGAAAGAACACCCTTGTTGCCGTGGCGGCCGGCCATCTTGTCGCCGACCGACAGCTTGCGCTTGATGGCGATGTAGACCTTGACCATCTTGATGACGCCGGGCGGCAGGTCGTCGCCGCGCTTGAGCTTGTCAATCTTGTCGGCGAAGACGCTGCGGATCACCTCTTCGCGTTCGGCCAGGCGGGCAAAGATGGTGGCCACCTTCTCCTCGGTCTGTTCGGCCTTGACCAGGGAGATCTCCTTCCACTGGCTGAAGGGCACCTTGTCGAGCGCCTCGGCGGTGATCTTCTTGCCCTTGGCGATGACTACCTTGCCGGCCGGATCGTTGACCGTCACCGCCGCCGTCTTGCCGACGATCAGGTCGGCCAGCTTGCTGCGCGTCGACTCGCGGATGATGCGGATCTCGTCATCCTGGTCCTTGAGAAGCCGCTCGATCTCGGCGTTTTCGATCAGCTCGGTCCGAGCGTCCTTGTCGGCCCCCTTGCGGGAGAAGACACGGGCGCCGATGACCACGCCCTCGACGCCGGGCGGAACCCGCAGAGAGGTGTCGCGCACGTCGCCGGCCTTCTCGCCGAAGATGGCGCGCAGCAGCTTTTCTTCGGGAGAGAGCTGGGTTTCGCCCTTCGGGGTGATCTTGCCGACCAGGATGTCTCCCGGCTTGACCTCGGCGCCGATGCGGATGATGCCCGACTCGTCAAGGTCGGCCAGGGCGTCTTCGCCGAGGTTGGGGATGTCGTCGGTGATCTCTTCCTTGCCCAGCTTGGTGTCGCGGGCGACACATTCGAATTCCTCGATGTGAATCGAGGTGTAGCGGTCATCCTTGACCAGCTTCTCACTGATCAGGATCGAGTCCTCGAAGTTGTAGCCGCCCCAGGGCATGAAGGCCACCAGCACGTTCTGGCCCAGAGCCAGTTCGCCCAACTGGGTGGACGGACCATCAGCGATGATCTCGCCGCGCTTGACCCGGTCGCCGACCTTGACGATCGGCTTCTGGTTCAGGCAGGTGTTCTGGTTCGAACGGACGAACTTGATCAGATTGTAGATATCGACGCCGGTGCCGGTCTCGTCCATCTCGCCCTCGTCGAGCTTGATGACGATGCGGCTGGCGTCGACGCTCTCGACCACGCCACTGTGCCGGGCGACGACCGCCGAGCCGGAATCGTGTGCGACCACCCGCTCCATGCCGGTGCCTACCAGCGGCGCATCGGCTCGCAGCAGGGGCACCGCCTGCCGCTGCATGTTGGAACCCATCAGCGCACGGTTGGCGTCGTCGTTCTCGAGGAAGGGAATCAGCGAGGCTGCTACCGAAACCAGCTGCTTGGGCGAAACGTCCATCAGCTCGATCTCGTCGCGGCTCATCAGCATGAACTCGCCGCTCTTGCGGGCGTTGACCAGCTCGTTGACGAAACGGCCATTCTCGTCCAGCGGCGCATTGGCCTGGGCGATGGCGTGCCCCTCTTCCTCGAGGGCGGAGAAATACTTGATCTCGCTGGTGACCTTGCCCTCCTTGACGATCCGGTAGGGCGTTTCAACGAAGCCATGCTCGTTAATGCGGGCATAGGTCGACAGCGAGGCGATCAGACCGATGTTCGGACCTTCCGGGGTCTCGATCGGGCAGACGCGACCGTAGTGGGTCGGATGCACGTCGCGCACCTCGAAGCCGGCGCGCTCGCGGGTCAGGCCGCCGGGGCCGAGGGCCGACAGACGACGCTTGTGGGTGATTTCCGACAGCGGGTTGGTCTGGTCCATGAACTGCGACAGCTGGCTGGAGCCAAAGAACTCCTTCACCACGGCGGAAACCGGCTTCGAGTTGACCAGGTCGTGCGGCATCATGCTGTCGACTTCCTGCAGGCTCATCCGCTCCTTGATCGCCCGCTCCATGCGAACCAGGCCGACCCGGTACTGATTCTCGAGCAGTTCACCGACGGCACGCACGCGGCGGTTGCCCAGATGGTCGATGTCGTCGATCGAGCCCCGACCGTTGCGCAGCTCGATCAGGTAGCGGACCACCTCGAGGATGTCCTCCTTGGTCAGGGTCCGGTGCTCCAGCGGCGTATCGAGCTTAAGCTTGTAGTTGAGCTTCAGCCGGCCGACGGCCGACAGGTCGTAGCGCTCTTCGTTGAAGAAGAGGCCCTCGAACAGCGCCGTGGCGCTGCGCAGGGTCGGCGGATCGCCGGGACGCAGCCGGCGGTAGATCTCGATGATCGCCTCATCGGTGTTGGCCACCTTGTCGAGCAGCAGGGTGTCACGCAGATAGGGGCCGACCAGGTGGTTGTCGATGAACAGCACCTTGAAGCTGTCGATGCCGCGCTTGCGCAGCTCTTCGAGCTTGATCTCGGTCAGCTCCTCATTGCACTCGACCAGAATCTCGCCGGAGGCAGTGTCGACGATGTCGCAGGAGGCGACGCGGCCAATCAGCTCCTCGTCCTCGACATCGATGAACTCGATCTTGGCCTCCTCCAGCTTGCGGATGGCGGCACGGGTGAACTTGCGGTTGGCCTTGACGATGACCTCGCCGTTGGCGTCGCAGATGTCACGGGTCGCCTTCTGGCCGGCGAGCAGCTCGAGGTTGACCTTCCTGCGGAAGCGGCCGTCCTGCAGGACGATCTCTTCCGAGTCGTAATAGTAGTTGAGCAGCTCCTCGGTGGTATATCCGAGGGCCTTGAGCAGCACCGTCGCCGGCAGCTTGCGCCGCCGGTCGATACGGACGTAGAGGATATCTTTATGATCAAAGTCAAAGTCGAGCCAGGAACCGCGGTAGGGGATCACCCGGGCACTGTAGAGCACCTTGCCCGAGGCATGGGTCTTGCCCTTGTCGTGGTCGAAGAAGACACCGGGCGAGCGGTGCAGCTGGCTGACGATGACGCGTTCGGTTCCGTTGATGATGAAGGTCCCGTTTTCGGTCATCAGGGGGATTTCACCGAAATAGACCTCCTGCTCCTTGATGTCACGGATCGACTGGACGCCCGATTCCTTGTCGACGTCCCAGGAAACCAGCCGGACCCTGACCTTCACCGGCGCAGCATAGGTCATGCCCCGCTGATGGCATTCCTCGACATCGTACTTGGGGGTGCCGAGGGAATAGGAGACATACTCGAGAGAGCAGGTCTCACTGAAGTCCCTGATGGGGAAGACGGAGCGAAAGACAGCTTCCAGACCGATGTTCTGCCGGGCGGAGGCGGGCAGATCGGCCTGCAGAAATCGCTTATAGGAGTTTTTCTGGATGTCGATGAGGTTGGGGATATCAATGATGTCCTTGATATCGGCGAAGTGCTTCCTCAGCAACTGGTTATTCGCAATCGAATAAGCCATGGGTTCTCCTTTGGAATGTCCGTTCCACAGCCGCAAGCGGATGCGGAACCCCTTGAATATTCAACCGTTTAGGGCCTGACGACCCAGCGCCCGTCCCCCCGGGGAGACCGCCGGCGGGGGCTGAACGCATCAAAGAAAGAATAGCCAAGGCCGCAAACGCGACCTTGGCTCTTGTCCGATTGTATGGATGCCGGGCTACTTGAGCTCCACGGAGGCGCCGGCTTCTTCCAGCTGCTTCTTGATGTCCTCGGCCTCGTCCTTGGAAACAGCTTCCTTGACGGTGCTCGGAGCGCCGTCGACCATCTCCTTGGCCTCTTTCAGGCCCAGGCCGGTAATGGCGCGGACAACCTTGATGACGTTGATCTTCTTGTCACCGGCACTGGTGAGAACGACGTCGAACTCGTCCTTCTCCTCGGCGGCGGCAGCCTCGCCACCAGCGGCCGGAACAGCGGCGACGGCGACGGGAGCGGCGGCGGAAACGCCGAACTTGTCCTCCAGCTCCTTGACCAGCTCGGCCAGCTCGAGAACGCTCATGTTTTCAATGAATTCAATAACCTGTTCCTTGGTGACTTCAGCCATGGTGAAATCCTCCGTATCCGTTCTATGCAGTCAAATGGGTTTATAAATTTCGGTAACCGATACGCCTCAGGCCGCCTTCTTGTCCTGGATGGCGGACAGAACCTGGACCAACGAACGCGGCACGGCAGCCAGCACACCAACGAAGTTGCTGACCGGCGCGTTGATGGAGCCGAGCAGCTTGGCGAGCAGCACTTCGCGGCTCGGCAGGTCGGACAGCACCTTGATGCCGTCCAGGCCGAGAACCTTGCCTTCGAGAACGCCGCCCTTGAGCTCGAACCTGTCGTTGGCCTTGGCGAATTCGCTCAGCACCTTGGCCGGAGCCACCGGGTCGTCCTCGGCCATGGCGATGGCGGTCGGACCCTGCAGGAACTCTTCCAGGCAGGCATTTTCGGTGTCCTTGATCGCCAGGCGCAGCAGGGTGTTCTTGACGACCTGGTACTCGACACCGGCTTCACGCAGCTTGCTGCGCAGCTCGTTGGCCTCTTCGACGGTCAGGCCGCGGTAATCGGCGACAAAGGCGGCCTTGACCCTGGCCAGCTTGGCAGACAGTTCTGCGACCAGCTGTTCCTTGCTTGTTCGATTCAACGCCTCTCCTCCTTTCTTTGTGGTTTTACCGGAAGCCTCGGGGGGTCCGGGACCCAGTCAGAGGCGCGGGAGAGACGATCTGCGATCGTCACACCGTCCTCGGCCTCGGCAGGGGGAAAACCATTAAACGTCGCTGACGTCCCTGCTGTCTTTGACCGGGTGTTGCTCGTGCTTCTATGTTCAACAGTCCATACGAAACGGACCGGCCTTTTTTACTTTACCAAGGCCTGCAGAGCCGGAATGTCGAGGTTGATTCCAGGCCCCATGGTGCTCGAAATGCTCACCTTCTTCAGGTAGGTTCCCTTGGCGGCGCTCGGCTTAGCCTTGATCAGTGCATCCATCAGCGCCAGGATGTTGCCCTGGAGCTTGTCGGCGTCAAAGGAAACCTTGCCCACCGGAGCGTGCACGATGCCGGCCTTCTCGACGCGGTACTCGATCTTGCCCGACTTGGCCTCCTGCACGGCGCGGCCGACATCGAAGGTGACCGTCCCGACCTTGGGGTTGGGCATCAGGCCGCGCGGACCGAGCAGCTTGCCGATCTTGCCGACGGTGCCCATCATGTCGGGAGTGGCGATGGCCGTATCGAAATCGAACCAGCCACCCTTGATCTTCTCGACCAGATCCTCGGCGCCGACGAAATCGGCCCCCGCGGCCGTCGCCTCCTGGGCCTTTTCGCCCTTGGCGAAGACCACGACCCGGACCGACTTGCCAAGACCGTTGGGCAGCACCACGGCGCCACGCACCATCTGGTCGGCCTTGCGCGGGTCGACCCCGAGCCGTACAGCCAGATCGACGGTCTCATCGAAGTTGGCGTGAGCCGTTTCCTTCAGCAGCTGCAAGGCCTCGTCGAGCTGATACAGCCGCGAGCGATCGACCTTGGCTTTGGCTTCCTTGTGTTTTTTTCCTACCGCCATTGCTTCTATCTCCAGCTATACAGAATTGTTATCCCTCGATTTCGATACCCATGCTGCGGGCGGTTCCTTCGACGGTCCGCATGGCAGCCTCGATATCGTAGGCGTTCAGGTCCGGCATCTTGATCTGGGCGATTTCGCGCACCTGCTCGCGGGTCACCTTGCCCACCTTCTCCTTGTTCGGCACACCGGACCCCTTCTGCAGCTTGGCCGCCTTCAGCAGCAGCACGGCCGCCGGCGGGGTCTTGGTGATGAAAGAAAAGGAACGATCGGCATAGACGGTGATGATGACCGGAATGATCATGCCTGCATCGCCCTGCGTCTTGGCATTGAACGCCTTGCAGAATTCCATGATGTTGACACCGTGCTGACCGAGCGCGGGGCCAACCGGAGGCGAGGGATTCGCCTGACCGGCGGGAATCTGCAGCTTTATCTGTCCAATAACCTTCTTGGCCATGGGTAAACTCCTTCTCGAATGCTATCTCGGCCAGCCTCAGCTGGTTTTCTCCACCTGTATGAACTCGAGCTCGACCGGGGTGACCCGGCCAAAGATACTGACCATTACCTTCAGCTTGCCCTTGTCGGGCTTGACATCCTCGACCACGCCGGTGAAGTTGAGGAAGGGGCCATCGACGACGCGCACCGTCTCGCCGACCTCGAATTCCACCTTCGGCTTGGGATGCTCGACACCTTCCTCCATGCGGCTGGTGATCTTGGCCACCTCCTCGTCGGGGATAGGAGGCGGATTGGTGGCGCCGCCGACAAACCCGGTCACCTTGGGCGTTCCCTTGACGATGTGCCAGGTTTCGCTGTTCAGCTCCATCTGAACCAGGATGTAGCCCGGAAAGAATTTCCGCGACGAGGTCTTCCGCTCACCGTTCTTCAGCTCGACGACCGTTTCCGACGGAATCAGGATCTCGCCGAAAAATTCTTCGGCACCCATTGCCCGGATGCGCTCTTCCAGGTTGGCCTTGACCTTGTTCTCGTATCCGGAGTAAGTGTGGACTCCATACCACTTCATGGTCACGGCAATCTCCCCTCTCCTACTTGAGCAGCATCCGGATGGCGGTCGAAAGGGCGGAATCGACCACCCAGAGAAAAACCGCGCAGATCAGCACCAGAACGATGACCACGATGGTCGACCCGTAGGTTTCCTTGCGAGTCGGCCAAGTCACCTTTTTCAGTTCGGTCTTGACATTACTGAGAAACTCTGTGGTTTTCCCGATCACTCGACTGTCTCCCGCTCTCTGGAGAGAAAACAAAACAACTTGCTTCAGGACAAATATGTGTGGCAGGCCAGGAGGGACTCGAACCCCCAACCCCCGGTTTTGGAGACCGGTGCACTAGCCAATTGTGCTACTGGCCTGCATCCCACCCAGCGCCGCCGGGCCTATTTGGTCTCCCGGTGCGGCGTGTGCTTCCGGCAGAAGCGGCAATACTTCTTGAACTCCAGACGATCGGGAGTCGTTTTCTTGTTCTTGGTCGTAGTGTAGTTGCGCTGCTTGCACTCAGTGCAGGCAAGAGTCACGATATCCCGCATGATCCAAAACCCTCTGGCCCCTCCCGGCGAGGGAGGGGCCATCCTTCAGGATTGACAAAACCTGTTACTCGATGATTTCGCTGACGACACCGGCGCCGACGGTCCGGCCGCCTTCGCGGATGGCGAAGCGAAGCTCCTTGTCCATGGCGATCGGGGTGATCAGCTCCACTTCCATAGCCACGTTGTCGCCCGGCATGACCATCTCGACGCCCTCGGGCAGGGTCACCACGCCGGTCACGTCGGTCGTACGGAAGTAGAACTGCGGACGGTA
>NZ_VNIB01000022.1 GCF_008124615.1 Geothermobacter ehrlichii
ACTCAACGCTGGGCTACAAAAGCCCGGCTGAATACGAAGCGGCCTATTTTAAACTTGCAGCCTAACCCGGTGTCCACTAAGCCGGGGGAAGGCCAGGCAAAACTGCGCCACCGATGAGCAGGTCACCAAATTTGTGCAACCAAGCTACCCCTCAGCAGCCCAAACAGGAGATCAAAGAAAGACAACACACGCCGACAGCCCCCCAGTCCGTTTTAACAAACGTCGACTATACACAGGCTTGCATTTTAGGTCAAATGATTCGTCCATGAACCATTGATGGGCGAACCCATTTTGCGGGCACACAAAACCAACCACATGAACGTTTCATGAAGCCCCGACAGCTAATTCCACCGGCTCTCTTTCCACCGCCCAAAACAGGCCCTTCCCCAAACAAAAGAGGACAACTCCTCTCGAACAATTCAGCAAAGAGTCATGTGGACGTAGCTCGTTGCAGTCGACCATCCCCCTGCAAGTCGCCTCCTGGTTTTCGGTCAGGTTGTTTCAAAATTCAATCGTAGCCATGGTTTTCAACATGTTGCTCTTGACCCGACAACACCATAGTCTTCCATGAACGTAGGCATCTGGATCAGAGTCTCAACCGAAGATCAGGCCCGTGGCGAATCCCCCAGGAACCACGAGGCCCGCGCTCGCATGTATGCCGAGATCAAAGGCTGGCAGGTTGTGGAGATTTACGACTTGTCTGAAGTGGCGGACAAGAGCATCGACCGGCGCATCTTCACGGATGCGTTTTCTGCCGCAGAAAGAGCGAAAGGAGAAAATCCAGGATGAACTGCCGAGGATACAGGCCGAGATCGATCACCTCAAAACGAGCTCGACCGCATCGACCTGCACATCGAGGCGCCGCGCGTCGCCCACAAAGACCTGGCCGCCACCACCGGCGCCGAGCCTTCCGCCGCCATCCGCGCCCGGGTGGAGGCGGCGCGACAGATTCAGCGGCAACGCCTGGAACCCTTCGGCCTGCACACCAACAGCCAGATGCAGGCCCGGCACCTGAAGCAGTTCTGCCGACTGGACAGCGAAGGGGAAAAGCTGCTGGAAATGGTGGTCGACCGGCTGGGGATGTCGGCCCGCAGTTACGCACGCATCCTCAAGGTCGCCCGCACCATCGCCGACCTGGCGGGAGAGGAAAGCATCCGCCAGCCGCACCTGGCCGAGGCGGTGCAGTACCGTGGGCTGGACCGGAAGCTGGGGTAGCAAATTCCCGTTTCGTCACCCCGCCCGGGCGACAAATGTGTCCGGCGACAACAACCAATCTTGCGGACGTCCCTGCCGCTCTGTCACCAAAAAGTCATTCATGTCAACGACACTGTCGTTCGGTGACGAAGAGAGGCATCCCTCATCATCAAACAGCGTCAGGACCGATGTCCAGCCTCCTCCACAAGATCCCGGATAACCTCGCCGGCCATGGTCAGGCCGAAGATGGGGGGGATGTACGATGAACTGCCGAGAATCACCCGTCGGTCGGTACAGCGCCAGCGCTGGTCGTCCTTGTTGGGGCAGATGCAGTTTTCGGCGCAGATGGCGCTCTGGGCGGAGAGGGGGCGAAACTCCTCGGTCGAATAGACCACCTTCACCCCCCGGTCGATACCGCGCTTGCGCAGCTCGCGGCGGATGATGCGGGCCAGGCGGCATTTCTGGGTGTCGGCCAGATCGGCGACCCGGATCCGGGTCGGATCGAGCTTGTTGGCCGCCCCCATGGAGGCGATGACCGGCATCTGCTGCCGCAGACAGGATTCGATCAGGTGCAGCTTGGCGGTGATGTGGTCGATGCAGTCGAGCACATAGTCGTAGCGGCCGCCGAGCAGCTTTTCGCTCTGCCCGGCGTCGTAGAAGGCCTGCACCGGCCGCACCTCGCAGGCCGGGTTGATCGCCCGGCAGCGTTCGGCCATCACCTCGACCTTGGGCCGGCCGATGGTACCGTCGAGAGCATGAATCTGCCGGTTGACATTGGTCAGACAGATGTCGTCGAAATCGACCAGGGTGATGCGACCGACGCCGCCGCGCGCCAGAGCTTCAGCGGCATAGCTACCGACTCCGCCGATGCCGAACACGGCGACCGACGCCGAACGCAAACGCTGCAGGCCGGCCTCTCCGACCAGCAACTGCAACCGGGAAAAACGATGTTCATTCATAATCGCCTCGAAGCACCCCAGGAGGACAGAATTCAGTTCTGTCCCCACTCCTTTTGCAGATTCAACACCCGCCGGGCGTTCGCCGTGGTGATGCGTGCTGTTTCCGCCAGGCTCCAGCCCCTGATTTCGGCCACCCGTCGTGCGATCAGCGGCAGCCACTCCGGACGGTTCGGCTCCTTGCGGTGCGGATGCGGCGGCAGATCCGGGGCATCGGTTTCCAGGACTATCGCCTCAACCGGCAGCGTCCGCAGAACCTCGACCCGCTTGCGGGCGTTGGGATAGGTCAGCGGGCCGCCAAAGGCAATGACGAAGCCGAGTTCGAGCGCCTCGCTGGCGATCCGCGGACTGCCGCCGAAACCATGCAGGATGCCGCCGACCCGACCGGCCTGTTCCTGACGCAAAATGGCGAGCAGCTCGCCCCAGGCCCGCCGGCAGTGGATCAGCACCGGCTTGCCGGCCGCCACCGCCAGCCGCAGTTGGCCGCGAAAGGCCGGCTCCTGCAGCTGGAAGGGCACATCGAGCAGACCGTCCAGACCGATCTCGCCAACCGCGACGCATTCGGGCCGCTGCAACAGTTCGGCCAGTTCGACTTCGGCCGCAGCGCCCCACTGCCCGGCCATCATCGGATGCAGTCCCGGCGCCGCCCAGATCCGGGGGGCGCCGGCCAGCGACAGGAGATCCGGCCAATGCTGGCGCCGCACCCCCGGCACCAGCCAGGCGCCTACCCCGGCCCGCCCGGCCTCCGCCAACGCCGTGGCGGAATCTTGATCCGGACCGAGACGATCCAGATGCACATGGGTATCGAACAGCTGGGATTGATCCGCCTTCATCGTCAGGCATGCTAGCATAGGCGCAGGGCGCATAAAACCTGCTTTTTCTTGCCAGGGCTGCCGAGCCATGATACTTACTAATCGATTAAATTTTCCATATTTACAATGGAAGGTGTGGCACCATGGCAGAGACATCCGCCAGCAGTATCTCTTACATCCGCAAGGTCTTCTATTTCACCCACGCCACCGGAATTGTCACCGGCCTGCTCTTTCCCTTCGCTGTCACCCCTCTCATCGGCTCCAGGGCACAGACCCTGCCCTTCATCATCAGCAGCCTGGTCATGGGCTATGTCATGGGCGCCGCCATGTTCTTCTTCGTCCGCTTCACCCTGAAAAAGCAGCTCCGGCAACAGCTTGACCTGCTGCAGCCGCTGATCGGGACCATCGACATGGAAAGCGAGACGGTCGAGGGCCTGCACCAGGCCGTTTCGGCTTCGGTCACCCAGGTCGAACGCCTGGTTCGCGACCTGCTGGCGACCATCGACGAGTTCGTGCCACTCTACCATGCCATGGCGGAAGGCAGCCGCTATCTTTCCGATCGCGCTCACGAGGGGCTCAGCTCGGCACTCGAGACGCACAAGAAGGTCGAAGCCATGGAGGCCAAACAGGCCGAGGTGTCCGAACTGGTCCGGCAGCTGAGCAGCCGGGCGCAGGACGAGGCCTCGATGTCGCGCGAACTCTCGGCTTCCCTCGAGGAGATGGCGGCGGCCATGGATCATTCCACCGCCAAGTTTCTCGAGACCTCCTCCAGTGTCGACGAACTGGCGGCCAGCGTGGTGGAGGTCTCGAGCCAGGCCGATGAGATCGCCCGCACCGTCGAGGGAACGGCGCAGGACCTCGACGCAACCCGCACCGCTCTGGAAGAAATCCGTGCGGGGGTCCAGAGTAGTGCCCGCCAGGCTGAAACGGTACAGAAAGACGCCGAAAACGGCATGGTGGTCGTACAACGCGCCATCAAGGAAATGGATCTGATCGAACAGGAAAGCCGTAAGGCGATGCAGGCCATGGACCGACTGGCGCAGCAGACCGGCGAGGTGGCGAAAATCATCGAGGTGATCCGCGAGCTGGTTTCGGACACCGAGCTGCTCGCCTTCAATGCCGCCATCATCGCCGCCAAGGCCGGAGAGGAGGGCAAGGGCTTTTCAGTCGTCGCCGACGAGATCAGGGATCTGGCCGACCGCACCACCACCAGCGCCCAGGAGATCCAGCGCATCGTCAAGGCGATCGGTGGCGAAACCCGCGAGGTAACCAGTGCCGTCGCCGCCACCGGTAAACGCATCGAACACGGCAAGGAGCTGTCGCGATCGGCAGGCGAAGCGCTGGAAAAGATTTTCAACAGCTCCCGCGAGGCGGTCAGCGCCTCGGAGGAGATTGCCGGGACCACCGGCACTCAGGCGGAAAAGGCGCGTATTCTGCTCGACGACGCTGGACGCAGCCTGCGCTCCGTTAAGGCGGTTGCCCGCGCCATTCAGGAACAGCAGGCCGCCATTACCCGCATCCAGGAGGGAGTAACACAGATGAAAGCGGCCTCGGACCAGATCGCGCGCGGCATGGAAGAACAGGTGCAGGCCAACCGTGATTTCGACCGGGGCCTGGCCGAAAGGGAACGGCAGGTTCTGGCAATTCAGGAGGCGGTCAACTTCCAGCGCGAAACGGCACAACAGGTCTTCGAGCATTTTGCCGCTTCGGAAAAACGCCTGCGCAAGAACGCAGAAAGGGCCCGGGATATTCTGGAGCACATCGAAAAGCTGGAATCCCTGGCTGAACGTTTGCGGCAGCAGGCGGAGATCTTCAACATCTGAACCGCCGGACCGGCTACCTGCCTCCCCGACAAACCCGCTTTCGGGGTTTTTGCCTGAATCTCCCTATCTCGCCGACTGCTGGTATTCCCTGGGCATCATCTGCCCGGTAGGCAACATGTCATCATGGGGGGACTTTCCGTGTTGCCGCCGGTATTCCTTGCGGCGACATTCATCCATTTTCTCTCCCCGGCAATAGGTCTTGACGAATCCCCGGCAAGCCATGTCGAGAGAGCTCTGGTACTTCTGAAAGAAGCCGCACGTCGCCAACAGTTCACACTCGTTCATCTCACATCCTCCTGCTGAAAATCGCTTTCCCCCCCTCCCGCCATTGCCTGGCTCCGACCGGACGACCGACAATGCCACACGCTGTGTGCGGGTTTTTTGGCGCGAGATTTTACAGTAAGATGCGACTAATTACGACAAAAAAGTTAGAGGTGTCTGTCGGCTTCGGTGCGATCAGCCCCGCAAAAGTTCGTTGACCAGTGTCGCCGTTTCGGCGGTCAGTCGACGGCAATTGGCCAGATGCTCCCGGCTCATCCAGCGGAAAGGAGCGCTGAGCGCCTTGCAGCAGGTCGTCCGGTTTCGCCGGCGAAACTTCGCGACCAGGCGCCCGGCCAGCCGGGGCCGTCCGGCCAGACCGAGCGCCATCACTCCTCCGCTGACTGCCCCGCACAGGCATTTCTGGCCACCGATTCCGGATCCGAAGGCCGCCGCCACGTCCAGCAGACGCGGGTCGTCGATGCCGAGGGTCGCCTGCAACACCGCCTGGGCACAGTTGTTCCCCCGATCGAACAGGCGGCCGGCCTTTTCCGCAACGGATTCGTCAGATTCCGTATCGGATTTTTTCCCGGCCCGGCAACCAAAAAGCCTCATGCCGGCATCACCCTTCCTTGACCCCCAGCTTGCGCAGAATGGTCATCATCGGGCACCAGTTGGTGAAGGCGCTCTGAAAGAGATTCAGGCCGACAAAGGCGGTGAAATAGAGCCAGTAGGGGCTGTGCACCTGGCTGAGCACCACGCTCAGCATGACGAAGAATCCGGCGATCAGACGCAGATAACGATTGATGGTCATGGCTTTTCTCCTTGTTCAGAAACTGTAGCGGATGGCCGCATAGACGTTGGTGGCTTCCTCGAACTGGCCGAAGAAGGTATGGTCCCTTCGGCCGGCAAAGATGTTGCCGCCGCCGCTCAGCTGCCAGCTGTCGGTCAGCTTGTAGCTGGCAGAAGGGCGCAGGTAGGCGTCCTCGTCGCTCGGCGAATAGTAGGCGAACAGCGACAGGGTCAGGTTCTGGTTGAGCAGCAGCCGGGTCAGCCGCAGGGTCAGCAGATGCCGGTTTTCGTCCCGTTTCGGCGTTCCGGCCGGCAGGGTGCGCCGGTAGGCGTCATAGTCGAGCAGCCGCTCGAGATAGTACTGCAGCCCGATGGTAAAATCGCGCGCCAGCTCCCGCTCGTAGCCGAGCAGCAGCCTTCCCTCACTGTTCGGCAGCAGCGGATCGTCTCCCCCGGCATCGTCGCGCGAATCGTACCAGGCCAGCTCCAGGTTGCCGATGCCGTCGGCGACGGGCCCGCGCAGGCTCGCCCCCCAGACGTTCAGCCGGGGGAAGGTGTTGCGCCCCGAGGCCGCATCGAACCCGGCCGGGCTCTTCCAGTAGCCGAGATAACCGTAGAGGGCGGCTTCGAAACTGCCGATGTTGCGGGAGACGCGCAGGGCGAACTCGTCTTCGTCGAACCAGTCCCGCCGCTCGTCGACCCGCACCGGGGCGTCGCGGCCGGCGGTGCGGCCGAGCAGGGGATTGTAATAGGAAATCCGCTCACCGCGAATGAAGCGATCGGGATCGAACCTGGGGGTGTAGACCAGATCGATGGTCCCCCACTCGGGATAAAAGCTGGCCAGCAGCGCGTCGCTCGGGGCCTTCAGATACTCGACGTCGCGACCGATGAAGAAGGCCTGCCAGTCCTTGGGGAAGAGGTCGTTGAGAAAGAGCAGGTCTCCGGTGCCCCAGGTCAGGATCTGCCGGCCGACCTTGAGATCCAGCCAGTCAGTGGGCGAGACGAGCAGGTTCGCCTCGCGCAGATCGAACCAGCCGCTCCCTTCCTCGAGATCGACGTCATGCTCTTCGGTCACGTCATCGGCGACAAAGTCGCCGCGCACCTGCCAGGTGACGACATCGCCCTGATAGAGCCCCTCGAGCTGCAGCCGCGATTCGAGCAGGCTGGTGCGCCGCTGGTAGGCGTCGTCCTGCAGCCGGAGGCCGGCCCGGTTGTCCCAGAAGCCGTGCAGATCGACCTCGTCGAGCAGGCCGGCTCTAGCGCCGGAGGGAGCAACCGCCAGTATCAGCAGCGCTGCCAGCACGGCGCAAAGAAACTGTCCCGGTTTTCTGGCTGTCATTTTCACCGCGTCACCTCACGAGGCGGCCGCCGCAGGAAGCGTTCGGTGAAGATCCGTTCCTTCAGGCCGATGTCGTACTTGACGTTGCTGAAGGTGTTGACCGTCCGCGTTCCGGCCCGCAGGTCCTCGGCCACCGCCTCGACCACCGTCGGATAACCCTGGATGGTCTCGATCCTGGCCGCGCTCACCCGGCGATAGAGTTTCCCTTCGCGGTCGTGGTATTCGGCCTTCACCGGCAGGCTGGTCGCCTTGTCGATCCACACCTGGTACCAGGCGAACTCAACGCTCCCGGGATCCTTGGGGGTGTTCTTGACCAGCCAGGCGGTCTCGGTTTCTCCGACCAGTTCGTGCACGTCCTCTTCCAGGCCGCGGCCGGAGACATCCTCGTAGAAGAAATCGGACCCGACGAAGCTGGTCCGCTTGTCGCCGGGGGCGATGCGCTTCTTCAGGTTGAGTGCCGGCAGCCACAGCCAGCGGTCATCGTCGCCGCCGACATGTTTCCAGACCAGGTAGGCCATCTTGCGCACGTCGGCCGGGGCCTTGAAGTAGACATAGAACTTCTGGTCGTCACCGGCAACGTTGAGTCGCAGGATGGTGAACCTGCGTTCGCGCGTACCGCCATGGGCATCGTAAATCACCATGTGTACGTCGGCGCGGCCGTCCCTGCCGGCATAGTAGGCGGCGCGGTTGGCCTGCTCGACGATCTGTTCGACATCGGGCGCGGCCAGCAGCTGGCCGGCCGGCCAGAGAAACAGCAGGACAAAGAGCAAGAGAAGTCGTTTCATGGCTCCATTCCTTTCCTCAGATCAGGGGTTGGTGACCGGCCCGGAAACGCCGTCGGCCGGTCATGACTCTTCGCCGAAGGCCCGCTTGCGCAGCAGGGTCAAAAGTGCCGGCAGCAAAAAGAGGGTCGCCAGCCAGGAAACCGCCATGATGGTCGCCAGGAAGAAGCCGACGGTCTTGTAGGGCACCAGCGGCGCCACCAGCAGCGGCGTGAAACCGATCGAGATGGTCAGGGCGTTGCGGCTGATGGCGGTAGCCGGCTCCTTGAACATCTCGGCGGCCGCCGCCTGCCAGCTGCCGAGCTTCTGCTGCAGCTGCCGGGCCCGTTCCAGGAAGTGGATGGCGAAATCGACCGACAGACCGAGAGTCATGGCCGAAAGCACCGCCACCGGCATGTCGTAGTCCTTGCCCACCAGACCAATCAGGCCGTAGATGAAGGCGATGGTCACCGACAGCGGCAGCATGGCCAGAAGTCCGTACAGCGGCGAGCGGAAGAGGACCACCATCATCAGCAGCACCACCACGAAGGAGCTGGCCAGGGAGAAGAGCATGCCACGCACCATCTTGTCCTGCCAGACCACGTTCAGGTAGGTCAGGCCGGCCCAGGCGTGTTTTACCGGGAAGGGGGGCGGGTTGTCGCGGAAAAACCGCTCGACATCCCGCTCCACCTGCTCCATGTACTTGTTGTCACCGCTTTTGAGCTGTACCCAGATATTGGCTTCCCGGTAATCGCGGGTCACCAGGTGGAAGAGACTGTCCTTCTTCTTCATCCCCTCCAGCTGGGTGAAGACCTGGGCCACGGCCGGCACCGTCTCGGGAACGGCAAACCGGGCCCGGTTCCGCTCCTCGGACTGGTCCGGACGGTACTGCAGCTCGTAGGCGGCCTTCTTCAGGGCATCGACCGCCGAGGAGCTCTTGCCGACCACCGGGTCACTCGCCAGCGCGAGCTGCAGCTTCTCCACCCAGCGCAGCATCGCCGGTCGCTTGAACAGCGGCGCGTTGGCGGCCAGCAGCCACCGGTCTACGAAGGCTTCCAGTCCCGCCTGCTGCCGGGCGTCGATCAGGGCCAGGGCCTGGTCGATCAGCTCGTCGCCGCGCGCATCGCTATCCCCGAGCTGGCGCAGCAGCTCGTCGATGACGGCAGCCTGCTTCGGCGCTTCCGCCAGCAGCCGCTTTTTCAGCTCCGCCAGATCGAGCCCAGCCGGATCGAGATAGGCGACGGCATCGCCGAGCTGCTGCCAGCCGGCCAGCAATTGCTGGTCGTATTCACGCGCCAAGGCGCGAACCCGGTCCGCGAACCCGGTCGCGTCACCGGCAGGATCCAGCGCCTGCAGCTTCTGCACGAAGCCGGCGAGCTGTCCGCTGTCGGCGGCGGCAAATTCCTCGCGGACGGCCATCAGCAGCGCCTGCTGGAGTTCAGCGGCCTTCGGACCGTTGTCCGCCGCCGGCCACAGGGTCAGGTAGGCGGTGTAGGTGCCACCGAAGTGACGGTTGAGCACGGCGTCGGCGCGACGGATTTCGTGATCGGCGGTGAACCACTTGACCGGGTTGTCGTTGACCTGGATCCGGCTGATGCCGACCACCGACACCACCAGCACCAGCCCGGTTACCCCGAGAATCAGCCGCCAGCGCAGGTAGCTGAAGCGGCCCAGCTTCTCCAGGAACCGGCTCATGGTTGAGCGCTCGCCGGCCTCGTGCTGCGCCCGCAGTTTCTGCAGGGATTTTTCCGAAATGAAGATGGCGCTGTAGGCCGGCACCAGGGTCATGGTCAGCAGCCAGGCCACGGCCACCCCGAAAGCGACGTGCAGGCCGAAAACCTTCACCGGCGGAATCGGCGTCGTCGCCAGCGAGGCGAAACCGGCGATGGTGGTCAGCGAGGTGTAGAGCATCGGCATGAACAGATGCCCCACCACGTTGAGCATGGTTTCCTTCTTGTCGCCGTAGCGGTGATAGGTGTCGTAGAACTCGCTCAGCATGTGCACCGAATCGGCGACGGCGATCGGCATCAGGAAGATGGCGATCATCGAGCTCATGATGTGTACGTCATAGCCCAGCCCGATCAGCAGGCCCATGGCCCAGATGACGCTGACCATGGCCACCAGCATCGGCGCGATGATGATGCTTACCCGGCGGAAGAAGATCAGCAGCAGGATGAAGATCGCCAGCATCGCCAACGGCGCCGAGGTCGCCATCTGCACCAGCATCTCGACACCGAAGGTATCCTCGGCAACCGGCAGGCCGGTGATGTGCACCTGATCCTCCGTCGGCCAGTCCGCCGTCAGCGCCCGGACCAGGTTGGCGACATTGTAGCTGAAGGTCTTGTCGCGGATCGGCAGGTAGAGACAGATCGCCTTGCCGTCCTCGGCCACCAGGGTCCCCTTGTAGAGGGGATTGCTCATGGCGTCGTCGCGGATGCGCAGCGCCTCCTGCCGGGTTTTCGGCGGATGCTCCATCAGGTACTCGAGCTTCAGCGAACCGAGCTCGGCCTGCTTGAGATTGTCAACCACGCTCGGACTGATAAGCTCGCGACCGATCAGGGCACTCTCGCCGCTTTCGGTGAACAGCCGGTTGGGATCATGGCGAAAGGCGACGTTCAGCGCCCGCTGCCAGGCGCTCGCCGGCGTCAGATCGAGAATCCGCTCCTTCCCGTCCGGATCGCGCACCGCAACCCGGCCATCCTCGGTGCGATGCAGGCCCAGCAACTGCCAGGTCAGCCGGTCGATCCGCCCCAGGGTGCCGACGTTGAAGATCCCGTCCGGGTTCTGCTCGTTGCTGATGCCGACAATGACGAAATCGTAGAGGTTGTACTTCTGCTTGACCTGGTGGTGAAAAACCCGCACCGCCTCCTTGGCGTCGAGCATGTTCTCCGGGTCGTTGTCGAAATGGACCTTGGGGAACTGGACGGCAAAGAAGACGGTGCCGATCAACACCAGCAGCATGACCAGCCAGGGATAGCGCAGACTGAAACGTGTCAGGGCCAGTTTCATGGTTAGGCCTCCGGTTGTGTGGAATTAAATTCAAAAAAATATATATATGTCTTTTGCAATAAAGTCAACCCCCGCCGTCATCTATTATACAATCTGGTTTCCTCTTGACTGGTTTGCCTGCCTTTAAAAGTCTTTTCGCGCCCCTAAACCCGCAAAAAGATTTGAAAAAAATCAGAGCTGCCCTTAAGATGCAAGACTCGAACAACCCCCTTGACCACTGTTCTGGAGGCCACCCGATGAGACAACTGTTGCGCAGCATTCTGCTCCTGAACCTCGTTCTCGCCCTCTCCGCCGCTCCGGCCCTGGCGGGCGGCAAGAGAGACCTCCTGGCCGCCTGGAAGCCGAAATTCGATCCATCCGGTGCCAAGTATACCTACATCCTCTCCAACGTCTCGCATCCGGTCATCGAGGGGATCGCCGTCGGCTACCGGATCCGTGACGCCGTCTGGGAAAAATCGGGCGGCCGGCTCTATGTCGATTTCCGCCCCCTGGCGCAGCTCGGCGGGGAGAAGGACGTCATCGCCAAGCTCAAGATCGGCGCCGTGCAGGGGATGATGGCCTCCTCGGTGGCCGCCGCCAA
>NZ_VNIB01000023.1 GCF_008124615.1 Geothermobacter ehrlichii
CGTGGCTGGGTGGGGAAGAAGGCGGCCTGGCTGTCGATCTTCGGCTTCGCCGCCACCATCTTCTGCTACCTGGGTGTCAACCTGGTGCTGTCGGGGCTGCATTCCTACGGCGGAAGCTGAGATTGAGCACCTGACGGTCCATGGTCTGATGCTTGCATTATGCAGAACGGGCGGTTCCCAGTGGCAGCTCTCGAGTGAACTGCGCGGGAACCGCCTTTTCGTTTTGTAACCTGAATTCCGCGACCGACCCGTATTGTCGGGAGCTGCCGACCGCCGGAAACCGGCCGTCTTTTGGCCTTTTCGGCGGCTGTCATTTGACGGGAGGAGAAGAATGTCGGGCAAATTGATGCTGCTGCTGCCTGTTCTGTCGCTCTGCCTGTTCTGGGGGCTGCCGGTTCGGGCCGATACCTGTGTCACGTCGGAATGTCATGCCGTTCTCGGCAAGGCCAGGGTTGTTCACGGGCCGGTTGCCGCCAACGGCTGTGATATGTGCCATGAACCGACCGGCAGGAAACATCCGGGGACGAAGGGGGCCTTCAGGCTGGCTGCCCGCGGCACCGACCTCTGTTATCTCTGCCACGACAGCAAGACCGAGGGCAAAAAGCACATCCATCCCGCCCTCGAGGATGGTTGCACCGGCTGCCACAGCCCGCACCAGTCGGCCAACACCTATTTTCTGCTGCAGCCGGGCAACGTGCTCTGCTTCATGTGTCATGATGACAAGGAGGGTGGCCCCAATCATCATCCCGCCATCGATGAGGGGTGCATCTCCTGCCACGACCCGCATGCCGGCGATGCGCCGAAGATGCTCAGTGATGAAGGAAACGAGCTTTGCCTGAGCTGTCACGATGATCCGACCGGTGGCAAAGAACATGTTCACCCGGCTCTCGAAGAAGGGTGTACCTCATGTCACGATCCGCATGACGGGCCGGCACCGAAGATGCTGCCGGCCGAGGGCAAGGAGCTCTGCCTGACGTGCCATGAGGATCCGACCGAAGGGATGAAGCATGTCCACCCGGCGCTCGAGGATGGCTGTACCGCCTGCCACGACCCGCATGCCGGCGATGCGCCGAAGATGCTGAGTGCTGAGGGGAACGAGCTCTGTTTGAGCTGTCACGACGATCCGTCAGAAGGCATGAAGGTGGTGCATCCCGCTCTCGAAGAGGGGTGCACATCCTGTCACAACCCGCACGCCAGCCCCAACCCGAAGATGTTGCGGGAAGAGGGGGCGCAGCTCTGCGAGCAGTGTCACGAGAGCAAGACCGAAGGCAAGGCCGCGGTGCATTCGCCGGTCGCCGCCGGCGAGTGTACGACCTGCCACGGTCCACATGGCGGCCCGAAGGAGAAGATGCTGCCGGCGACGGGGAGCGAACTCTGCTACCAGTGTCACGACGACAAGACGGCCGACAAGTTCGACCATCCGCCGGTCGCCGACGGCGAGTGTCTCTCCTGTCATGACGTGCACGCCTCTGATACCGAGTACCAGCTTGCGGCGCCCGGCAACGAACTCTGTTTCATGTGTCACGATGACAAGGCCGAACTGGGAGAGATGGAGAACGTCCATCCCGCGGTCGCCGACGGCTGCATCAACTGCCATGATCCGCACAGCGGGCCGCAGGCGAAGATGCTGCCGGCCGAAGGTGACGAACTCTGCGCGCAATGTCATGAAGAGGAGGCGGAGCTGGCAAAGAACGCGTCGTCGAAACATGCCGCGCTCGAAGAGGGTTGCACGGTCTGTCACGATGCCCATGGTACCGGTCAGCCGCGGATGTTCAGTGTCGCGCAGACCGAGATCTGTTTCACCTGCCATGACGACATCCAGGAAAAGATCGCCTCCAGCGCTTCCCAGCACCAGCCGGTCAGGAACGGCCGCTGTGTCGCCTGTCACGCTCCCCACGGTTCCAAGGTCGAACCATTGCTCAAGGGGACCTATCCGGCAGGTTTTTACAGCCCCTACCGGCGGGAGAATTATGGCCTCTGCCTGAAGTGTCACAAGTGGGAGACCTTTGAATACTCGCGGACGGTGCAGGCGACCGGTTTCCGCAACGGGGATCGCAACATCCACTATGTACACGTCAACAAGCGCAAGGGGCGTGTTTGCCGGACCTGTCACGATGTGCATGGCGGTGAGCAGGATCACCTGATCCGGCGCAAGGTTCCGGGGTTTGGCAGCTGGCAGATCCCGATCAACCATACGCAGACCGAAACCGGTGGCACCTGTGTCGTCGGTTGCCACAAACCGAAGTCGTATGACCGGGTGCGGCCGGTACGTAACGATTGATGAACGGGTTGGTCAAGTCCATGAAATCGAGAGTTGTGAGAACCGTCCTGACCTGCCTGGCCGTGCTCGTTCTGGCCGCCTGTGCTGTGCCGCAGAAGGAACAACCGCGCAAACGTTTCTTCTGGCCGCCGGGCGATATCGCGCCGAAGATCGAGTACATCAATTTCTACCACGCCCGGGACGATGTCCGGCGGGGGGTGAACGACTGGCTGGAAGAAGCGATTTTCGGCAAGGAACCGCCGATGCGGGTTTTTGTCCGGCCCTCGGCGATCGTCTCCGACGGCAAGGGACGGGTTTTTGTTGCCGACCAGGCTCTGAACAAGGTCATGGTCTGGGATTTCAACAAACATGAAATCCGCTTTCTGCGCTATCCGTCGGGGAGCGATTTTCTCTTCGAGCTGCCGGCGGGGCTGGCCATGGATGATATGGGCCGGGTCTATGTATCCGATTCCATGGCTCGCAGGATTTTCATTTTTGACGCCGGCGAAAAGGCTGCGGGAATGTTGGCGTCGGAACAACTCAAGCGTCCAACCGGTATCTGTTTCGACCCGGTGCGAGGCGGACTCTATGTCGTCGATACATCGGCCCACCAGGTCCATTTCTTCGACCGCAAAGGGCGCCATGTCGGTGCGATCGGCAAGCGAGGCGTGGCGGAAGGTGAATTCAACTTTCCGGTCGATGCCGATGTCGACGCGGAGGGCAATCTCTATGTCCTCGACGCCATGAACGCCCGGGTGCAGGTGTTCGATCGGGATGGACGTTTTCTGCGCCGGTTCGGTGAGCGCGGCACGGCTCTCGGCTCGTTCATGATCCCGAAATCGATCGCCGTCAGTCCGTCGGGTCTTGTCTATGTGACCGATTCGCAGGCGCACAAGTTTGTGGTGTTCAGCACCAAAGGAGACTATCTTCTGACTGTTGGCGGTGAAAGCCCGGTCGTTGGCGGGAAGGTGTCGCCCGGCGGTTTCTACCTGCCGGAGGGAATCGATGTCGACAGCACCGAAAGTATCTGGGTGGTCGATTCGCTGAACCGCATGTATCATCAGTTTCAGTATCTGACGCCGGAGTATCTGCAGGAACATCCGATCCTGCCGGGGCAGGCCTTTCTGCCGCCGACGGTGAAGAAAGCCCTGGAGAAAAGAAAGAAACCGGCAAAACGCTGAGTGGAGTGCGTACAATGAAAAGGCTGTTGCTGTCGTTGCTGTTTGCGGGGATGTTGCTGGTCGGCCTGGTATCTTCAGGCGGGGCCCTGGAAATCGTCTACCCGGCTGACGGCACGTCCATTACCCGGTCCAATTTCGTCATTGTCAAGGCAGGCACATCTCCTGCGATCGAGGGGATGATCATCGAGCTGAACGGCGGCCGTACCGACATGATTGATGTTTCTTCACCCGAATACAAGGCGGCTTTCGGCGATTTTCTCATCCTGCAGCCGGAGTTCGACCCCGGTGAGAACAGCATCAGGGTCGAGGCCTATGCCGGCGGCAAAAAGCTGGCCGAGGCGAAGGCCAGAATCTGGTATCAGGTCGATCCGCTGGCGCCGCCACCCGAAGGCTATCGCCCTTTCCGGATGCATACGCCACAGCGCGAGGCTCTGTGCGCTTCCTGTCACAACATGAACCCCGACAAGGTCGAGCTGCAGGTGGCCGATGCTACGCAGAATCCCTGCGCTTCCTGTCACAAGCGGCGGCTCAATCACAAATATGTGCACGGCCCGGCGGGCGTCTGGCGGTGCGCGTACTGTCATGACGCGAACGGCAGGTCGACACGTTACGCCGTGCGCAAGGACGGTGATGCCGGTCTGTGCGGCGAATGTCATGCCGAGCAGATACGGCAGTTCCAGTCCAGTCCCTATGTGCACGGTCCGGTGGCGGCGGGACTCTGCTCCGTCTGCCATGATTCGCACGCTACTGACAACCCGGCCCAGGTTCTGGCTCCGATCAACGATCTCTGCCTTGCCTGCCACGACAGTGTCCGTGGTGTGCCGCATGTCGCCAGGGGGATAAGCGGGGAGTCGCATCCTCTTTCCGGTGTGCCCGATCCTTCACGGCCGGGACGGGACCTGTCCTGTACCGGTTGCCACGACCCGCACAGCGGGAACAGCAAGTACTATTTCCAGAATGGCATCCGCAGCCGGTTCGGGCTCTGCGGCAAGTGCCATCGCAAATAAATCCAACTTCAGGGAGTGATGCCCCATGATCAGATCTGGCAAGCTGCTGCTTCTCTGCGTATTGCTGATGCTGGCCGGTTGCGCCAAGCCGAAACCGCCTTTGCGGGTTCTCTGGCCGGCTCCGCCGGACAGACCGCGCCTGGAATGGATTGTCTCCTTTCATTCCGAAGACAATTTTCCCAAGACCGAGTCGGAAAAGGCGACTGAGGCCCTGCTGGGCAAGGGGGACCAGCACTATTTCGGCAAGCCCATGGGGGTGGCCAGCGCCGGTGACGGCGTCGTTTATGTCGCCGATCTCGACGTTCACAATATCCGGGTGATCGATTTCAACCGGCGCAAAAACGAGCTTTTCTTCAAACAGCCGGTCATCGGCCTTCCCATCGGTCTGGCGCTTGACAGCCGGGGCAGGCTGTATGTCAGCGACGCCTATTCGAAGCAGATCTGGGTGGTTTCTGTCGAAACCCGCAAGCCGATCATGACCTTTGGCGGAGATGTCTTCAAGAAACCGACCTTCATGGCGCTCAACGAGCGGCTTGGCCGGCTCTATGTCTCCGACGTCAAGGACCACGTGGTGCGGGTCTTCGACCTGGAAGGAAAACATCTGTTCGATTTCGGCAAGCCCGGCGGTGAAGAAGGGAACCTCTACGGGCCGCAGGGTATCGCCATCGACAAGGACGACAATGTCTTTGTTGCCGAGCAGTTCAACGCCCGGGTGCAGGTGTTCGATGCCGACGGCAACTACAAGTACCGTTTTGGCACCCGGGGCGATCAGCTCTTTCAGTTCGAAGGGCCGCGTGGGCTGGCTTTTGACAGTGAGGGCCATCTCTATGTCGCCGAAACCCGCAAGGCGGCGCTGCTGATCTTCACGCCGGACGGCAAGCCGCTGACGGCCATCGGCGGCAAGCGGACGACCCATCAGCTCGGATTTGCGCTGCCCAACGCCATCTACATCGATCGCAACGATCGCATCTACATCACCGACGGGATGAACAAGCGACTGACCATCTGGCAGTATCTGACTCCGGACTATCTGGAGAAGCATCCGCTCGATCCGAAGCTGATGCGGCAGCTCGAAGAGAAGACCCGTCGGTTGCTGGAGGAGAAAAAGGCGCAGTGATATGACGACGTGATATCGCCGAAGACCCGGCTGTTTTTCCGGGTGTCTGTGCGGAAAGGGCCGGTTGTAAGGCAGTTGTGGCTTTGGCACAGGGATTGCTCGTGTATATGCACAAACGCGTTATCGGATGGCTTCATACGACTGAAGCGTATGTAGTTGTCCACGAACAACCCACATCAAGGAGGTAAGGAAATGAAGAAGGTTCTTGTCCTGCTGGCAGCGGCCGCCCTGCTGGCCAGCCCCGCGTTCGGCGCCGTGCGCAACTCCAAGCACGATCTGTCGAGCAGCAGCACCGCGACCATCAAGTCGACCAACATCGACGAGGTCTGCGTCTTCTGTCACACCCCGCACAGCGGCGCTACCGGCCTGCTCGCCCCGCTGTGGAACCGCAGCATCCCCGGCGGCAGCATCGCCGCTGCCGACCTGTACAACAGCGCCACCCTCGACCAGACCAACAGTAATCCGTCCACTGTTGTCGGCGCTGTCAACAATTCCGACGCTCCGCTCTGCATGTCCTGCCATGACGGTGCCTCGCTGACCGATCCGCTGCTCAATCCCCCGGCCAGCGCCGGCAATGTGCAGCCTGCGGGTCTGAGCAACGTTACCGGCAACGCCAACGTTTTCGGTGACACCCTGCGGAACGACCACCCGATCGGCATGGACTACGGTGCTGTCCAGGCTGCTGACACCGCTGGCTTCAATGCTGAAACGACTGCCAACGTTGATGTCGGCGGCCTGCCGCTGTACACCGCCAATGGCGTCATGTGGTGCTCCACCTGCCATGACGTTCATGGCCAGGGTGGCGGCGATCCCTTCCTCAACATGAGCAACGCCGGTTCGGCTCTGTGCACCACCTGCCACATCAAGTAAGCTGGTTCACGGCTTGATGTTCAGGCGGGAGGCCTTTTGGTCTCCCGCCTTTTTTTTGTTTATGGAGATGATTTTCCGGCCCGGAAGATTTGTGGCTCTTCGAGAGGCTGGCTGATCGGCAGGGCCCCCTGGTGCTTCTGTGTCGGGGGGGGATCAATGGTGTCTGCTCCGAACAACAACGGTGGAGGAGGCCGGCATGCCACACTGTGCATAAGCACAGTCTCTTGCCGCACATGTTGTCCACATTACGTTATGTCTGGTTGCTGTCAGGCGATTCGGCGTAAAGGTGGGTGATATAGCGGAGTTTGTTGATGGTGTTCGAGGGGCAAGTAGCCGAAGATGCAGGACAAATCCCTGTTTGGTTGCGGAACGGAACTTGCACGCCGGTGGTTGACTTTTTTGGCTCCTTGTATGGCGCTTGACAGGATTGGTAAACGTTTATGAAGCTTCGCAATGTCATTTCTGCTTGCTGTCTCTGCATCCTGATCTGGTCGGGGATGGCTTTCGCCGAATTGCAGGGGGTGGCGGAGTGGCGTTATGTCGATTTTCAGCGTGACAGCAAAACGCTGGATGACCTGTCGGTCGGCTCGTTCAGCCAGCAGTACACTCTGCTGTGGAAAAAACAGGGATTGATCCACAACGGCAGGGGCGGCCAATACGACCTGTCTCTCGGTGCCGAGTGGACCTCTTTCGGTACCCGTCTCGACCAGGAAGGTCAGGCCTCGGTCGATTTGGACAACGAGACGAAAAAGATCCTCTACCGGGGCGAGCTGCTGCTGGCGCCGGGGGGGTTGCCCTTCCGTTTTCATGCCTTTTCCTACGACGAGCACAAGAGTACGTTCCTGGAGGACACCTCGCCCGCATTGCAGAGAAGCCTGCTGCGCCCCGGGATCATAACCGACATCGCCAACGGGCAGCACATTACCAGCGGCGCCACCCTGCTGGTGGGCATTCGCAACGGTTCCTACATGGGGCGTTACCGGGATGTACTGTCGCAGCTTCCCCGGTTGCTGGTCGACTACCGGGAAACCTACGTGCGTGACGTGCATGGTGACACGCCACAGCATTTCCGCGAGCGCAATCTGGCCTTCGTGTCGCTGAACAAGAAGGACAACTGGTTCCACTACCGCTATACCGACTATACAAATTTCATGCAGCCGGACGGCAGCGATGATTTCGTCGAGAAGACCTACCTGCTCGGCACCATCGATCATCAGCAGATCCGGCGCTGGATCAACATCACCAACTGGATCAAGATTTCCGCCGACGGCAGCTACACCACCACCGATCATGTCCGCGGTCAGGACTATCCGGAATCGCGGATCTACGATTTCCATCTTTTTTCCCGCATGCGGCGGACCAACTGGGGGGCTTCGGAGTTCACGTCCTACCGCCGCGAGGTGGAGGGGAACAGGCTCAACAAGTTGCTCGAGGTGCCTTTTTTCGCCAGCGGCGAACTTGATCGCAACACGTCCTGGCGCTTTCAGTTCATTGGCAGCCGCGATCGCGAGGAATACCTTGACGGTACGATTTTCGCCAATTCCGGGCAGCCGCTCAGCGACGAGGACGACGCCTATCTGCAGACGCGGATCGAGACCTTCCGGCAGGGACGTTACATCTTTTCGCCCATGATCGAGGTCGAGGCCAAGGGGGGAGATGAAGGGGACGGTTACGCGGCCCGGGCGACCTTCGAATTCTATTCCAACAGCCGGTATCGGCCGAAATATGAGATCTACGGATCCTATGTCCTGTCCCGGTTCGACGGCAACGGCCTGCTGGACGAGACGGTCGATGCCTGGGAGCAGGAAGCGGTTGGCCGGGTCGAAACCCAGGTCAGCAGGTTCGTCCGTCTGGCGATGGAACAGCGGCTGGCCTACAGTGATGGCACCACCGACAAGAACGTTACGATCCATATCCAGCCGCTGGTCAATGACGGCCTGGTCGGCACCCTGACCGAAGTGGATAGAACGGGGGGGGCGACCTTCCGCTCGACCACCAAGCTGCGCGGCGAATTCACCACCACCTGGCGGATGGACAACACCTTGGAGCTGATCTACGATTATGTCGACACGGGGGACAAGAGGGACGATCAGCTCATCCTGAAGCACCGGCTGGACTACGACAACCGGAAATTCAGCCTGCGGATGAAGAACAACCTGATCAAGGGGGCACGACCTGTTTCCGAGGTGGTGACCGGCTCCCTGATCCAGCCCGGCGGTTTCGGTGGCGGCAGTCTCAACTTCGAGCACAGCTCCCGGCTCAGTTACTCTCCGGGCCGGGCCTGGGAAGTGACCGGCAGGGTCGATTATCTCTGGCAGGATACTGATGCCGGTGATACCAGCGACCTGTCGCTGCGGCAGACGGCAACGTACAATTTCTATCACGTCAACGGTCTGATCCGGAAGATCGGCCTGTTGAAGCAGGAACTGGAGTATGAACGGTTCGAGGCCGCGACGGGGCAAACTACCGATGTGACACGGTACAGCCTGCTGGCTGAATACTATCCGACACGGCGAACCTTGTTGGGAGGCGAAGTCAAGTACACAGTTCCGGAGACAGGGAGTGACCTGTTGACGTGGAATCTTGTTGCAGCTGCCAATTTCGAGAAGTTGCAGGTGCGGCTGGAATACGCCTATGGAACTGATGACGATACCGACGAGCAGCGTTGGGAAGTCAACGTCAGAAAGATTTTCTGAGCAGGTCTGGTCCGTTTTTCGTTGCTGACTCCCCTTTCCCGTTTCTCCTCGTTCCGTGGACGCATGACATGGACCTGTCGATAGTTGTTCCTCTCTACAACGAAGCCGAGAATGTCAGGGCGGTGTGTGACGAGATCCGCGCCGCGCTCGATCCGGAAAATTGCCGTTATGAAATCCTCCTGATCGATGACGGCAGCCAGGATGGCAGCTGGGATGTCATGCGGGAGCTGGCTGGCGAGGATTCCCGGATACGTCTGATCCGTTTTCGGCGCAATTTCGGCCAGACGGCGGCGATGGCGGCCGGTTTCGACCATGCGCGTGGCAAGGTGATCGTCCCCATGGACGGCGATCTGCAGAACGACCCGCGCGACATCTCGAGGCTGGTGGCCAGGCTGAAGGAAGGCTACGATGTCGTCTCCGGCTGGCGCAAAAAACGTCAGGATAAGGCCCTGTCGCGCCGGCTGCCCTCGGTGATCGCCAATCGGCTGATTTCACGAATGACCGGAGTGGTGCTGCATGATTACGGTTGCACCCTCAAGGCCTATAGGCGCGAGGTTCTGGATGGGGTGAACCTCTACGGAGAGCTGCACCGCTTCGTGCCGGCACTCGCGTCTCAGATCGGCGCCCGGGTGACGGAGATAGAGGTCAACCACCGGCCGCGCAACGCCGGGGTGTCCAAGTACGGCATCGATCGCACTCTGCGGGTGATACTCGACCTGTTGACGGTGCGTTTTCTGCTCGGTTACGCCACCCGCCCCCTGCAGCTGTTCGGCAAGTGGGGGCTACTGGCCATTTTGCTGGGTGGTGTGTCTGGCCTGACCACTCTCTACATGAAACTTTTTGAAGGGCTGAATCTCAATCGTAATCCTCTGCTCATTCTGACGGCCTTTCTGCTCTTTTCCGGTGTTCAGTTCATCGCTCTGGGGCTGCTCGGCGAGCTGGTGACCCGCACCTATTACGAAGGCCAGGGCAAACCGGTCTACACCATCCGCAGCAAAGTCAATTTCGAGGACTGACCATGCCGGGGCGCGGTCTCTCGCGAGCGGGAGAACGGGTTTGGCGCGGTCTGGTCGTTGCCGGCCTGATGCTGATCCTGGGACTCGCCGCATCCCAGGTTCGTTCCTTCGATATCTTCTGGCAGCTCCAGTCCGGCCGCTACATTCTCGAAACCCGACAATTCATCCATACCGATCTCTTCACCCTGGCGGCGGACGCTCCCCGCTTCGAGCATTGCTGGTTGCATGATGTCCTTTTCTTTCGGTTCTTCGTCGATTTCCGTGGAGTTGTAGCGAACCATAGATGGTTGTATGTTTCCTCCGCATGTAGATGAATCGGAGGAGACGATGTTCGATCG
>NZ_VNIB01000024.1 GCF_008124615.1 Geothermobacter ehrlichii
ACTCAACGCTGGGCTACAAAAGCCCGGCTGAATACGAAGCGGCCTATTTTAAACTTGCAGCCTAACCCGGTGTCCACTAAGCCGGGGGAAGGCCACTTTTACCCCTTACGCCTCACCCCTCACGCCTCACCTGTGGAAAATCGCATTAGCGCATGAATTCGCCAGTTCGGTGGTAAGTTCGCGGATCCTGGTTTAACGCTGCATGGAATACGCATGGGTCGAGTCGAAAGGTTAGCGACAGAAGGGATCGGGCGGCTGTTGGTGGAGTTTTCCCTCCCCGCCATTGCCGGCATGCTGGTGACAGCGCTCTACAACGTCGTCGACCGCATCTTTGTCGGCAACTGGGTCGGGTCCGATGGGATCGCTGCGGTCTCCATCTGTTTTCCGGTCATGCTGATCATGATGGCCTTCGGCATGCTGATCGCTTTCGGCGGCACTTCCCTGGTCGCGATCCGCCTGGGACAGGGCCGTCGTCAGGAGGCTGAGCAGGTGCTCGGCAACGCCCTGACTCTCTACTTGCTGCTGGCGGCCTCCTTCACCAGTTTCGGCCTGCTGTTCATGAGCCCCCTGCTGCGCCTGTTCGGAGCCAGCGGTACCGTGCTGCCCCTGGCCGAAGAGTACCTGACGATCATTCTCCTCGGGGTCCTCGTTCACGAGATATCCTTCGGCATGAGCAATTTCATCCGCAGCGACGGCAACCCGCACGCCGCGATGCTCACCATGCTGCTCGGCGCCGGGATAAACCTCCTGCTCGATCCGCTGTTTATCGTGGTTTTACACTGGGGAATCCGCGGTGCCGCCCTGGCGACCGTCCTGGCCCAAAGCATTTCGGCCGCCTGGGTGATGACCTACTTCCTGGGCGGCAAAAGCGCCCTCAAGCTGCGCGCGGCCAACCTGCGCCTGCGGCCTGGCCTGGTGCGGCAGATTGCCGTTGCCGGCACACCGCCCTGGGTCATGGCCCTGGCGGCAAGCGCCATTCAGGCAATTCTGAACAACCGGCTGCAGCTTTACGGCGGGGAACTGGCCGTCACGGTGATGGGGATCATTTTCAGCATCTATGCCTTGGTCAAAATGCCGATTGCCGGTATCAGCCAAGGGGCCCAGCCGATTATCGGCTACAACTACGGCACCCTCAGGTTCGGGCGGGTCAGACAGACTCTGCTGCTCGCCATCATCGCGGCCACCGTGTTTGTGGTGCTCTGTTTTGCGGCGGTGGAGCTGCAGTCGGCACGGCTTATCCGCCTGTTCAACCCCAACGACCGGGAACTGGCCCGTATGGGGAGCCAGGCCATCCGCATCTTCCTGAGCATGCTGCCGCTTGTCGGTTTTCAGATGGTGAGCGCCAACTATTTCCAGGCGGTCGGCAAGCCCCGCGTGGCGACGCTTCTCACCCTTTCCCGGCAGGTACTGCTGCTGATGCCACTGGTGCTGATCCTGCCGCATTTCTTCGGCCTGACCGGCATCTGGCTCGCCGCCCCCGTTGCCGAGCTGGTGGCGGCCCTGCTGAGCGGAATTTTCCTGATTCGTGAGCTGCGTCGGCTTGGCGTCAATCCTGCCCGGGCAAAGATCTGCCCCCGGCAAACCTCCCAACCCTGAAAAGAACAATGCCCATCACCGCTGGAGTGATGGGCATTGCAAACGCTGATTTTCGATCAAGCAGTAACCCGCCTGCGTCAGACCTTGACCACTTCCACCAGGTACCCATCAGGGTCGGAAAGGAAGTAAAACCGCGCCTCGCCCCCGGCCAGCCCCTTGAGCGGCATGGGGTTGAGTCCCAGCTCGGTGTGGCGCCTGTGGGAGGCTGCCAGGTCCTTGACCCCCACGGCCAGGTGGGAATAGCCGTTGCCCAGCTCATAGGGCTGCTTCTGGTCGTGGTTCCAGGTCAGTTCCAGCTCGAAGGTGCCGCCCGGGGCGCGCAGGTAGGACAGGGTGAACTTGTGCTCGAGAAAGTTGAGGCGCCGCGCGACTTCGAAGCCGAAGGCCTGCTGGTAGAATTGTTCGGATTTCTCCAGGTCCATGACCCGGATGCAGCTATGAATCATCTGGTAGTTCATCTCGCTCTGCCCCCTTTTCATCACTGTTACACGTCGTCCCGCCGCCCTGTGCGCCCCCTCTCCGCCTTGCCCGATCCCGCCGTCGGCTTCTGGCGCGGTCGTCTTCCATGGTCGCGCCGGTTCCTCTGATCCCCCGGTGAAAAGCAAATCAATCGGCCGATGATTTCATCCCTCTGGGTGCTGTATGAGCCGACAACCGTAGTGGCATATTTCGAGTAACGGGACAAGGGGCCCTCCTCCTGCATGCTTATGTCAGGGTCAGTATCCGAGATTTTCGTTGACCAGGCACACCCGCAGATCGGTCGCCCTGGGCTGTCTTTCGATGATGGTGGTAATGCGGCAGATCCGCTGGGGGGAATTGCAGTCGCTGCACAGCCCGGTCTTGGCGCAGGGGGTATCGAAGCCAAGTCGGCGGGCGTTGGGCGGACAAGCCACCTCCCTGACCCGCTTCAGGGCGCTTTCGAGGTCCGCGGAAATCTTATTGGCACCGGCGACCACGATCACCTTTTTCGGTCCGAAGGCCATGGAGCAGGCACGGTTGCCGGTGGCATCGATGTTAACCAGTTGCCCATTGAGGGTGAGCGCATTCGTGCTGGTCAAAAACAGGTCACAGGTCAACTGCTGTCGCATGACCTGTCGGCGTTCTTCCGGGCCCAGCCCGGGCCTGCCGTGGACCAGGACCTTCTTGCCGGCCTGTTCCATCTCGGATACCAGACCGAGCTCGGCCAAGGTCATGGAGCCGCCGAAGCCAACGGTATCGGCGCTGGCGGCCTCCTCCAGCAGGTACCTGATCGCCTCCTCCCGGGCATCGCACACCCGCGTGGGAAACCCGTGTTTTTCCAGTGCGGCTGCAGCCTGCTCGAGCAGCCTCCTCCGGTGCCATTGAAAATGTTCGTCCATCTCGGCTTTCTCCTTCTCAAAAAAGCGCTAAACCTCTCCACCCCCGGACGGGATTTTCCATTGTAAGCCCTACCCCCCTGTCGACTTAACTGTTTCAGTTTGGTTCTTGGAATGTGTTTTCCGAAGGACACCCTCAGTAATCGATCCCTGGTTGAGCCTCGATTTTCTCTCGAAAGGCATGCTTGATTTCCCTGATCTCACTAACGGTATCCGCCACCTCAATAATTTGCGGGTGGGCATCGCGACCAGTAAGGGTCAGATGCAATAATGGCGACTTGTGCTTCAGTATGTCGAGAGCTTGTTCCAGATCTATCAGTTCCAGGTGCAAGGCATTGTTGATTTCGTCAAGAATCAAGAAGGTCGAAATGGCCTGACGCCATTTTTTCGTGGACCAATTGGATGGCCGCTTGGGATCTCTTCCGATGTTCGGCCTGCGAAGCACGGCTTGCGTTCGGGAGGCAGAACCCCATACCGGTGGCGATCAACTCGACCCTACTCCCCATCTTTTTTATCCCGCCCCATTCCCCGGCATAGGTGGTCCCCTTGATGAACTGAATGATGCAGACCCTGAGACCGGCCCCCCAGGCGCGCAGGGCCATGCCAAGGTCCGAGATCGTTTTTCCTTTGCCGTCACCGGCAATGACCAGGGTCAACCCCTTTTCTCCTTGGGCTCCAAACGCCGCACGGGGAGTGGATCCAACCCGGTCATTTTTCAGTTCCGTCCCCATGAGGGAACAAGCAGCCTTCCAATTCAACCATGGAGGCGATTTCGACATCCGGACCAAACGGCAAGCGTTCCCGGGCCTGCCCAAACCGGTTGATCCATACCACTCGAAAGCCGAAGGCTTTGGCACCGGCCACATCCCAGGCATTGGTGGACTGAAAGGCGATCTCGCCGGCCTCCAAACCCAGCCGGTTCACGGCTAGTCGATAGACCCGGGGATCGGGCTTGTAGACCCCGACCTCTTCCACCGACAGGGTCTGATCCAGAAGGCCGGCCAGACCGCTATTCTTTACCGCGGCCTCGAGCATGGTGGGAGAGCCGTTGGAAAGGATGGCCGTACGCAGGCCGCGACGTTTCAAATCCTCCAAGGCCTTCGGCACCTCCTCGTAGCAATCCAGATGCAGGTAGGCTTCCATAAGTTGCTTCTGCAGAGACCGGTCCTGAAGGTTGAAAATCTCCAGGGCGTAGCCGAGGGCATCTTCGGTGACCTGCCAGAAATCCGCATGTTGCTTCATCAGGCTTCGCAACCAGGTGTATTCGAGCTGCTTGCTCCGCCACTGTGCGGAGAGTCGGCAATCCCACCGAGTCGACCCCGGTACCGACCGATAGCGGAATGGACGTCGAAAAGGGTGCCGTAGGCGTCGAACACGCACGCTTTGATATTTCCCAGCAACGCTTCTTCCGGCATCACAAGCTCCAATCTCGTGGGTCAGTGGTCTTGTTGATTATCCTCTGATCCCCGGAGGCCCAAGGGCCATTTCCCAAGCGTTGGGTCGGAGGATGCCTTGGAGTCCGCTTCCCATTCACACCAGGACGCACCGGACGCCGCCTTCCTTGATACCGGGGCGGAAACAGCCGTTGCAGGAAATACAGTGGGCACGCTGGGATGAATCCTCCTGCCATTTACGAACCAGGTCCGGCTCCCGGATGAAAGGCCGGGAAAGAGCAATGAAATCTGCGTCTCCTTTCTCCAGAGCGATTTCACTGACCGCCTTGGAGCGGAAACCACCGACAGCAATGACCGGCACCCCGACCTGTTCCTTGATGCGCTTTGCATAACGGGCATTGTAGGCTTCCCGCCCGGGCGAGTCGATCTGGCGGCGAATGGGCCCTTCTTCGCCCGAGGCAGCAGTCCCCGAGCTGACCTCGATCGCATCAATGCCCCACTCATCGAGGCTGCGGGCAACAGTCACCGCCTCCTCCAGGGTAATTCCCCCTTCGATGTTATCAGCTGCGGTCAGTTTAATGGTCACAGGAAAAGAAGGGCCGATCTCCTGCCGGACGGCAGCGTAGACGTCCTGTAGAAAACGCATCCGGTTTTCCAGCGAACCGCCGTAGGAGTCCTGGCGCAGGTTGGTCAGCGGGGAAAGAAACTGATTGATCAGGTAGCCGTGGGCTCCATGCAGCTGGACACCATCAAACCCTGCCAGCTTGGCCCTGCCAGCACCGGCAGCGAAGGCGGCGACAATCTCTCGAATGTCTTGTTGATCCATGGCCCGGGGCAAATCGGGAGAGGTCGCGTCCTTAACCTCGGAAGGAGCCAGAGGGCGGCCGCCGATGGCTTTGGCGCTGGCCTGCCCACCGGCGTGAACCAGCTGGCAGAATATCCGCCCCCCTGCGTCGTGAACCGCCTGGGTGAGGTTCCGCAAGGCCGGAATCTGGTCGTCGGAGTCGATGCCCATTTTCCCGGGCAGCTGCCTGCCATCGGACCGCACATAGGTGTAGCCGGTCACGATCAGTCCGACCCCTCCTTGGCAGAGCGCGCGATAGAGATCGATCAGGCGCTCGCTAGGTCTTCCTTCTTCGTCGCACATCCCCTCCCAGGTGGCACTGCGGACGATGCGGTTTTTCAGGGTGACCCCATTGATTGTCCCTTCACTAAACAGATGTGTTTTCAAGTTGCCTCCTCGTATCCTGTTGGTTTGCAGGTTGGGCCCCCCTCTATGTGCTCGAACGCAACTGGATGCCTTGCAACTACCTGGGCGTACAGAGGGAGCAGCGGCGGCCTACGGTGCTCAGCCGTCAGGAGGTCCACCGCATCCTCAGCAGTGTCTACACCTATCACAACCGCGTTTTCCTCTCGTGTGTTTACGCCTGCGGCCTGCGCCTGCTGGAGATCGCCACGCGAAAGACGTACTGGGCCAGGTCACTTTCCGCTACAAGAAGAAGGGCCGCAGTCGAATGCGCACTACAGGGTGTCCGCCCTGGAATTTATCCGCCTCTTTCTGCAGCACGTGCTGCCCTGGGGCTTTATGAAGGTGCGCTACTACGGTTTTCTGAGCTCTGGCTGCCGGATGCCTCTTAAGGAGGTGCGCGCCCGCATCGCCCTGGCCCACGGCTTTGCCATTACGGTGCCGAAAATCGTGCCCGAACCACAACCGCCGCTGTGCTGTCGGCAGTGTGGAAAGGTCCTGGAGGGGTACTGCCTGATCCTACCGCCAAGGCGCAATCCTGAGAAAATGGCTCGGAGGGGCAGGCAAGGCCACCTACTGGTGGATTATCGAATACAGTGAGCAACGGCCTCACGATTCCCAGGGAGACCTGACGCCGGCTGAATACCTGTCAAAGAACGCCGGAACCTCTACTTTACAACTGCCTATTTGACGGGGAAACTTACGCCCCCTCCCCCGAAATTGCAAAGAATAGAGATCCCACTAACTACACACAGGGTTGCAAAGACCATGAAGGCGATTTCGTAACTATTTGCCACCGTGACAATCATTCCAAAAATTGGTGGGCCCACCACCACTCCTAGAAAGGTAAAGAAAAGCCCCCCCCCGATCACCGAACCAGTCTCCCCTGTCGGAGCCAGTCGCGCCAATTCTGCGAGATAAACCCCATTCCAACCGATTGCCAAGGTGCCGAACAACACGCTTAGGATCAACATCACCGGATAAGGGCAGCCCTCCCCTAATGACAGAAAACACACCATCACCACTGACATCGACAGCCCAAGAAAGCCCAAAACCACCCGAGGGCTGAAAAACCGATCGGCGACGAACCCCCAGAAAATCCGACCGGAAATACCACCTATCTGCGCAGCGGCTAGAATGCCCCCTGCGTCCACCAGCGACAAATTCCGCCCTACCATCAAATAGGTAACAAAATAGGTTATGAAACATAGCTGCAACATAGCATAGAAGAGCGAACCAAAGGTTACCTTCCACAACTCAGGCTTGGAAAAAATCATCTTGATTGGCTTGCCCATGCCCCTCATTTGGAGCGAGTGCTTCGGTTCGGCATCCACATCCAGCTTCACTCTCACTGGCTCGGAGGCCAGAACCGACAGCAGGCAGAGTCCTCCCACAACCAAAGCCGCTCCCCTCCAATCAACCACCAGAACTAAAAAAGGGACCATGACACCCGCCAGAGCGTTGCCCGCCGGCACTCCGCTCTGCTTGAATGAGAAAACAAAAGCCCTCCGGTTGACCGGAGAATTTTGCATCAACACATGCGAACTCGCCGGCGTTACCGGCCCATACCCAACCCCTAACAACATTGCACTCAAAATCATCATCGGAATCGACGCCAGGGTTGAGAACATCAGCCCAACTGCACAAAAAATTAGACAAATCTGGCTGACCCTGACGGCTCCATAGCGGGTAATGAAATCACCGCTGATGAGACTGGAGATCATGGCGACCATGTAAAGGATAGCTACGAACAGCCCTATATACCTAGGAGAGATTCCGATCTCTGCTGCTACAACCGGAGCCAACACAGAAACGGTAACGGAGGAGGCCGATACAAAAATTTGCACCATTAAGGTTACAGATAAAGCGAACCAGATATTCCTCATCTAGTCGTCCCTGAAAAATCCCGAATATCGCTCCATCCGGCCTTAGAATTGGAAAGACTGGCCTTCCCCCGAAATTGTGGACAGTCCGAAAAGCTGCTACAACAGCGTCAGGAGGACTGGCATGGTTTCGAAGAGAAGGAAGTACACTCGTGAATT
>NZ_VNIB01000025.1 GCF_008124615.1 Geothermobacter ehrlichii
CGTGGCTGGGTGGGGAAGAAGGCGGCCTGGCTGTCGATCTTCGGCTTCGCCGCCACCATCTTCTGCTACCTGGGTGTCAACCTGGTGCTGTCGGGACTGCATTCCTACGGTGGGGGCTGATTAAAAACAAGAATGGTTATATTTTGCCCTGACGAGAGATGGACCACTGATGCCCCCGACCAAGGGGGCTCCTTTCCGCTGCAGAATCGAAACAAGACATGTTGAAACCAGGTTTCCGGACCATAACAGCCCTGCTTGTCCTGCTCGCCTACCTGCAACTGGGGCACGGCATGGCGCATGGCGCGGTCTTCTGTGTCGATCCCGATGGACGGGGTCATGTCAAGACGGGAACCGGAAACGCCTGTTTCGTCAATATTTCTGCGGACAATTGCAGCTCGGAACGACCGGGCTGGCTGCAACTGCGTGGCTCCTGCCGCGACTTCGTCCCTCTGTACCTCGCGTACCAGCGAACAGCCCCGTCCACGAAAGAGGTCCCGGCACCGCCGGCCTGGACCGATACCTTCCGCCGGCCGGCCGATACATGGGTTTCATTCACGCCCGGCAAAGAGCCCGGGGCTCGACTCCCGCCGTCTCCCGGGCCCTTGTCGCCCTGAGAACCGTTGTGTTGCGACATTGATCGTCTTGCCGCCTTCGCTTCCCTGTGAAGGCCCGTCGCCGGTGCCCGTCAACTGAGCCCGGCGACCGATTCGTCTTTCTTCCACAATCGCCAAATCAAAACAGGCCCCGCCGGAACACCAGCCGGCGGGCAGACAGGAGCAGTCTATGTTCATTCGCCGCATAGTCTCGTGGGGGTTGGTGTGTCTGATCGTGCCGCTGCCGGCAATGGCAGCGGAAACGACCGGAATGCGCAGCCCCCTGGGACAGAGTTATCCCGTCTATCAACCGGCCGACGACGGGCGCGATGAGCGTCCCGCCGGTGCCGGGCATCGTGCGCGAGGTGCGCAAGAAACTCGGCGACCGGGTCAGGGCCGGCGAGGTGATGGCGGTTCTCGAAAGTCGCGAACTGGCCGACGCCAAGGCCGAATACCTGGCCGCCCGCGAGCGCCTAGCCCTGGCCCAGGCCAATTTCAGCCGAGAAGAACGGCTGTGGAAAAAGAAGATTTCGGCGGAGCAGGAATATCTCAACGCCAGGCAGGCCCTGGCCGAGGCCCGGATCAACCTGCGCTCGGCGGAGCAGAAACTGCACGCCCTGGGACTGTCCGAGATCTACCTGAAAAAACTGCCGCAACATCCCGAACAGACCTACACCCGCTACGAGGTCCGGGCACCGTTCGACGGCACGGTGATCCAGAAGCACATCTCGCTCGGCGAAGCCCTGAGTGACACCTCGGAAGCGTTTGTGGTCGCCGATCTGAGCACCGTCTGGGCCGACATCAACGTCTACCAGAAGGACCTGGCCAGGGTGCGCAAGGGACAGAAGGTGGTGATCGATCTCGGACATGGCATTCCCACGGTGAGCAGAACGCTTTCCTATGTCGGCCCCCTGGTCGGCGAGGAGACCCGGACCGCCCTGGCGCGGGCGGTTCTGCCGAATCCGCACGGGGATCTGCGTCCCGGCATGTTCATCACCGCCAGGGTGGCGACGGACAGCACCGAGGTGCCGCTGCTGGTGCCGAAGAGCGCGCTGCAGACCCTGGAGGGCAGGACGGTGGTCTTTGTTCTGGACGAGGACGGCTTCGAGCCGCGTCCGGTGACCATCGGTCGGCAGAACGGACTGCAGGTGGAGATCGTCAACGGCCTGAAGGCCGGCGAGAAGTACGCCAGTACCGGAGCTTTCACCCTCAAGGCGCAGCTTTCGAAGGGGGCTTTCGGTGACGGCCACGGACATTAGGCGGAGGTGTCGGCATGGAAAGAATCATACGTTTGGTGCTGCAGAGCCGCCTGTTGATGTGCGTGCTGGGAATCCTGGTTATCGGCGCAGGCTGGTACAGCTATAACCGCCTGCCGGTCGACGCCTTTCCCGACGTCACGCCGGCGCTGGTGCAGGTCTTTACCGAGACCGAGGGACTGGCTCCGGAGGAAGTGGAAAAGTACGTCACCTATCCGGTCGAGGTGGCGATGAACGGCCTGCCGAACCTGAAGGAAATCCGCTCGGTTTCCAATTTCGGCCTGTCGGTGGTCAATATCTATTTCGAGGACTGCACCGACATCTATTTCGCCCGCCAGCTGGTCGGCGAGCGGCTGCAGCTGGCGCGGGAGGAGATCCCCGAGGGTTTCGGTGAGCCGGAGATGGGTCCGATCACCACCGGACTGGGTCAGATCCTCTTCTACGTGGTCGAGGACGAGACCGGCCGGCGCACGCCCGAACAGATGCGCGAGATCCAGGACTGGCTGATCAAGTTCAACATCCAGACCGTGCCGGGCGTGACCGAGGTCCTCTCCCTGGGCGGCGAGGTCAAGCAGTTCCAGGTGCTGATCCGGCCGGCCGACCTGCTGCGCTACGACCTGACCCTGGAGGAGGTGGTCGAAACCATCCGCGCCAACAACTCCAACGTCGGCGCCCAGTTCCTGGTGAAGAATTCCGAGGAATACATCGTCCGCTCCGTCGGCCTGGCGGAGAAGCTGGACGATCTGGAAAAGATCGTGCTCAAGGTCAAGGACGGCACCCCGGTCTACCTCGACCAGGTCGCCGACATCGTCATCGGCGGCGAGGTCCGGCGCGGCCTGGCCACCATGGACGGCAAGGGCGAGGCGATTGTCGGCATGGTGCTCAAGCTGATCGGCACCAACACCTCGCAGGTGATCAGCGACGTCAAGGCCAAGATCGCGAAGATCAACAAGGTGCTGCCCGAAGGAATCAAGATCGTTCCCTACTACGATCAGGCCACCCTGGTGGCCAAGTGCGTCAACACGGTCACCAAGGCACTGCTCGAGGCGGTGGTGCTGATCGTCTTTCTGCTGCTCTACTCCTCGTTCAACTCGCTGCGCAACTCGCTGCTCATCTTTCTCAACATTCCGCTCGCCCTGGTCGGCGGGGTGATCGGTCTCTGGCTGGCCGGCCAGAATCTCTCGGTGCCGGCGTCGGTCGGTTTCATCGCCCTGTTCGGCATTGCCCTGGCCAACGGCATGGTGCTGGTGACCTACATCAACCAGCTGCTGCGCAACGGTGTCGAGGTCATGCGGGCGGCGGTCGAAGGTGCCTGCCTGCGTCTGCGGCCGGTGATCATGACCGCGACCGCCGCCGGCCTCGGGCTGGTGCCGATGGCCCTGGCCAGTGGCACCGGCAGCAAGGTGCAGCGGCCCCTGGCGACGGTCGTCATCGGCGGCCTGGTGACCTCGACCCTGCTGACCCTGCTGGTCGTGCCGGCCCTTTACAAATGGTTCGCCGTCAAGGTGGAAAAGGAGGTTCCATGAAAGAGATTCGTGCCTACATCAAGCGACACAAGCTGTCCGACGTGACCCGGGCCCTGCGCAAGGTGCCGGGGCTGACCGGAATGACCGTCATCGAAACCCGGGGGTCGGTGTAGGCTGGAAGAAGGGAGGAGGCGATGAGCTGATCAACTATCAGCCGGGGCTGAAGCTGGAGATCCTCTGCTGCGACGCCCTGGTCGAAGAGGTCGTCTCGCTGATCGAAAAGGCCGCCCACACAGGGCTCAAGGGAGACGGTAAAATCTATGTGAGCACCATCGACATGGCGGTGCGCATCAGCACCGGCGAACGCGGCGGAGGAGCTGTCTGAGATGACGATGAAAAAAAGAGGCGTTCAGATGAAAAGATGGAAACCGCTGTTTCTGGCAATGGCCCTGATGACGTTGAGCGGCTGTGCTGCCCTCCGGCAGCCTCCCGCCTCTCGGACGATTCCGCCGGTCAGAATCCTGAATTCCGGCCCGGTAACAATCCACAAGATCACTCTCATCGAGGAAGATGGCGGTCTCGTGGTTGTCGGCAAGCTGCGGAAGTTACAGGATTTCAGACTGCCGGGGCATGTCGACATCCAGGTCTGCTCTCCTGACGGCGCGAGCGAGCTGGTCCGGGGCAAAGTACGGATGCAGGCCAGCAAGCGGCGGGGCGTCCGGGAGAGCTCCTTCCGAGGACGCCTGATGGTTCCGCCGTCATCGGACGCATTGCTCCAGGTGCGCTATCATGCTGCCGGAGACGAAACCGGACATGCCATCCGGTGCCCATGAAACATCGCCTGGCGAGGTGAGAAGCAGGAACGGGCGGATCCTAGGATCCGCCCGTTTGATTTTTGCGCGGCGCAAGCTCTTGTGGCGACGGCGGTCGATAATCGCCATAGTTTTCCCGCCGCCAGCGGAATGGCAGATCGACGATGGTTCCCGGTTGCGCGATGGCATACAGGGCGCGAAAGGCCTCGAAGAGCACGGCCCGCTGCTGGAGAACGTTGCCCGGCTCGCCCAGCGGGTGACCGAAGGGCCACTTGAGAAAGACGCTGCGTGGCGGCCGGACTCGGGCCGTGTAGTCGCGGACGATGGTGACTCCGATGGTAGGGATGCCGGCCCGCTCGATCTCTCTCTGGATCAGTCCCACGGACTGATTGCAGATTCCTCAGGCCGGGGTGAGCAGAACCAGGTCGACCGCGTCCGAGCGGAGCCTGTCGGCGATTTCCCGGGCACTGAATTCGATCAGGGCCGGAATATGACGTCCGGTGATGTGCCCCATGAAACCGAAGTGTCGACGGTTGAGGCTGCCGAGAACCCCCTCGTCGATGAATTCCTGCAGCCGGTCGAGGGGCAGGACGATGTTCAGGTCCTTTTCGGCGTCGGTGTGGTCGTAGTAGTCGTGGGTGATGCGGAAGTCGTGTCGGATGGTCGCGCCGTCCAGCTCCCGCCAGCTCGGATCGCCGTCGGGGTCCTGCATGTCGAAGGCGGGTTGGTTCGCATGGTGAACCCCAGCGGTGGTGACCAGGGCGAGACGGCAGTCGCGCAGGGGCTTGCGCGGCTCTGTCCAGGGGATTTGTCCTTCGCTCTCCCAGGGGCGATAACTGTTGATGAACCTCCTGGCCAGTCGCGGAAAGCGGGTGATCAGACGGGCGATCAGACGGTTTTTCAGTCGGTTGAAGGAGTGCATGGCAACCTCGATCGAGTGTGGAGTCAGGCACCAACTATACCGGCTGAAAAGGTGATCGTCGACACCCTCCTAGCCATAGACCAGTCTCGGCAGCAGCAGCACCAGGTCCGACCAGTAGGTCAGGACCATCAGGATGCCGACCTGGATCAGCAGAAACGGAATCACCGAACGCGACACGTACAGCAGGTTGCGGTCGACCGTCGCCCCGGAGATGTAGAGGCTGACCCCCAGCGGCGGCGTGCAGTAGCCGATCCCCAGGTTGATGGTCATCAGCAGTCCGAAGTGCATGGTGTCGATGCCGAA
>NZ_VNIB01000026.1 GCF_008124615.1 Geothermobacter ehrlichii
ATGAAGCTGCGCGACGTGAAGAGGGTGGTGGTCTCCTCGGCGGTGACCTCGGCCACGCTGCTGGTGATCGTCTCCGGGGCCTCGGTGTTCGGCGAGTACCTCACCTTCGAGCAGATACCGAACCAGATCGCCGAGGCGGTGGTCAGCCACATCGACTCGCCCTGGATCTTTCTGCTGGCGGTCAACATCCTGCTGCTGATCATCGGCATGTTCATGGACATCATCTCGGCGACGCTGATTCTGACGCCGATCTTTCTGCCGCTGCTGTCAAAGTTCGGCATCGACACCATGCACTTCGGACTGCTGATGACCATCAACCTGGGGATCGGCTACTGCACGCCGCCGCTGGGGGTCAGCCTCTACATCTCTGGGGCGACGGTCGACCGCAACCTGCTGTACGTGTCGCGTTCAGTGATTCCGTTTCTGCTGATCCAGATCGGCATCCTGATGGTCCTGACCTACTGGTCGGATCTGGTGATGCTGCTGCCGAGGCTGGTCTATGGCTAGGGGACAGGTGGTATACTTGCCTCTGAGGAGGTGCCCATGAACGCACGGATTCTGATACCGATTGACGACTCCGAAACCACAGAAAAGGCTGTCAGCGGCTTTCTCGGCAACCGAACCCGGTTTCCCGACCGGGTCACCCTGCTGCATGTGCTGGAGGACAAGCTCTCCTACCGGGGGATTCCGGAAGCGCATCTGGCCAGCATCCGCGAGCGGGCCCGCCAGGCCGGCCAGAGGTTTCTCGAGCAGATGGCCGAACGGTTCCGCAAGGCCGGGTTCAATCCGGAACTGCGCCTCGAGAGCGGCGATCCGGTGGCGGTTATCAAGAAGATCGATGCCGAGGAAGAGATCTTCCTGCTGGTGATGGCGCGTCACGAGGGGGGAGGGGAGGTCAGCGACATCCTGTTCGGCTCGGTCACCAACGCGGTGATGCACAAGGTGAAATGCCCGATGCTGCTGTTCTGATCGGGGTAATGGCATGCAGGAGCAGTTTCTCCAGCCAACCGAATTCATCGACAGCGACCACCAGGCGATTCGGGATTTTGCCCGTAACGCCAGTGGTGATGCTGCCGGCGACCGTGAGGCGGCCGTCAACCTCTATTATGCGGTGCGGGACGGTATCCGCTATACCCCCTATCTCGATTTTACCGATCCGGAAAACTATCGCGCCAGCAGTGTCCTGGCCAGAGGCTATGGTTTCTGTATTTCAAAGGCTTCCCTGCTGGCAGCCTGCTGTCGGTCGGCAGGCATTCCGGCACGGCTCGGATTCGCCGATGTCAGAAATCATCTCACGACACCCCGTCTGCGGGAACTCAACGGCGGGGATTTGATGCGCTGGCATGCTTATACCGAGATACTGCTCGACGGCCGCTGGGTGAAGGCAACCCCGGCCTTCAATCTTGCGCTCTGTACCCGATTCAGGGTCAGGCCGCTTGAGTTCGACGGCCGGGAGGATTCGATCTTCCATCCCTTCGACGCCGACCAGCGTCGGCACATGGAGTATGTCCGTGAGCGGGGCGTGTATGACGATGTCCCCTTGGAGGAGATTCTGGCCACCTTTCACCGCCATAGCCCGAAACTCCTCAGCCATGAAGGGAGTGGAGACTTCGAGGCCGAAGCGGAGAAAAATTCCGATGGCTGCCGCTAGAAAGTCAAGAGCGCCAAAATGTATTGGCGCGGAGGCGCTGGGGCGAAGATAACAAGGAAAAAATCAAGACCTGGGTTCTGTCCAGCCCCCCCCCCCCCCAAAGGGGTCTTGATCTTCTCTGCGATGATCGACCTTTTGTTTTTCCTTGGGGTTTAAAAGGATTTATCGGTTTTGCATTCCATTTCATGATGAGGACGATATGAACATCAGACAGCGGGTTGAACGTCTGCTGGCCCGGATGCATGACCGGCCGCAGTACCCGAGCCAGGGCGCGGTGCTGTTCGTCGACCTGGAGCGGCGCGACATCCGTCGCGCCTACCTCCCGGTGGAGGCGGTCAGGGCCTTTCTCGGCGGCCGCGGCGGCAACATGTTTCTGCTCTACAACCTGCTCCCCGACGGCAGGGAGCCGCTCGATCCCGAGGTGCCGCTGATCTTCGGCGCCGGCACCCTCACCGGCCGGGTGCCGGGGGCCACCCGCGGCAACGTCACCAGCCTTTCGCCGGAGAGCCGGGCGATCCTCGACAGCAACGCCGGCGACTTCTTCCCTTCCTTTCTCAAACTGCAGGGCTACGACCACCTGGTGCTTTACGGCCGCCACCGGCAGTGGACGCTGCTGCGCATTCGCGGCGAAGAGGTCGATTTCGTCGACGCCACGCCCTATCTCGGGCTGGACAACCTCGACTTCACCGAGCGCGTCGAGCGCGATTTCGACTGCCGTGAGCAGAAGGACATGGCCATGGCGCGGATCAGCAGCGCCGGCGAGAACCTGGTGCTGTGCAGCGGCATCATGGGGGGCATCAAGTCGATCTGGGGCCGGGGCGGCGGCGGCGCCAAGATGGGGGCCCTGCGCCTGAAGGCGATCCTGCTGCAGGGCAGGCCGCCCGGGGTCGAACTGTCCGAGGCGTTCACCGCCGGCAACCGCGAGATCGCCCGCAAGACCCTCGCCGCCAGCGTAGTGCAGAACGCCCTGAAGAAGGTCGGTACGCCCTTCCTCTACAAGCCGAGCCGGGTGCTCGGCGCCATGGGCACCAAAAACAACCAGGAGACCACCTGGTACGACAGCCTCGACGCCGACAACTTCGATCCCTACCGGCCGGGCATGAGCGGCTGCTACAAGTGCGCCGTCCGCTGCCGGGCCAACAACGACATGCTGCCCGGCGGCAAGGGGGGCTGGGGCGCCAGCGCCCTGACCGGCCTCACCGGGAACGCCAGCTACGACAGGGAGCAGAGCGGACTCGAACACCGCAAGCAGCGCACCTACAACGGCATCAATGACGACGGGGCCTTCGACCGCTACGACAAGGGCGAAGGGCCGGAATACATCACCGTCGGCAAGTTCGGCCCCAACATCGGCATCCGCGAGCCGGAGCAGGTGCTGCGGCTGAACAACATCATCAACGACCTCGCCCTCGATGCCTCCAGTACCGGCAGCGCCATCGCCTGGGCGATGGAGCTCTACCAGCGCGGCATCATCGACCGGGAGGATACCGGCGGTCTCGAGCTGACCTGGGGCAACTATCCGGTGATCGAAAAGCTGCTGTTCATGATCGCGAAGCGCGAAGGCTTCGGCGACACCATCGCCTGCTCCAGCCGGGCGGTCGAAATGGGCAGGTATCCGGCCGAGGCCCTCGACTACTGCATGGCGTCGAAGGGGCTGTTTCAGTCCGATCCCCACGACGCCCGCATCCTCAAGGCCTTCGCTCTCGGCCTGGCGGTCGCCACCCGCGGCATGGACCATCTGCGCAACCGCGCCACCCTGGAGATCAACGCCCGGATCAACGACGATCCGGTCTTCAAGACAGCCCTCTACGGCGGCGAGGTCTCGCCCGAGCCGACTTCCTACGACGGCAAGGAATACGCCGTACGGCGCTGCGAAAACACCTTCGCCGCCGGCGACGCCGTCGGCATGTGCCGCTTCAACACCAAACTGTTCAATTCGCCCTCCACCCCCGACCTGGAGGATTTCGCCGGCCAGGTCAGCGAGCTGGCCGGCCTTGAGCTTTCCGGCGCAGATCTGGACGAGGTCGGCCGCAACATCACCGGGCTGGAGCGGATGATCAACTTCCGCCTCGGCCTGCGGGCGCGGGACGACACCTTGCCGAAGCGCTGGTTCGAAGAGCCGATTCAGGTCGGGCCCTTCAAGGGAGAGAAGATCGACCGCGAGCGGTTCGAGGAGCTGAAGCAGCGCTTCTACCACTTGAGCGGCCTGAACAGCGAAGGGCTCCCGGCCGCCGACTGGCACGCCCGTCTGTCGCAGCTGGTCACCGGCTTCAGCGTCAGGGTCCGGCTGCCGCAGCCGCTGCCCGGGGCGCCGGAAGGGGTGGTCGTCATCGACCGGCCGGTCGACAACCTGCGACAGCTGCGCCAGGCGCTGAGAGAGAAACTGCCCGAAGCCGCGGAGCGGCTCGACGACCCTTCGTGGAACATCGCCATCGACGGTATGATGGTCCTCTCCGGCGAGGAAGAAGCCCCCGTGCCCAACGGCAGCGAGGTGACGATGCTGCCGATCATCGCGGGAGGGTGACGAGGGATGAGTGACGAGGGATGAGTGACGAGGGATGAGTGACGAGGGATGAGTGACGAGGGATGAGTGACGAGGGATGAGTGACGAGGGATGAGTGACGAGGGATGAGTGGGATGCGCGTCGATCCAACAATCTGCCCCATCTGCAAGGGAGACAACAACTGCGGGCTGCACGCCGATCCCGGTCCCTGCTGGTGCGTCGACGTGGAAATTCCGGCCGCTTTGATTGACCTGGTTCCGCCGGAGCTGAAGCGCAAGGCGTGTATCTGTCTTTCCTGTATCGAGGCGTTCCGGGAGGACCCGGAGCTGTTTGCGGCACGTTATTGCCAGAAAATTGACATGTCTTAAGAATTTTCCTAATCTGACAAGCAGCTTTCTATAGTACGCCGGGGAATCCAGGAGGGGGATGTCCACGCACCATCCAATCGACCTGTCTTTAAGTCTCACTCCCCTTTTATTTCAAATAGTTGTCGCTGTTATCGTCGACGTATTGCAGGTTTTGGCCAATGGGAAGTTGGAAAAGCTCGGGCTGTAAAAACTGATAATTCAAGATCTGGCCCCGGCTCTTGCTCCTATGGATGTGTCTTTCCTACATCGAGGCGTTTCGGGAGGCTGGGATAATGGGTGAGAGGTTTGCGGGATATGATGAAATGGTAATCAGAAAGCAGGTTTGTCAAGTCTGACCCCTTGGGTCCATGACCCCTTGGGTCCAGTACCGCAAGGTAGATTCAACTCATAAGTGCACCACCTTCGAGGTGGGTTAAGAGACAGGACATGATGGGGCTTCTGGTAGTGTTGAAAGCACGACCAAACAAC
>NZ_VNIB01000027.1 GCF_008124615.1 Geothermobacter ehrlichii
ACTCAACGCTGGGCTACAAAAGCCCGGCTGAATACGAAGCGGCCTATTTTAAACTTGCAGCCTAACCCGGTGTCCACTAAGCCGGGGGAAGGCCATATCGCTTTTCTGGTGGCATAGTGACGCCCAGGCATTTGGCGAATGAGGATTAGCGTGGGCGAGGTCCTGAAGGGAAGATTGTCGTGAACGGTAGGGTTGCCTATCCTGCCGAAAGTCTAGTCGCGTGGCTTGAGTCTCGTGCGCGAGGCAGGTGAGCTGATAGGTGATTACGTATTGATGTTGTCGGCCCAGGGACATAGCCCTGGGCTTTTTTGATTTGAGGTGCAGGGGGGTGTAAGCGGCTTTGTTGAGGGCCTCTGGTTAATTGTGGGCCATCACGACCTGCCAGCCCTTGATCTCTGCGTACATGCGGGCGCGGGCCTCGTGGCTCTTTGGGGATTCGCCACGGGCCTGATTTTCGGTTTCGGTTGCGACTCTGATCCAGATGCCGACGTTCACAGGGTGCGCAGGCTTCCCCGTTCTGGATCTCCTGCACGACAAACGGTGGTTGATTTTCCAGCCTGAAAAATTTTTAGGTTCTGTCAAACGTCAATGGGCTCAACAGGTTGGCTACACTGGTAGGCCGGCTGGCAGCCCGGCCATGGGAAGTGCAAGCCGCCAAGCTGGTCGGTGACATCCTCAAAGTGGACTCGTCTTGCTGCTTAGCGGCCAGTCAATGTGATGCTCGGCCGGTATTGGTCGCCGTCGACTCGGAGAAATTCCGCCGGTTCGGCATCTGGCGGGTGTCGGCGATCACTCTCGACCGGGGCGAAAAAGAGCCATTGACGGTCCATGGCGACATGAGTCTGGCCTATGCCATGAAGCAGTTTGCCGGTGCGGAGGAGAAGGCGAGGTGAACTTTGAATCACTAGAAGTGAATTTGTGGGAATGCAACCCCGCCAGCCTGTCCTAAAGATGGGGCCATCTCGCTCCGACTGCTTTCCTTCGCCCTCAACTGATGTCTGTGCGATTAATTCTGTCTTCTTAATTCTCGACAGGGGGTTCGTTAAGAAGTTAAACAGCGTGTTGTGAAATTGAACACAATTGTTTTGCCTGGGCAAAATATAAACCTGTCATAGTTTGTTGAAGGCCGTAAATATTCATAAAAATCAAATAGTTAAATCGTACCATCTGGGATGGCATGTAAGTTGCTGCCCTCTTTCGATGGGGGGTTGGCAAACATTGTTTTTAAAATGAACGAAGCATTAAGGGCGACAGCCCCATAGTCTGTCTTGTTTTATTGTTGCTTTCTAATGGAGAGATAGTCGTGCAAATCATTCGTAGTTTCTTGTTTGCGCCTGGTAGCAACTCCAAGCTAATGCAGAAAGCTCTTACCGTCGGGGCCGATGCAATTATTTTCGATCTCGAAGATGCTGTGGCCGTTTCTGAAAAAGAGAAAGCCCGAGCCCTTGCAGCCGAGATAGTTGGCAGGGGAGAACATCAATGTCTGACATACATAAGAATCAACAGCTGGGATACGTCATGGGCGAAGGCGGACCTGGCTGCTGCAATAAATGCTGGTGTTGGCGGCATAATGTTGCCCAAAGCAGAAGATCCAGCGGTAGTCAAAGCAGTTGCGGGGCTCTTGCCGCCGAATGTTGACTTCATTCCTCTGGTGGAAACAGCAAAAGGTATTTTGAATGCTTATGCCATTGCTGACTGCAGTGACAGGGTGTCCCGTCTGGCCTTTGGTGCTATTGATTTCACTCTGGATATTGGTGCTGACTACTCAAAAACTGGGACGGAATTACTTTATGCACGTTCTCAGTTGGTTGTTGCTTCACGAGCTGCTGGCTTGCTCCCTCCGGTAGATACAGTATTTCCTGACTTGGCAGATTCGGCTGGACTCGAAACTGAATTGAATCGAGTTAAGCAGTTGGGAATGTTTGGCAAATTGGCCATTCATCCAAAGCAGATCTCGCCAATCAATCAATTGTTTACTCCAAGTGCAGAGGAAATCGAGGACGCCATCCAGGTAATAAAGGCATTTGAGGAAGCACAAAATAAAGGTGTCGCATCAATAGAAATTAACGGCAAATTCGTTGATTATCCGGTTGTTGCCAAGGCAAAGAGGTTAATTGAACTGTCGAAATTAAAAAGAGCTGAGCGAGTCGACTGAGGATTTTGATCGAATCTATCATCAGTGCAATAGACAATAATATTGGAGGTGTCAGCAATGATTGAGTGCAATGGATGTGTAGCTTGCAAATGTTACCAGGGCCATGACTGTAGTAAAAAAAACGATTTTTCTGAGATAAATATTAAGTCTAGGACGATTTTTGACGAGCCTAATATTATTAAAATACTCAAAACTGCTGCTGAAATAGAAGCTCGGCATTATATGCAATGGAACAGATTGGAAGAGCTGATTGGATTTTGTCAGCAAATGGAATACAAAAAGGTGGGAATTGCCATGTGTGTTGGGTTGGCTAGAGAGGCAAAAACCCTGGTAAAGGTACTCTCTCAATATTTCAATGTCTTTTCAATCTGCTGTAAGAACAGTGGGATCAGTAAAGACGATTATGGCATGCCACACATTAAGCAGGATCGCTATGAGGCAACCTGTAATCCGATTGGGCAGGCGCTCATCCTTAACAAAAACCAGACAGATATCAATATCATTCTTGGCCTTTGTATTGGCCACGATATGCTTTTTACAAAATACTCAGATGCGCCTGTAACAACATTTGCGGTCAAGGATAGAGTTTTGGCTCATAACCCATTGGCAGCCTTGTATTCGGGATACTGTTTAAAAAAGCTTCAAGCAAGCTCAGCAGTCTCCAACTAGTTTTGTGCGTCTCTTTGAAATAAAGAAGTTGCTGAAGATTCATTGGGAATTGCCAGGCATGTGTCATGGACCGGGGGACAGTGGCAGGTCGAAGAGAAGCAGTTTGTTCTCCGAATCTCGAAGAGAACCACCAAGCTGGGCATAGACCAGGCTGAGGATAAGCTGCGCGTTGTAAGCTGCCGTGTTGACGGCAAAGGAGATTAGATCGCTAAAGGCCGGCACGATCTGTCAACGGAAGGTGTCGCCTTGTAGGCGGGAGGGAGACTTCTCCGGTTGGTGGAAGCGGCACCTCGATAGAACAAAAGGTCTTCAGGAAAAATCAGACAAGTCAAGCCAAGGTGACATTGTGCAAAAAAATAACTGAACAACTCTGACATTATACCAGTTTTCATCCGGAAACTTTGTAGAGAAGCAATGTCCATTTTAGGTGGAAACCATGCTCAAGTTGTTGCCATGAGGGCAGCAACTTCATTCCAACCCATTTACTTATTTCAAAAGAGGAGAGGAAAGACATGAAAAGCAAGCTGTTGTTCGCCACCCTGTTTGCCGCCCTGGCCCTGGTGGTCACCTCGACCGTCTCCATGGCAGCTCCCATCGTCATCAAGTTCTCGCACGTCGTCGCCGAGAACA
>NZ_VNIB01000028.1 GCF_008124615.1 Geothermobacter ehrlichii
GTGACCGGTGGTCACGATCAAAGGCGAGAAAGGCTAAATCTCTCGCGCGGGAGTCGTTTTTTCAATTGACCGGTGTCTTTTTAATGGGTGACCCCGTTGTTGCCCCTGGAATGACCAGCGGCAGGTTCCACCTCAATTGCGGAAAAGGCGCTTTTGTCAATTTGTCAAGCACGACCCCTTTTCTTCCCTGCCCGTTTCATCGAGCACACTTACAATCAGACCGTTCTTCTGCCGGCTGCCTTTGAGGACCAGATCCTCCCCGGCACTTTTGAGCACACCATCCACTACCTGGTCGATCACCAACGCGACCCGAGTATCTTTGATTCCAAGGTCAACAACGACGAAGGTGGGCGGCCCGCCCATGACCCGGCGATCCGGCTGAAGATCGTGCCGCTTGCCTATCCCCGCGGCATCTTACAGCCAGCTAATGCAGTGGACGGAATACACAGCGGTGGTACACTGACAGGGTCAGTGGTCGGCTGGTCAGTCTCAACGCCGCCACTGGTCCGCACCCGTTATGTGCCAAACAAAGGAGAAAAATTATGCCAAGAATATCTCCCACAGATTTTGTTGACATTGTTTCTGCCGCTGGCACTCCTTTCAAAAATGGCACATAGCCCGGCACTCAAGTCGGACCAAACAAACGCCGGTGCATCACTAATAAGTCTCTGCTGGCCGTACCTTCGCGACGTCGCCGTTTAGCTCAACGTTAGGCGAGATGAGTGTTTAACCAAACAACAACCAAAAGGAGATACAATTATGTACAGTTATTTCATGCCAACCGTTAACCTAATGGGTGCTGGATCGGTTGCCGAAGTGGGAAAACAGGCCAAAATCCTGGGTGGCTCGAAAGCGTTGGTGGTAACCGATAAACCATTAATGACTACCAGTATTGTCGAAAAGGTGACAAAGTTGTTAGAGGCAAGCGGAATTGATGCTGTCATTTACGATGGCGCTCAGCCGAACCCCACGGTAGAAAATGTGGATGAAGGCATTGCCCTTTACAAAAAGGAAAAATGCAATGTCATCATTGCGGTAGGCGGCGGCAGCCCCATTGATTGCGCCAAAGGAATTGGGCTTGTCGTCACCAACGGCGGTTCAATCAAAGATTATGAAGGTTTGGATAAGTCGGAAAAACCCATGCCGCCCTTTATTGCAGTCAATACCACGGCTGGAACAGCCAGCGAGATGACCCGCTTTACCATCATTACCGATACCGACCGCCATGTTAAAATGGCGATTGTTGACTGGCACGTCACACCCAATGTATCCATCAACGATCCGGAATTAATGGTGAGCATGCCGGCCGCTCTAACCGCTGCCACCGGAATGGATGCGCTAACTCACGCGGTAGAGGCGTATGTTTCCACCATCGCCACACCGCTGACGGATTCTGCGGCGCTGAAAGCCATCGAACTGATCAGCCAGTATTTGCGTTTGGCGGTGGCAAATGGCGAAGATCTGGAAGCGCGGGATAAGATGGCGTATGCTGAATTTCTGGCCGGAATGGCCTTTAATAATGCCAGCCTGGGCCATGTGCATGCCATGGCCCACCAATTAGGCGGTTTTTATGATCTGCCCCACGGCGTATGCAATGCGGTATTGCTGCCACATGTGGAACGCTTTAACATGACTGCCTGCCCGGAACGCTTTGTGGATATTGCCATTGCGATGGGCGAAAATGTGGAAGGCTTACCGACGATGGAAGCCGCTGACAAAGCGCTGGAAGCCATTCAGAGACTGTCCAGAGATATCGGCATTCCATCCGGTTTAAAAGAAATGGGCGTAAAGGAAGAAGACTTGCCCATATTGGCGGAAAATGCCATGAAAGATGCGTGTGGTTTAACCAATCCGCGCAAAGCAACAAAAGAGGAAATGATCCAGATCTATAAACACGCAATGTAAGTTGCAATATTGGCAGCGGTCTTTAGTATTTTGCTTTTTTCACTTATTCTTACAAAGACGGGGTTTTCAGAATCCACAGAGATAAAAAAGCGCGGCGGCAATTTTTGCGGCTGCGCTTTTTTATAAGCTTGTGCACAGAAAAAGTTGATGCCACAACGTCTTCCGGTCCAGGTTGCGGGGTGGATTCAATTTGCAAGTGCACCACCCCTGGCTTCATCGAACACTTCCTGGGGCGTCCGGTAGCCGAGGCACTTTCTCGGCCTGTTGTTC
>NZ_VNIB01000029.1 GCF_008124615.1 Geothermobacter ehrlichii
CCTGATAATCCTCTAAAAAGGCACCTCCTGCCTACCAGGCCGATCCTGGTAGGCTAGGAAGATCACACAAACCCCTATTCAGGAGGTGCCTTATGCAACTGTACTCGGGTTTTGATCTGCATTCAAACAACTGTCATCTTGGAATCATCGACGAGAGCGGAAAACGAATTTTCAAGAAGAAGTTGGACAACGAGCCGGAACGGATTCTCCAAACGCTCCAGCCTTATCGGCAAAACCTGGCTGGAATCGTGGTCGAATCGACTTACAATTGGTACTGGCTGGTCGATCTGTTGATGGCGGAAGGGTACAGGGTTCATCTGGCCAATCCTGCGGCTATCCAGATGTACAAGGGAATCAAGCATGTCGACGATACGCACGATGCTTTCTGGTTGGCCGAGATGCTGCGCTTGAATATTTTGCCCGAAGGTTACATCTATCCGAAAGAAACGAGGCCGATACGCGATCTGTTGCGCAAAAGAGGACATCTGGTGCGGCTTCGGACCTCGCTGATCATCAGCCTGCAGAACATTGTCACCCGCAATAGCGGAGTGCGGCTCAAAGCCCATGAAATCAAGCGATTCCGTGATGAGTGTATCAGCCCCCTGTTGACCGACAACGAGGATCTGGCCTTGGCCGGCGTGGTGAGCAAGGAGGGCATCGACTTTTTTACCCGACAGATCCGGCGGATCGAGCGCGTGGTGGAGAGCCGCATCGATGTGGAAGGCCCCTATCGGTATCTGCTGACCATTCCGGGGATCGGCAAGATTCTGGCACTGACCATCATGCTGGAAACCGGCCGCATCGAGCGCTTTGCCAAGGTCGGCAACTACGCTTCCTACTGTCGCAAGGTCTCCAGTCGTTGGAGTAGCAACGGCAAAACAAAAGGGCGTGGCAACGCCAAAAATGGCAATAAGTATCTAGCCTGGGCGTTTTCCGAAGCGGCCGAATTGGCCCGTCGCTTCGATCCGCAGGCACGGGCCTTCTACAATCGCAAACGGCAAAAGGCCCAGACCATGGTGGCCCATGGCGCCTTGGCGCACAAACTGGTTCGGGCTGCCTACTATGTGATGCGTGATCAGGTGCCATTCATGCCGGAAAAACTGTTCACATAACCGGTTGGCTGGAGCGGGGAACCGGGATTGGGGTTGGCAGAACCAGAAGGCCTGATTGGTCAACCGCTCCATCCGCACCTTAAGCGCTATCGGCTTCTTGACTGCCCATGCCGTGAGCCACGCAGGGGCTGGCTCACAACCACAAAACCTGTCAACAACCATTGGACACGGCATGGAACCGAAAATTTTCTGGACCGCCAAGAGCGGAAGGGGCATTCAGTGGCAACTATGCAAGCTGATCCAGCCTTGATCCTGATGGGTGACTGGTGCAGTCAAGGACTGACACTGAAACGAAGCGAAATAACGGCATAAGTTGAGCAGCGGATAGCGCATCGTGACCGGTGGTCACGATCAAAGGCGAGAAAGGCTAAATCTCTCGCGCGGGAGTCGTTTTTTCAATTGACCGGTGTCTTTTTAATGGGTGACCCC
>NZ_VNIB01000030.1 GCF_008124615.1 Geothermobacter ehrlichii
GGTTCTTCGTCGATTTCCGTGGAGTTGTAGCGAACCATAGATGGTTGTATGTTTCCTCCGCATGTAGATGAATCGGAGGAGACGATGTTCGATCGCAAGATGTTGACGAAGCTGGGAGGCTGGACGGGTTACCGGGTAGTAGATGTGGACTACCGCCCTGGCGAGGGTTGGGGCGGACGCGGCAAGGTCATCATTCGGTTGGAGCCAACCCGCAAGCGGATGCGTTGTAACCGCTGTGGGTCAACGAGCACCCAGGTCCACGACACAGCGATTCGACGGATCCGGGACTTGCCCATGTTCGACTGGGACGTTGTGCTGATTGTCCCCCGGCGACGTCAATGGTGTGAGCGTTGCGGTGGCCCCCAGCTGGAGGACCTGGAGTGGGTGAGGCCCTACCGGCGGGTGACACGGCGACTGGAAGAGGCGGTGGGTCGACTGTGCCAAATGATGCCGCTCAAACAGGTAGCGGCGTTTTACGGGTTGGCTTGGCACACGGTAAAGGCTATCGACAAACAGATGCTGGAGCGGACAGTAGGTACGGTGGACCTCACCGGGGTCCGGTATCTAGGCATGGATGAGTTTGCCCTCCATAAGGGGCACCGCTATGCCACGGTGATCGTGGAGCCGCTGCGCCGGGAAGTCCTATGGGTAGGGGCGGGTCACAGTCGGGAGGCGGTGCGTCCCTTTTTTGCGGCCTTGAGCGAGCAGGTACGCCGAAACATCCGGGCGGTGGTGATGGACATGAACGCGGCCTATGACTTGGAAGTGCGTGCCTGGTGCCCGAATGCAGAAGTGGTCTACGACCTGTTCCATGTGGTAGCCAAGTATGGCCGGGAGGTTATGGACCGGGTACGGGTGGACGAGGCCAACCGGCTGCGTCAAGACAAACGAGCACGCCAGGTGGTCAAATCGTCGCGTTGGTTGCTGTTGCGCAATCGGGAGAACCTGAAGACTTCCGAACAACAGGTCCGTTTGGACGAGCTGCTCGCGGCCAACGAGTCCTTGATGACCGTCTATGTGCTCAAGGAAGATCTCAAAGAGCTATGGCGAACCCGCGAGGAGACGGAGGCCCGAAGTCGCTGGGAGGCCTGGTATCGGCGGGCGATGGAGAGCGGGATCGAGCCTTTGATGCGCTTTGCTCGGCGGCTCAAGCCATATCTGTCAGGCATCCTGGCTCATTGCCGACACCCTTTGCACACCAGTGTGCTGGAGGGGATCAATAACAGGATCAAGGTCATCAAGCGAATGGCTTATGGTTTCCGAGACGAGGCTTACTTCTTCCTTAAAATCCGCGCCGCGTTCCCCGGAAATCTACGATGAACCTTT
>NZ_VNIB01000031.1 GCF_008124615.1 Geothermobacter ehrlichii
TTCCTGTTCAAGGACATGGCCGCCGTCGAGCGTTTCCAGAAGAGCGCCAAAGGCCAGGAACTGCTGATGGCCATGAAGAACAAGGGGCTGATCGGTCTCGGCTACCTGCACAACGGCATGAAGCAGCTGTCGGCCAACTCGCCGCTGCGCGTTCCGGCTGACGCCAAGGGCAAAAAATTCCGTATCCAGAGCTCCGACGTGCTCGCCGCCCAGTTCAAGGCTGTCGGCGCCATTCCGCTGAAGAAACCCTTCTCCGAGGTCTTCACTCTGCTGCAGACCAAGGCCATCGACGGCCAGGAAAACACCTGGTCCAACATCTATTCGAAGAAATTCTACGAAGTGCAGCCCTATATCACCGAGTCGAACCACGGCCTTATCGACTATCTGGTCGTCACCTCGGTCGAGTTCTGGATGGGCCTGCCTGACGAGATCCGCACCGAGCTGAAGAAGGCCCTGGACGAGGCCATCGCCTTCGGCAACGAAGTCTCCTTCAAGAAGGCGATCGAGGACCGGCAGAAGATCATCGATTCGGGCCGCTCCGAAATCATCACCCTGACCGACGCCGAGCGTCAGCAGTGGGTCGACGCCATGAAGCCGGTCTGGAAGCAGTTCAAGGACGAAATCGGCAAAGACTACATCGAGGCCGCCGTCTCCTCCAACTGATCCAGCACTGTTGTCCTGACACTTCCGCGGACCCCGTCATCGGGGTCCGCGGCCCTTCAACCATTCAATTGCGCGGTTGCCTGTGAGGTTCTGACAATGCTCACCCGAATGATCAATGGCCTGGAAGAAGCCGTCATCTCGGTTCTTCTGGCGGCCATGACCCTGCTGGTTTTCATGGAGGTGGTTCTCAGGTTCGGCTTCGGCACCGGGCTGATGTGGGCCGAGGAGGCGACGTTGCACATCTCGGCCTGGATGGTCCTGTTCGGCGCATCCTACGGCATCAAGGTCGGTTCGCACATCGGCGTCGACGCCCTGGTCCGGATTCTTCCCTCCGGAGTGCGCCGCTTCGTCAGCGGCATCGCCGTCGTCGCCTGCCTGGTCTACACCGGCCTGTTCACCTACGGCGGCTGGATCTACCTGAAGAAGATGCACATGATCGGCATCGAGCTGGAGGACATGCCGATTCCGAAATGGGTCGCCCACAGCATCATCGTCATCGGCATGGTGCTGATGGCCATCCGCCTGCTGACCCTACTCTGGAACATCGTGACCGGCAAGGCCGACGGCTTCAAGATAGTGGACGAGGCCCAGGAAAGCATGCACCTGGCCAAGGAAGCCCAGGCTTCCGC
>NZ_VNIB01000032.1 GCF_008124615.1 Geothermobacter ehrlichii
TCGTCGTAGCCGTGCTCGATCAAAGCCGGAATCATGAAGCCGCCGATGGCGACAACGGTGGCGACAGTGGAGCCGGAGATGGCGCCGAAGAAGCCGCAGGCCAGAATCCCGGCCATGGCCAGGCCGCCGGGCAGAAAGCCGACCAGGGTGTTGGCGGTCTTGATCAGCTTCTGGACGATGCTGCCGGTGGTCATGACGTTGCCGCAGAGGATGAAGAAGAGGACCACCACCAGGGCGAACTTGTCCATGCTGCGGTAGAGGACTTCGATGGCGATCTGCGGGTCGATGCCGACCATCAGCACCAGACCGGCCAGGCCGGTGAAGAACAGCGCCAGAAAGACCGGCACCGTCGAGGCCAGCAGGCCGAGCAGCAGAAACAGGATGATCAGGTAATTACTGTCCATGACAACACCATGCGGAGGCGGGGACCGCGGAAACGCCCGTCGTCCTTACCCCGTCGTGAATTCCTTCCAGTCTTCGACCATGACGATCAGGGTGCGGATGAACATCATCGCCCCCATCAGCGGCAGCACCGCGTAGAAGATCCACTCCGGAATCTGCAGCGAGGCGGTCTTGGCGAACTCGTCCTCGTACATCAGCACGGTCATCTGCCAGCCGAGCCAGACCATCAGCACCGAAAAGACGAGCACCGCCAGGTTGGCGATCATCGTCAGGGACATCTTCAGCTTCGGAAAGATCTGCGGCAGCGCGTCGATGCGGATCAGCGAGCGGCCGCGCACGGCGGCGATGCATCCGATGTAGGTCGAAAAGTAGATCGTCTTGCGTACCACCTCGTCCGACCAGTACAGATTGACGTCGGCCGTCGCCTTGCGCAAGATCACGTTGGCCAGGGCGACGCAGAGGGCGACCATGACCGCGATGAAGAGCGACCATTCCTCGAACCACCGGAAGACCCGATCGACAACCTGAAAGGTTTTTTTCAACATCGTCCACCTCGATGAAAAAGGGGTCGGAGACACGAGTTCTCCGACCCCGCAAATCAGTCAGCCGGAAACTCTCGACTCAGTTGCCAAGTTTGGCGCGCACCCTGGCCAGGTAGTCGGGACCGATCTTCTTGCCCCACTTCTCGTAGATCGGCGCCGCCAGCTCGATCAGCCTAGCCTTCTCTGTTGCCGGCAGCTGGAAGAACTCGATGCCGGCCGCCTTGGCCTTGGCGATCTGCTCGGCCTGCTGCTTACGCGTCAGCTCGCGGGTCTTGGCGCTCTC
>NZ_VNIB01000033.1 GCF_008124615.1 Geothermobacter ehrlichii
GCCAGATCGCTCTCTTCGATCCAGGTCCCGTTCGCCGCCACCTTGAACCGCGACTCCATGTCCGGAACCTGCTTGATGCAGACCAGAATGTTCATTGCTTCCTCCGGATTATGGTTCTTGATTTCACTTCCGACGCAGGCAACACCCAGAATTTCCTCGCGCCCGTTCGCTTTGCCCACTCAAGACGCAGAGAAAACAGTCCGCCTCAGTACCAAGACGGGCTCTGCGCTCTTCGCGTCTCTGCGCGAGATCATCTGTCAGCTTGCAATACGTTCCGCCAGCACTTCCAGCAGGTCCTTCGGCTTCAGCGCCTCTTCGAGTTCGGCGCCCTTGATGCCGTCCTCGAACATGGTCATGCAGAAAGGACAGCTGGAGACCAGGGTTCCGGCGCCGGTCTCGGCCGCCATGCGGGCCCGTTTCTGGTTGATGCGCTCGCCCAGTTTCTCCTCGGCGAGGATGCGACCGCCGCCGGCGCCGCAACAATAGCTTTCGACCCTGTTGTTATTCATTTCGACGACTCTGGCGCCGGCGGCGGTCAGCAACTGACGGGGCGCTTCGTACAGGTCGTTGTAGCGCCCGAGGTAGCAGGAATCGTGATAGGTGCAGTCAAGAGGCTCCGGCCGGAGCTTCAGGCGGCCTTCGGCGAGCAGGCCGGCCAGCAGGGTGTTGGCGTGCTCGACCGGCAGCTCCAGACCGAGATCAGCATAGTCCTTGGCCAGGGTGTTGAAGCAGTGCGGGCAGGCGGTGACGATCTTCTGCACACCGGTGGCCCGGATCTGCTCGATATTCTCGGCAGCCAGCATCTGATAGAGATACTCGTTGCCGATCTTGCGCACCGGCTCGCCGCAGCACTTCTCTTCCTTGCCGAGGATGCCGACCCGGACGCCGGCGGCCGTGAGCAGCTGAATGAAGCTGCGGGCGATCTTCTGGTTGCGCTTGTCGAAAGAGGCATAGCAGCCGACGAAGTAGAGAATGTCGGCGCTTTCGCCCTTGCTGAAATCGGCGACATCGAGCCCTTCGACCCAGTCGGCGCGGGTCGCCGGCGCCATGCCGAGGGGGTTGCCGTTGACTTCGGTCTGCTCGACCGCCTTCTGCACTTCCTCGCCCGGGAACTCGCCTTCCATCAGCACCAGGTT